>NZ_SJFM01000006.1:0-150314 GCF_029478545.1 Vibrio sp. 1180_3
GACTTCAAGGCGGCAATAGACCAATTTTTTTCTGTGACTCTTCCAGAGATCGCAGGCTCTTTGACATCTCGAATTAATGATCATTTTCAGGTTCTCAAGCCTGCATCTTCAAGTTGATTCGGTATAGGTACTCCTTTGTATATTGTGTGTATATTGCAAATTATTTTGCAAACAACCACAGTAGATATAAAATCAGTATCATATTCAACTGTGTTGATTTGTATTTTAAATCTGATTTTGTGACCGCCTGACTTATTAAAAATTTAAAGAATGAAATTTTTATACAAAACACATTTATATCAGTAAATAATATTAAAATTTAGTAATACTAATGTAATTAAAATGTGCCCCCAGTGAGGTTTATTCATAGATAATCACTAGAGCCATTGCAGTAATAACCAAGGGGAAAAGGGAAAGGGTTCAACATTAATGGTAGTCACTCGATCACACTCGGAAATGCGATCCCATCGGTGTATTTTCACCACAGCCATTTTACTATCGAGTAATCAGAAAAAAGCCCCTTTCTGGGCTTTCTAATAATGACTTATTGAGTAAAGGCTTTTAATACAGAGCCTAATGTAAATCAGCTTAAAGTTTTTAGCGATCATAGTAAAACTCCAATAACTTGAATTAAGTCTCCAATATCTAACTATTATCACTTTAATTCTCAATAGAATCACATGACTTTTCATGAGTAAATAGCTTTGCAGATAGGCTAACTATTTTTAGTGTTTTGCTATTTCAGTATAAAATACACCCAAACTATTTATAGTTGCAGGTAGGAAGGGTATAGAAAAATTAACCAGTCAGAGGGAGTAAGTATAGATATAAAATATTTATGTCGGATGCTTATGCTCAATGATGAAAAGAGCGCTGAGTAAGTCAATATTAGTGAATGAAAAACGGAATAACAATATTTCACATAAATTCTAGTGACATACCTTTCGATTTCAAACGATGATGATCAGATTAATGTTGAACATGGGTGATATTTATGTGTCCATCTACTATTTCTTCAATAAGCAATATCAATTCAGTTGTTACAAGTAATGAGCATCTCAGACCTCCAACTGGAGGTGAAAATAATTTACCAGAAAAGATACGGCATATAAAAAATGTTCTGGAAACATCTGAAACCAATGCCAACGAAATTATAACTAAAATACTTACCAAAGCAGAAGAGGAAAAATTAGATCCTGACCTTTATATAGAAAAAATACCAAAACAGGAATTAAATCCAGAAATTGAACAATTATTACAACAACTATATACAGAACTGGATAAGCAAGATAAATATCAATCACAATTGCCCACACCGAATTTAAAAAGAGAGAGGCTATCAGAACTTGGTATGGATCCCGATTCCAAACGGGCTAAAATGGCTTCTAGTACTCCCTGTCAAAAACCTGAGTTATCAATGACTGAAATTCAGGTTGCTAGTGATGGACTCTGTTTTTTTAGGGCCATTCTTGTTGATCAAACTAAATGTACGGATTATGCCTCTGGGCAAAAAATAAGTGCTCAGGAGATAGAAGGCTTAGTCAAAGGCTCTCTTAATACTGAGCTAGAATTTGCGCTAAAATCAGCATTGTCTAACTTAGTATCAATGAATATGAGACCATCACTCATGCAGTCTAAGAGTGATGATGAAATCATCACGTTACTAAAAGATAATCCAGCAAAATGGTATTCAGGAACTGCACTCGCCCAATTATTTAGTCACTCAGCCAATGACAACGATTTTGAAGAGTTTAATGTTTTTTCAGACGTCATCTTTACGCATTTAAGTACTCAATTCGACACCAGCAACTTAGTTCATAATGGTCGGGATCACTATAACGTAAAGATTAGTAAGTCTACTAAAGGTTCGTAAGCCTATTGAAAACGCAGCACTGTAGTTATACTAAGCAGGAGATAAATGGTGTACGTGTAGCGTTTTTTGCTTATACCTAAACCACTTGAAGTGGTATACACGTACACCAACGGTTTACCACATCAAATCATCAGGAACGACGAAATCGGCATATGGGTCGTCTTCTTCAGGAAGGGATTCATCAGCGGTTTTATTTTCGATGATACTGTCTTCATCTCGCATAAAGATTTTGTCTGCCACCACTCCGGGAATAACTGCGTAGCTCTCTTCATAGCGCGCAATAGCCAGAATGCCTTTACTTAGTTGGTCACGAACCAATGAGTCAACGTACAGTGACTTAACCAACTTACCATCAACAAAGTTGTATTTGATCTCACCATTTTTAAGATCCAACTTGTTCATTTCAATCAGCTGTTTTACTTGTGCTTGAATTTCTTTGCTCAATAGCTGTTCTTTCTGCTGTTTGTTGAGCACTTTGTCGCGCTGTTGCTGTTCAATTTTTTTCGCTTCAACCGCTGCTTTCACTTCACGTGCTTGTACGCGAGATTTTTTAGAGCTCTTTTTTGCCTTACTGAGTTTTTTGGCGTTTACCAAACCCGCTTTTAGCATTTGCTCTTGTAGAGATAAAGTTGCCATGATCAATCCAAGTCAATTATTTACCCGTCAGTTTAACGTTTCATGCGTTGCGAATAAAGCGGTCGATGTATCTAAGTCTGTGGCTTCATAGTCCAACTGATAATAACGACAAACAATGCGCAAACCACCAGTGTTGCTCCTAGATGCTGAGCAGCACCTACCAGCGCCAAGCCTAAACCGATAAGAAGGTAATACAACAGACCAAACCACGCACCAGCCGAACCTACTTGCGCTTTGTAGTTCTTTAAAGCTTGGCTAAGTATATTAGGAATACCAATACCAAACCCCATTACGATCAACATCATAGGCAATAAAAACAGAAGGCTGTCGTCCAGCAGGTAAACACCTATCGCCCCACACAATGACATGCTTGCCGCTATTTGTAGCAATATTGGTTGAGAGGCATCCATATCAAGTAGTTTCTTATTGAGTAGACTACCTAATAATGTCCCTAATGCTAATATCGCACCACTGTAACCAAATATTTGTGGCCCAAAGCCTAACTTTTCAAACAGAAAAGGCCCCTGCAGATAGTATGAGAACAAGAGGATATTAAAACCAGCAACCAGCAGCGCATTACGCCAAATCTTAGTATCAAAAAACATGACTGTTACTAATGCTAAAACTTTGGGTTTGCGAGTATTCTTTGGTTGAGTTTCAGCTAAAGCCACTAAACACGTTAACCATAAAATAACAGCCAACATACTAAGCACCATAAAAACGGCTTGGTAGCCACCCCACTCAGCTAATAAACCACCAGCAGCCATACCCAAAACTGGACTAATCGATAACCCAATACCCATATAGGAAAAGACTTTTGCCAGTGATGCCCCTTCGAAACAGTCACGCAGCATAGTTTGTGTCACTACTGAACCAACTGCGATGCCAAAAGCACTGATGGCGCGCAGTACCATTAGGTACTCAAACTGTTGCGTTTGCATCGCGCCAAAAGCTGCCAGAGCATAAATCGCAATACCTAACATCATCGTTGTTCGACGGCCAAGATGATCCGATACGATTCCCCAAGTCACTACCCCTAGCGCAAAAGCAGTAAAGTAGACGGATAAGGTTTGGCTGGCGACTGCAATCGGCACACTAAAGCCACGAGCAATATCAGGAAGCGCAGGGCTATAGATTGTTTCAACAATCTGCGGGAACATCATTAGAATGACCATCAGGCCAATGGAAGGCGACGTTTTCATTTTTGTTTTTCTCGTTTTAATCAAAGTTGGGCAGAGTTTACGCAGCTTTGTTATAGTCCCAATAACATAACTAAGACAAAAAACAGTAGGATTCAGACATGGCACTGATTAATGAATCGACTCATTTCGATGCCGACGCCTTAGCGGCCGATGTGGTTGGTATTGCAGCACACATAGGTAAACACGATTCCGGTATGCATAAACACCAAAAGGCGCAATTACTTTATGCACCAATAGGGTGTATGAACATTGTACTGGATGGACAGCTTTGTGTGTTGCCTCCCACACGCGCCGCGTGGATCCCTTCAGGTGTGATGCATTGTGCAAAAATGAATAATGTGGTCGAGTATCGGTCACTCTATTTTGATGAATTAAAAACTCCACGACTGAGCGACAGAGTAAAAATCATTGCCGTCACACCATTGTTGCAAGCACTGATTGAGCGCATGTCAATGTGGCCATGGGATAAACCGAGCGGTGAAATGAAAAACACATGTGCTCTATTTTTTGAAGAGTTAGTAGCGGCACAAGAAGAGCACTTATCGCTGCCAACGCCACTTGACAGCAGGTTAAGCCGCTGGCTAAATATTTTTGCTAAAGGTGAGAGCGTTGCGCCAAGTTTGAATGAACTCAGCCAACATATCGGTGCCAGCAGTAAAACCATTACACGAATTTTCCTTAAAGATACCGGCATGCCATATCAAGACTGGCGTCAGCAATGGCGACTCTTGAAAGCCATTGAGCTACTTGCTCAAGGCCTTCAAGTTAATGATGTCGCCCACCAACTGGAGTTTTCTAGCGATAGCGCGTTTATTGCCTTTTTCAAAAAACAAACCGGACGCACTCCGCTAAAATACTTAACTGCCAGTACTTGTTGCTAACCTTATTGATCACCGTTTCGCTATTGGCAATATTTAGCGATTAGCAAAAAAGCTTTGTCTGAATTCATAGCGCTTCTGAGCGACATGCTGCGACCATTGCTCTGCTGTAAGAGAGGCAAATTGCGTTTTCCTTTGTTCTGACAATGTGTCATTAAACTGCGCCAAAGCTTGCTGGTAGCTTTCTATCTGCTGCGCCTGCACCTTTTCTTCAACTTGACGTTGTACGATTTCACCTCTTTCTTGGTCATTTAAATAAAACTCGGCAAGGCGCTGTTGCAGCTCCCCACGTTGCTCTAACGAAAAATGCTCAGGGATCAGGCGCAGTGCTTGTTCATAACGAGCATTGTTAGTGGAAAGTGAGAAACTATCCCACTGATTTTCATACTGCGTCAGTCGCTGAGTGATATGCTGTGATGCTTCTTCAACAGAAGAATACCCCACGCTTTCATCTTGCAGTTGAGCTAAGTCGTAATAGGCGTATTGATCGGCAAACAGGATGTCAGCTTGTTGTCCCCACACTTGTTGATCAATCGCTTTCACATTAGCAATTTTTTCACCTAACTCTTTATTTTGGCTCATAAAATCCTCGCCAAAAAGAGCATCACGTTGCGTTTGCTTTTGCCAATAGGTTGCCACTAACTCAAGCCGTTCTGGCGATAAATTTTCCCGAAGTTGGTCCAATTGCAACTCGCAGTTCTGCTGGTGGCGACATTGCTGCCAAAAGTGCTCGATATTCTGTCTCAGCACACTTCCCAGCGCAGTTTTCAGGTTTTCCTCTAGCTGACTTACAGGGTCTGAAGCGTCATTGCCACCTTTGGACAACAGTAATGCTTCATCTTGGTTTTGTGAGGATAGAGCCTTCGTCAAAGACGCTTTGCTTTCACTTAACTGCACTTGAGAAACCACTGCTTGAACTGGAACAACCACAGAATGCTCCGGCTTTATCCACCAGTAACTTGCGCTACCCACTAGGGCAACGCAAGTCAATAACCATGCATGACGCATTTAACGAATCTCCGCTTTTACTGGGAAATGATCCGACAGGTTATAGTGCTGCCATAAGCGTTTGTCTGTCGTTCTTGGCACTAAAACTGTATTGAGGTTATGCTCACTCGGTTGGGCAAATTCTTTACTAACAACAACATAATCGAGATATTCCACATTACCATCACCTGATGATGGCTTGCCTGCAAAATCATTAATGCGAGGATCAAAGGTTGATTCAGTGTACCCTGCATAGCTTGGCTCGGTAACCGCAAGATTAGTCAGCATACTTTGGTAGTCATCTGCAAATTTTCGTTTGTTGACATTGAAGTCACCACCATAAATAACCGTGTCACTAGGCAGAATAGCTAGAGATTGGGCAAAACTTCGCATCTGCTTAAATTGACGCTGACGATAATGACGAGCGGTATCCGTATCAAAAGCAGCAGTATGAGTGGCAAATAAGTGATAAGCCTTACCATTTTTTATGATCTCAGCGTAGTTGATTCCTTTATCAGCAAAGCAATCAGTCCCCGAACAATCTGGAAATGCATACTGCCCTTGATTGACGATCGGGTAACGGCTGACAATGGTCACACCACCGTCATAAATATTCAAACCGGGTTTATTGAGCATTTTTGTTTGGTATGGATACTCTTTCGCAAGGTCACGCAAAAAAGCGTCTCGCCCTGAGGCAAAGACCTCTTGCAGCATTAACGCATCGTACCCTTTGAGATATTGAGGAATAACGGAAAAACGGTCAGAGATGTGCGATGCAACAACGGGTAATGCCCATACGTTGTAAGTTATCACTTTGAATGTATTGGCATCTGCATCAGGTTTTTCATCAATTTTAGCCGGCGTTATGGTGTAATAAATATCATCATATCTCGCTGTCCTGGCTGATTTAAAGGCAAGTTCCGCTGGTTGGTTAGTCAGTTCCTCCGTTTGGTAACGATGGATATTTCGGTCATCTTGCCAATGCAGCGAAACATCTTGTGCTTGCACGCCATATTCCATTGACGAGTTATACCAATGGCCTTTGACCTTCTGCTGTAATGAAAAGACTTGACCTTGTGGTAAAGTCACTTTGGTCTCAAATTGATAGGTTTTTCCAGAACGGACCCCTTTCCAGCGGTTAAAACTGAGCACCATTTTCGTTTCCCACGGCGCAAGAGTTTCAATGTGCTGCTGCCATTCGCGACCGAGTTGTAACTTGTCTGTCCCTGTATGGTTAACTTTGATTGACATTGGCATATCAGAGTTATTGGTTAAATAAACATCTGTATCTGCGAAAGAAACTTGAGAGGCAAGAGCTAACCCAACCAACAGGGTACTGTTTATTATTTTCATGCGACCATCCTTCATTTGCTGAAAATATAAATGTAACCATCCACATATTAAATATTCATTGAATTAATGCGACATTTTATGTAATTAGATGGATATCACCTAAAAAGTCGAAAATACGGATATGTCACAAATACAACTACACCGCCATTATTTGATAAAGAGGGACTGATTAGTTTTAAAATACGATCGGAGTGAGCAATGAATCAGAGAAGAGGTAGGGCAGCTCACCTGATATCGATATGGCTAACCTTCTGTGTTCATCATCTTTAATCAACAAAACGAGTTTCTCCCTTATCAATTCTCATTTTCTCGGTATACTGCCCATCCAAAATATTTAAGGGATCAGTTTGTGGTGAGTGATATGTCTGTGATCATTGGTTTATGTAACCCGAAAAGCCCGACCAATGTGGGTGGAGTAATGCGAGCAGCAGGGTGTTACCAAGCTTGCGCGGTACGTTATAGCGGTGAACGCTATGATCGCGCGGTGAAGTTTCAAACCGATACTAAAAATGTCAAAAACAGATTACCACTCACGGCAATGGAAGACATCACGCTAGATTTACCCAGTGACATGAAAATCGTGTGTGTCGAGCTGGCCGAAGGAGCAACGCCCTTACCTGAATTCATTCATCCTGACAAAGCGATTTATGTCTTCGGCCCAGAAGACGGTTCTATTCCGCAAGCCATCGTCAACAAAGCCAGTGATGTGGTTTATGTGCCGACGATCGGTTGCATGAATTTAGCCGCAAGCGTTAACGTATTGCTTTATGACCGATTAGCCAAAGCCAATCTCGATATTGACCATAGCGAACGTATCATTAAGAGCAGAGATGTGAAGAACCGTTTGAAATTTCAACGCGATTAATCTCTCGCCCATTCGTGACGAACCCCATTGTTTTGTTTATCGAAATAGTGGGGGTTAAGTTGCATAAATTGGTCTTTTATTAACATTGCCGTATCCCAACTGGCGATATCAGCATGCAGCTCAAAGTTATCAACCGTTAAGGTGAATGTCGGCGGTTTTTTCCATACCTGCCTATACAGTTGCGTTTTGCCATCGCCACTGCACACAAATGCGATAGAGTGAGTCGGCCCATTTTTCTCGGTTAAGTGGGCGGGTTGTGATGCATTTGGCTGGCATTCTTGCTCGCGAATAACCACGACTTCAAATTTGTTATCGATCGTCGTATGAGCAAACACAGCAACTTTTTGGCTGATATCTACTCGACGTAAAAGCAATTGGTTGGTGTCATGCGTACGAGCAATTTGTGCACCAAAACCTGCGGGGCTAAAGTGATACCAACTCCAATCAATATCCATATTCAAATAATGGAGATCACGATATGCTGAGTACCCAATATAAGCGGCACTCGTAAATACCAATGTCACCATCACCGCTAGCAGCTTGTTCATACAGCGTCTTATTACTGAAAACCAAATTGGTGCTATTCTACCCCATATGATTGCTCAGCCAATCTAAAATCTCGGTCAATTTTTCATCTGACATATTCAGCAGATGGTCACCAACATACCATTCAATCATACTTTGCTGTGGCAACGCGGTGATTTGTGGGTTGCCAATCCATACACCTTGTTCGCTCGCCAGTTTATCACGCATCGCGACTGCGTTTTCATAACTAACCGGCAGATAAAGATGGAACATATTGGCTTGCGGTTGCGTGGGATTAAGCACAAATTGAGGGTAGCGACTTAAGATTTGATAAACTTGTTGGGTTCGCTCAAACAACTGCGGCATAGCTGCTATTCGCCGTTCAAACTGCATTGCCGCAGAAACAATATACGGGGTGCGATGATAAACATTACCACCTTGCCGTCTCATCCACATACTGGCGCAATCAAGCAATGGTTTATTTCCTAGCAGCATAGAGCCACCTAACCCATTGATCCCTTTATATAAAGAGACATAGACAGAATCAAAGCCTTGCGCTATTTCTTGGTAAGACTTTTGGTAATAAGCAGAAGCTTCCCACAAACGCGCGCCATCCATATGCAAATGTATTTTCTGCTCGTGGCAGTACTCTTTGATTTCCTGTAATTGCTGCCAAGTCGGTAATTGTCCACCAATTTCACGCATTGGCAACTCGTATAGCACAGCGGCAATATCATCTGGCCACTGTTTAAGATCTTTTAAGGTCCATGGACGAAACATGTCGCCAATCGTCAAAATATTAAAACGATTTTGCAGTTGGTAACCCTGTCTTTCATGACGAAAGATATGACTAGACTCATGCATAGCAACAAGAGAATTATTTTTCTGGTCGCACACTAACTGCAACACAGTGGGCTGAGTCATAGTACCGGAGATAACAAACAGCCCCGCTTCAAAACCCAATAATTGGGCAAGTTGTTGCTCGAACTGCTGAATCAATAGGCCTTCACCATACACATCATGCTCAATGTCATTTTCCAAGCACCAAGTCGACATATTTGCAAACAGCTCTGCTGGGCTGGGCTCTCGGTTGCCAGCAATGAAAGTGTGACACTGTTGACGTAATTCTTGGGCCATCTTATTTCCTTATTCTTTTGACATAAATATGGTTAACCACAATAACATCGACGATAGTGAACGCAACCTACACCGCAACCAGTCCCATTGCGGAGTATTTTACCGATAAAAATTTTTCATTATCGATAGATAGACTTTGTTGATTCTCGAACAATTAAATCAATCGGCGGCAGCCGCGCATCATGCTTTTCCCCACTGAGTAAGTTAAGTATGGAATGCGCGCACACAGCGCCGATTTCCTCAATAGGTTGACGTAACGTCGTTAGTGCTGGGGTAAAGTATTGCGATACCGGTAAATCGTCAAATCCTATCACCGAAACATCTTCAGGCACTCTCAAACCGTGATCAGTTAAGGCTTTAATGGCTCCATAAGCCGTTTGATCGTTGGCGGCAAAAATGGCGGAAAAATGTATTTTCGATTGCAGTAATTCAGCGGTTTTTTCATAGCCAGTTTCTGAACTAAAATCACCTTGCTTAACCAGCTTGGGCATCGGTTTAATACCCGCTTCTCGCAGTGCTTTTTTATACCCGTCGAAGCGAGCGGTCGAGTCAGGTTGATTCGATAGCCCCTTAATATGCGCAATATTGACGTGCCCTTGCTGCAATAAGTGCAACGTTGCTATATAGCCACCGAGCACATTGTCGACATTGATACAGCGAACGTTATTACCAACAATATGGTGCCCAACCGCAATAATAGGAATGGATTCTGAATATTTTAGTATTTGCTCACTTTTCAAACTGCCAGTGACAATGATCATGCCATCAACATGGCTTCGAGTGAGGTATTCAATTGCATGAACTTCTAATTTTTTTTGCCACTGTCCCGTTGCTATCAACATTGAGTAACCCTTCGCCATCAACACTTTTTCCATATCGTTCAAAATACGGCTGGTATGGGGGCTTTCTGCATGCTGCACTAAAACACCGATGGTCATCGAACGTTTATTTTCTTGTCGCTGAATAGAGTAATTGGGTTTATACCCCAGCGCCTTTATCGCCTGCTCAATATTCTGACTTTTCTCGTCTGATACATAAGTGGTGCGATTTAAATAGCGAGAAACGGAGCTGGCAGACACACTGGCAAGTTTAGCAACATCATAAACGGTCGGTGCTTTTTTAGATTTGGTCATGATAATAAGCTCTAAAGGGTAATTCCTTCTCGTCAACGAGAAGGAATTAATAGTTCTATCTATAGCGTATCCCAACAGATGTTGGCGAGCACGAACTTACACTCTCCATGTGTGAATAATGAGAAGGGCGTGTCGAGATGGCTAAAACTTAGCCCTTGTTGTGAAAAATGCGTACATGGAATACGGACATGAACAAAGGTTTCACTTTCGACTGTGAAATATTCACTGACATCCACTTTTAGCAGATTGTCAATGTCACCCATACGCCCTGGAACAGCCGAACGTTGCACAGCCAGATACATAGGCTCAGTCGCCGCGTTCAGCACCTTAATTTCAAAACTGATCACGCCTTGCTCATTATCATAATGGCTGAAATCTTCAGCATGCCCTAATCCAGTTTGCGCGTAGACCATAGATCCACCGCCCATCATGTCTATCTCAACCGCATCTTGCTGCTGTTGGTAGTTGTATGGTCTGGTGTTTAATGTGCTGAGTTTCATCACATTATTGCGCGAAACATCGGTACCCATCCAATGATCGGCATCTGAAACCTTAAGCTGATAATCACCAATGGTTGCCATGATGCCATAGAGATGCTCGGCATGCGTTGCTCGCGTTTTAGCTTCGGTTGGGTCGATATCCAGATCAAGGTTATCCAGATCGCGAGTCTGCTTTTTGTCACTGTAGTCAAGCCCATAGCCATATTCAAATAACGGAGCGTGTTCTCCCAATGGTGACTGTTCGCACTCTGGCACTACATAATTGGGAATATGTCGAGGAATGCGGTTTACGCACGCACTGCGCTTTTTATTTGGCCAACTGAACGATAACGTACCGGTAAAATCATAGTTCGCTTCACCGTCAGCATTCGCTATCAATACATCAGTAATACCCCGCCCTTCACTACCGGGTAGAAACGCAGCGACAAACGCTTCAGACAAGGCAATTTCTTCATTAACAAACAGCGGGCGACCGCTAAAGAATATCGAGACGACTTTCACACCACGTTGATGCAGCGCTTTAATTTTTTCACTGTCAGCGCGGTAGCTGCGTTTTAATGTCGAAAACTCTAACGATTGCCACGCTTTAATGTCACCCATCATTTCAGAATAGGGGTCCTCACCAAACACCACCAACGCGATATCTCCGGCTTGGTATTCATTGGTCAGTTCTGGATCGTAGCATACATTTTTCTGACCCAATTCCGCCTCTAACGCCATTTTCACCGTGGTTGCACCAGGAAAATCCGCTAAGCAGTTTTCATCACCCTGCCAAGTTAAATTCCATCCACCAGACTGTTTTTGTAAGTCATTAGCACCACTGCCCGTCAGGAATATTTTGCGACCACGTTTTAGTGGCAAAATGGATCCCTTATTTTTCAAAAGCACCATAGATTGACGTACTGCTTGACGCGCAATAGCGCGATGTTCTGCACTGCCAATGAGTGATTGATTTCCAGCTAAAGCACGCACAGAGGGATGAGGTTTATGCCATAATCCAGCACGCATTTTTACCCGTAAAATGCGAGTAACAGCATCATCAATGCGGCTCATGCTAATCACACCGCTTTTAGCATCGCTTACCGCTTGATGATAAACCGACTGCCAGTGTTCGCGGATCGGAATCATCAAAATATCATTGCCCGCGTTGATCGCGTAAGTCGCATTGCCGTCGGTGCATTTGCTGATTTCAGAATGACCATGCCAGTCGGTCACTACCAATCCATCAAAACCCATTTTTTCTTTAAGAACGTCTATCAGTAAGTACTTACTGCCGTGGATCTTAAAATTGTAATCAGTTTGTGTTTGTGGTGAGTGGTCGTAGTTCGCCGCATTATCCCAAGTATTAAAAGAAGACATCACCACTTGTGCGCCCGCATTTAAGCCACTGAAGTAGCCCATAGCGTGAATATTACACAATAAATCTTCACTGTAGATATTAGTCCCACGATCAACACCGTTGATTGTGCCGCCGTCACCAACCCAATGTTTCACATTCGAGATCACATGATGCTCACCTTGCAGATCAACTGCATCACCTTGTAAACCGACCACCATTTCACTGGCGTAAGCATAGGTCACTTCAGGGTCTTCCGAATACCCTTCATATACGCGGCCCCAACGTAAATCACGTGGCGTTGCAACCGTTGGAGCGAACGTCCAATCGATGCCCGTTGCTGCAATTTCTATCGCGGTAATACGACCGATTTTACGAATAAGAGCGGTATCTCGCGCGCAGCCAAGGCCGATATTATGCGGAAATACAGTGGCACCATATACGTTATTATGACCGTGAACCGCGTCCGTTCCCCACATAAAGGGAATATTGAATGGGCGTCCTGCAAACGCTTTTTGCGCAGCAAACCAATATTCATCGGCTTTAGCAACCCACTCACTAGCAGGTGCATGTTTGTTATTGTTCGGCCATGAGCCACCGCCATTCAATACCGTGCCTATTTTGTATTGAATGATCTCTTGAGCAGTGATATCGCGAATTTCTGGCTGAATCATTTGGCCGATTTTTTCTTCCAGGGTCATTAAACTGACAATTCTTGCGACTTCTTGCTCGATGGCAGGGTTGCTTTTAATCGCCGATTCAATTTTTGGCCAAGTATCAAAATAAGGAGCTTTGCTGATTGTTGTCATCGCCTTTACCTCTATTAAAAACTAGCCAATGAGTTTTCACTCAAGGCATCAAAGAGGTGAATTGCATCCAAATCGAGGTAAAGCGTAACATCACTCACATCCAGTTCCGCCGCCTGAGTTTCAACCATCAAAGGTTGGTCTGCAATTTGTGTTTTTAGCAAAATGCTCGCACCCAGTAGCTCTTTATCTTTAATTTTAACCGGAATTGGCAACACGCGATCGTGATTCACTTGCTCGGCTCGTAGATGAATATCAGTTGGACGAACGCCAAAATGCAGTGCAAGGTTTTTTGATGCATGCGCTTTAAAACGCTCTGGCAGCGGGATCAGCGTTTCGCCAAGTTTGATCAACCACTCGCCATCTTGTTGAACTAATTGCGCATCCAACATGTTCATTGAAGGGTTGCCGATAAACTGGGCAACAAATTTATTCGCAGGGCGTTGAAATACTTCGGTCGGTGTACCAACTTGCGCGACATAGCCATCTTTAAGAATGACGATACGATCAGCTAATGTCATCGCTTCAATTTGGTCATGGGTAACATAAATGGTGGTGGTTTTAAGTTCGCGGTGCAATTGTTTGATCTCCTCACGCATCACGCCACGTAATTTTGCATCAAGGTTAGAAAGCGGCTCGTCAAACAGGAAGACTTTCGGTGTGCGAACCATGGCACGCCCCATCGCCACACGCTGACGCTGCCCACCAGAGAGCTCTTTTGGCTTACGATCAAGTAGTGGATCTAATTCCAACATTTTTGCCGCTTTACGTACTTCAGTATCAATCTCTGCTTTCGGCATGCCTTTTAGCTTCAGCGCGAACGCAATATTTTCATATACGCTCATGTGCGGGTATAGCGCGTAACTTTGAAACACCATTGCCAAGTCACGGTCTTTGGCATCTATCTTATTCATCAGCTTGTCGCCAACGTAAATATCACCCGATGTGATCGACTCTAAACCCGCCAACATACGTAATGTGGTCGATTTTCCACAACCAGATGGGCCAAGAAACACCACAAATTCGCCATCGTTAACCGTGAAATCAAAGTGCTTCACAACATCCACATTACCAAATGATTTCTTAATATTCTTAAATTCTACTTTTGCCATGATTTGTTCTCCTTCGTGCGCTGCGCGTTAATCGAGGCTGCTCCTGCACACGCAATTAAATTGTCTATTAAAAAGCCGATTAACCTTTTACTGCGCCAGATGTCAGACCGCTGATCATCTGTTTGGAAGCAAACAGATAAATAGTCACCAATGGCAATATGGAAATAGTGGTGCCAAGCATTACAGCACCCCATGGCGTATTCGGAATACCTTGCACACTACGTAGTGCTTGAGTAATGACGTAATTTTCTGGCGACGTCAGCACCACTAACGGGTTCATAAAACTGTTCCAAAAGAAAACAAATTGCACGATAGCCAAGGTAGCAAGTGCTGGTTTCATCAAGGGTAAAACCACACTCCAGTAAGTACGAAATTCTCCCGCACCATCGAGCTTTGCCGCTTCCAACAACTCTTTAGGAATGGATGCCATCACGTGTTGACGCATTAAAAAAATCCCAAACGGAGTGGTCGTAAACGGCAGCCAAACCGCCATGTGGTTATCCATCAAACCCAAGAATTTGACGATCATAAAGTAAGGGATCAAGCTCAATACTGGTGGGATCATCATTGAAGCCACCAACATACCGAACAGGGCGTTTTTACCTTTGAATTTGAATACCGCGAACGCGTATCCTCCCATGCTACAAAACAGTAATGAGATGGTGGTCCCTAAAAATGCAATGTAGATAGAGTTAAACATCGCCTGCCAAAATGGCATGATCTCCAAAAGCTTCGCATAGTTGATCGCCAAGCTATCCCCAATAGCAAAACTAATACCCGAACCAAAAATTTCGGTACGGTCGCGGGTAGAAAGCAGTGCCGACCATAGAAATGGGAAGACCGTAATTAACGCTGACACAATCAACACCACGGCCAGCATAGCCATCGCAATTTTGGTGATAATTTCGATACTGCGATCGCTTGGTTTTAAAGCGTGAATCGACATAGTATTACTCCCCTAACCCTTTCTTTCCAAAGAAGAAAAATTGAACAGCGGTACACATAGCAATCAATGCAAACAACAGCCATGAAATCGCCGAAGCTGTACCCATCTCTAACCATTCCCAGCCCACTTTGTAGAGATACATTGAAATCGTTAAACCAGCTTGGCCCACGCCACCTGTACCACGAGTTAATACAAACGGTTCTTCAAACAGCTGTAAGTTACCGATAATGGTCATGGTGACGGCAAAGAATACAAATGGACGAATCATAGGCAGGGAGATGTTCCAGAAACGGCGAAAGGCGTTGGCACCATCCATACGTGCCGCTTCTAAGATATCCTTAGGAATTGTCATCAAACCGGTAGTGTAAAGTACGATGTTGAAACCGGTATATTTCCAGAACACCATGATAGCAATAGAAGGTTTTATCATGGTTGCATCATCTAACCAGCGAATGGGTTGATAATCATTGACCCATGAAAAGGCCCAACCAAGTAGCGAGCTATCAGCTAGTGCCATCAAGCTTTGGTTGATGATGCCAGAATTTGGCGAATACATATTGAAGAAGATGAGTGAAGCCGCCACCGTTGAGGTAATGAACGGTAAGAAATAGGCTGACGTTAACCAATGACGCAGACGATCACCTAATGACACCAAAATATACGCCACAGGAATAGCCACTAAATGCTGCGCTACACCTGAGGTAATCGCAAGCCATAATGTATTGCTTAGTGAGCGCCATAACCAAGGGTCGGTTAATGCAATTTCATAGTTATCAAACCCAACATAACTCATGGCAGCAACCCCTTCGACAGGGTTCCATTCATGAAAAGACAAATACACCGAAAATAGAAGTGGAAACACTCCAAAAACAGAAAAAATAATCAAAAACGGCAATAGGAATCCATACGGTGTAAGCGCTTTCAAACTCAGGCGAGAAAAAAAACTTTGCGCGGATGATACTTCCATGGCGTTGCTCGTAGCTTGATTCATAGTAACGACCTCTTACCTAGAGGCATGCAATCATGTCTCTATTAACTTGCTTTGATGAACCACCAGTTTTACTGGTGGTTCTTTTAACTCACAATGAGTAATTACATATTACGTGTGCGACGCTTAATAAGACGTTCTGCATCTTTAAGCGCTGTCTTAATGTCTTTGCCTTCATCCAACACTTCCATCAGTGCGTTTTCTAAGATGATAGAACGAGCCACATGGTCACCTTTTGCGGGCGCAACAGGTTTGATGTTTTTTGCTACATCAGCAAACAATAGACGTGCTTTTTGCCCACCAAGGAATTCAATCTCTTGGTTGAATATTGGGTCATCATAAGTCGTAATGTTTGATGGGAAAGCTGCAATGGTTTCAAACGCTTTTAGTTGAACATCACGCTGAGTTGTCATGTATTCAATCAACTTCCATGCTTCGTCTTGGTGTTTTGACTGAGTAGGAATCGAAAGGAATGAACCGCCCCAACTACCGTAAATACCATCAGGCAATTGTGAAACTGCCCATTTGCCCGATGTATCTGGAGCAATCCAATTTTTCAAATGACCAAGTAACCATGCACCGGAAAGTTGAGTCGCAAAAGTGCCGTTGCGGAAACCTTCATACCATTCGTTTGACCATGCCAAAATGCGCCCATCTAACCCTTTATCGCGGATCTCTTTGGCCACTTCAAAAGCGTGCACGAAACGATCAGATGTGACTACAGAGTTACCGTCTTTATCAAAGTACAACCCCTCACCTTCTGGCACTGTGGTAAAGATGATTGCTTGTGCCACGTCAGCGGCTGATGCTATCAACTGAACATTTTGCTTTTTCAGCGCTTCACCAGCCTTGATATAAGAATCCCAATCTTTGATCGCTTCATTAATATCAACGCCTGCTTTTTCAAACACATCGGTGCGGTAATACATAACACCAGGGCCAAGGTCGACCGGAATACCGTACATATTGCCATCAGCACCTTTACCTTGTGTCCACGCGTAAGGTGCAAAACTTTCTTGGAACTTGTCTGCCCCATATTTTTCAGACAAGTTAACTAAGCCACCAGAAGCAACGAAAGGACCGATTTTTTCGACATCCACAACGATGACATCACCGGCTCCTGACCCTGTTGCTAAGTTAGTGGTTAATTTGGTGTGATGGTCGCCGTGGTTATTCATCAAATAATCCACTTTGATGCCAGTCTTCTGTTCAAAATCGGGGAGCAGCACTTTCAAACTGCTATCAAAGTCTGGAAAACCGTCAAAACGAATATTGGTATCGGCAGCGTGTGCAAGCGAAGCAAGTCCTAGAGCCACGGCGCTGGACAGCGCTAAGGTCTTAAATTTCATGATTCATCCTTAATATCTTTATTGTTAGGTTTATAGGGTACTAATTACATTTTTGACTGACTCTCGCACCACCAATGAAGGTGATAACTTGAAGTCTACGTCACGTTTGTTCTTGTGCAGTTTTTGAATAACGAGCTGAACCGCTTCTAAGCTCATTTGTTCAAGGGGAAAATTAACGGTGGTTAAAGCCGGTGTCAGATAGCGAGCAAACAAAATATTGTCAAAGCCGACCAATGAAATATCATTGGGAATTTGCATTCCAACACGACGCAACTCTTCAAAGGCACCGAATGCCATATGATCATTGGATGCAAACACGGCGCTAAATTCACACTGACGCATCAGCAATTTACGCATAGCTTTCACACCTGACTCTTCGGTAAAACCAGCCTCAGAAACCAACGCTTCATCATACTCAAGCCCGGCCTCCTCTAATGCTTTACGATAGCCTTGCAAACGGCCACGGGCATCCGATTTCTCTAATGGTCCTGTAATGCAAGCAATGCGTTTATGACCTTGATTGAGCAAATGTTGTGTCGCTAAAAAACCGCCCAACTCGTTATCAATATCAATACAACTGCACGCTATTTCAGGAATAAAGCGATTGACCAACACCAGATTGATGCCCTGTTGATCCAATTCAATCAAGTAATCATCGGTCAGGTTTTGCGTATGAAGAATAAGGGCATCGACACGGCGGCCTATTAAAAATTGTACCGATTCTTTCTGACCTTGCTCGGTGTTGGAACCAGCAGTAACCACAACGTGATAACCAAACTTACGCAGTTGCTCTTCAATATTATGCAAAATACTGGAATAAAACGGGCCACCTAGCTCTGGCACAATCACACCGATACTTCCTGTGCGGCTAGAAGCTAAAGCTTGAGCAATAGAATTCGGGCGATAGCCGAGATCTTTAATTGCTTTTTCAACTTTGAGTTTTTTGTCGTGGCTGACGCGGCTCGTACCATTGATGACTCGCGACACCGTTGCTTGCGACACACCCGCATGTTCAGACACATCTTTTATCGTCGCCACATTTGCTCCAGTTCATTATTGATAGAAAAAACACGAAACCGCTTTCATGGGGCAATTATTAGAGATCCCACCTTGCTTTAGCGTGAGTAAAGTCACAGCAAAACAGGCATAAAAATGACAATTATCTAAATATTGAAAGTGACGGCAGTTTCACGATGAGCCATGAAACTGTTTCATGATATAGGAACTGCAGAAAAGACAATCGGAGCAACCTTTCGGTCTTTCAAATGCACAAAGCATAATCATTGGCACATGAAACGCGTTATGGTTGTACAATAACCTTGTGGGTTAACATTCTTATTTTTGACCATTGTACCTATTGCTGGCGTTGTACCACTTAATGCTGTCCTAGGTGGTGCTATTAGCTACCTTATTCTTAATCCAATCATTAATAAAAAAGTACTTGTCGAACAGGCTGCTTAAGGATTTTTCATGAATACGTTATTAATCAAAAACGTTGCATTACAGCACACGCAAGGGTTACATCAAATCCTGATTGAAGATGGGCTGTTTAACACCATTACTGCCAATGATGTCGATTTAGCATTTGAAGGTACAGTGCTAGATGCCGAAGGTGGCTTAGCAGTGGCACCATTTTGTGAACCACACATTCATTTAGATACCACCCAAACCGCTGGTGAACCACACTGGAATATTTCAGGCACTTTATTTGAAGGTATTGAACGTTGGGCTGAACGCAAAGAGTTGCTTTCAGTTGAAGACGTGAAAGCACGTGCAAAACAGACATTGAAATGGCAAATTGCCAATGGTGTACAACATGTACGCACCCATGTTGATGTTTCTGACCCAACATTAGTGGCACTAAAAGCAATGCTTGAAGTGCGTGAAGAGATGAAACCTTGGGTAGACATACAAATCGTTGCTTTTCCACAAGAAGGGATTCTTTCTTACCCCAATGGTAAAGCGCTGCTAGAAGAAGCCGTAAAACTCGGCGCTGACGTCATTGGTGCGATCCCACACTTTGAATTTACCCGTGAGTACGGTGTGGAGTCACTACACTACGTCTTTGAACTGGCACAAAAATATGATCGTCTGATTGATGTGCATTGCGATGAAATTGATGATGAGCAGTCACGTTTTGTCGAAACGGTTGCAGCACTGGCGCACAAATTTAAAATGGGCGAGAAAGTCACTGCAAGCCATACCACAGCAATGCACTCTTATAATGGTGCATATGCTTCGCGCTTATTCCGTTTGTTGAAAATGTCTGGTATTAACTTTGTTGCTAATCCATTGGTTAATATTCACTTACAAGGCCGCTTTGATGACTATCCAAAACGTCGTGGTATTACGCGCGTTAAAGAGATGTTGGCAGCAGATATCAATGTTTGTTTTGGTCATGACGATGTATTTGATCCTTGGTATCCGCTTGGTACTGCAAACATGTTGCAGGTACTACACATGGGGTTACATGTCTGTCAAATCATGGGGTATGAGCAAATTAATAATAGTTTGGATTTGATTAGCACCAAATCAGCACGAACTTTAAATATCCAAGATAATTATGGCATTCAGCTCGGTAAGGCTGGCAGTTTGCTGATCCTTCCTGCCGAAAATGGCTTCGATGCTTTGCGCCGCCAAGTTGCCGTTCGCTATTCAATTCGTCATGGTAAAGTGATTGCCGAAACGCAACCAGCTAGCACATGTATTCACCTAGAAAAAACTGAAGCAGTAACGTTTCAGCGTTAGCCCCTATTTCTGAAAAAAAAACGGGCCACCGAGGTGGCCCAAAAGCATAAGTGTATTGCTGAGGTTAAGGTTCGCCTTTCATATTGCAAAAAAGCGGTTAAATAAAATGGACAGTAAATTATTTACAACAGGTTTACCACCATGCCTCCCACATTGCACCAATCGTGACAGTATCTGGGTTAGTTGCCGTTTTAAATAAGCCATCTTTGTCAATAACGGCTTCGTTATCTGCATCACCGACGGTTGCGTAGAAACGCAACATAGGTCGAGCACCAGCGCCTTTACCAAAGGAAATATTTTGCGATAGCGTCACCTTCCAAGAAGAGTTCGTAGCATCGATGTTGTCAAAATCGACCACATCGTAACCCGCTTCTAACCATGTTGAATTGACATCGTCCCAGAAATACATCGGGCGAACCACCACGTTGTAGTTAGTGCGATCATACTGTTTGTATTCACCATCTTCATACGCTTGATAGGCGGCTAGGTATTCAATTGCAGCATTGTCTCCCATCGCTTTATTACCATCAAAGCTAACCAACAACGCCGATTGATCTGCGGTTTTCCAAAATACACTGTCTTTTGCGTTGTCAGAATAGCGAACAATGAAACGATCGCTGCCAAAATTTAATTCTCCCGCAACTTGAAAAGCGTTCAGCTTTTTCGCATCTGGGTCAGAGTTATCATCAAAACCGTAGTTGGCATAAAGACTTAAATTGGTTGAATCTGAAAAATTAATGCCATGCCATTTGGTGGTCAATGCATAATTACCGTCTTGATGATCATTAGGTCCTGCGCCTGTTGCGCTCACTACGCTGGCATCTAGCTTGACGCTTCCTAAATCAAGGTTATAAAAACCACCGCCTTGACCATCGTGCATCATCCAGAAATAGTCATTCAACCCCGTAGCTGGACGTTGATGAAAATCACGACCTGCCCATACGTAAAGATCTGGCTGGCTTTCAAAAATGTTGGTTCCACCCGCGTAAGCTTTTGGTACACCAACATCATCGCCCCAGTGGTTAAACATCACCACGACGTCCCAAATCGCGCCGCTATCGCTGACAAATCCTTTACCAAATTGGAACTCACCACCATTACCCTCGTTACCTAAACGACCGGTTGAGTTACCATTTAAGCGGCCATTAGTTTCAACCAACTTGGCGTCTCCATTTTGGTAAGCAGCACCGTAGCGAGCATAACCAGAGAACACGATACCAGCAGGCACTTTAATGTCTGGTGTCAAAACAAGCGGTTGCTGATCTTGCTCCAACACTTCGGGATTAGGCATTGGATCATTAGCCAATGATGGAGCAGAAGAGAGTACGGCAGCCACTGCGAGGGACAGAGGTAGAAGCTTATAATTTTTCATGTTAAATCCTATTAATCACTGTGTTTGTTTTTGTTCTGCAACCAGTTTAAAAAATGAAACAAGTGAAAATTAAGATTCGCTTCACAGCGCCAGTTTACGCGACAGGTTATGAAATTTATCTGGGGTGGGATTTAAAAAATTAGTTATAAATATCATAAAGATATGCTGACAATATAAGTTAAAACCATTTTGAAAACGGTTTCATTTCATGGGAATAGCTGACTTTTATCACGATAATTCGTCAAATGACGGATCAATTATTGTTACTGGCAATGAATATTTTCATATTGATGAAATCTTTCATCGTCAACAGTAATAGCCATGCTTGCAAAGTGAATAAACGATTGAGGACAAAACAATGGCGGCACTAACAAACTCGCTCCTTACGCGCTTTTAATGTACTGTTTATCTTTAAAAGTACGGTTTATTTTGCAGGCATCGTTGCAATGCAAGGAGCAATAATGGCTACACAAAAAGTTCTCGTTTTATATGCGCATCCTTCTCAGAGCCGCTCCGAGGTCAATCTTCCCATGTTCAAAGCGGCGCAAAATATAGCAGGCGTCACCGCTGTCGACCTCTATTTTGAATACCCAACTTTTGATATTAATAAAGAGCAACAACGTTTATTGGATCATGATGTCATCATTTTCCAATTCCCGTTGTACTGGTATTCAACACCGGCATTGCTGAAAGAATGGCAAGACTTAGTGCTAGAATATGGTTTTGCTTATGGGCAAGAAGGCACAGCACTAAACGGTAAGGTTTTTATGTGCGCTCTCTCTGCTGGGGGGAAGGAGTCAGCCTATAACGCGGATGGCTATAACCATTTTACGATTCGCGAGTTGTTACAACCGTTAGAACAAATGGCAAACTTAACAGGTATGGTTTACTTACCGCCATTTTCACTGTTTGGTGCACGAACCGCAGAAGAAGATCATCGTGTCCAACAACATCTCAATGAGTGGACAATACTGCTTCATGCATTGGTCGATAACCGCATTAACCTTAAGAAAGTTCGCCATCTGGCCAATATGAACCTTTATTTAACTTCTCTCAATAATGGAGATACTGCATGACCAGTTACTTCCTCCAAGCGTTTATTTATCTCGCTGCCGCTGTTATTGCAGTTCCTCTGGCGAAACGTTTTGGATTAGGTTCGGTACTCGGCTATTTAATCGCTGGGGTAGTGATTGGACCGATTATCGGCTTAGTGGGTGAAGAAACAACAACCATTCAACACTTTGCTGAATTCGGAGTGGTGATGATGCTGTTTTTAGTCGGTTTAGAACTTGAGCCCAAAATGCTGTGGAATATGCGCCATCGGCTGCTTGGACTTGGTGGGTTACAAGTGGCTATAACCACGCTAGCGGTTGCCGCGATTAGCTTGCAATTCCAGCTCTCTTGGGAATTATCACTCACGATAGGTCTTATTTTCTCCCTCTCTTCCACCGCTATCGTTTTACAAACCTTTAATGAAAAAAACCTTGGAAAAACAGAAGGTGGCAGTAGCGCTTTTTCAGTACTGTTGATGCAAGACATTGCTGTTATCCCAATGCTCGCGTTTATTCCCTTATTGGCGATGCCTGAATTAGTCGAAAAAGCGCAACAAGCAGCCGCACATATGGCTGAAACACATCAAGAATTGAGTTTAGTCGCAGGACTTCCTGGCTGGGGCTATGGCATTGTCATCACCTTATCAATTGCTATTCTCGTGATCGGTGGTCACTACTTGAGTCGCCCACTATTTCGCTTCGTCGCCAGTTCCGGTTTAAGAGAAATATTTACCGCTGCCGCACTGATGCTCGTAATTGGGATTGCCGCTTTAATGAGTTTGATCGGTTTGTCGCCAGCTTTAGGCACCTTTTTAGCGGGTGTGGTATTAGCTAACAGTGAGTTTCGTCACGAGTTAGAGTCGAACATTGACCCATTCAAAGGATTATTACTTGGTCTATTCTTTATTACCGTAGGGGCAGGAATTAATTTTCATATTCTGTTTGGTGACTTCTTCTTGGTCATTGGCCTTACTCTGGCCACTATGATATTAAAAGCCGCCATTTTATTTAGCCTTGGTTTTGTTTTTCGTATCAAAGGGGTCAATCGCTGGTTGTTTGCCCTCAGTTTGGCTCAAGCGGGAGAGTTTGGTTTCGTGCTATTAAGCTTTTCAGTACAGAGTCATGTAATCGCCCCTGAAATGGCGCAAATACTATCCTTAGTGGTCGCCTTATCGATGTTCCTGACACCAGGGCTATTTATCTTATTCGATAAAGTGATCATCCCTCGTTATCAGCATGTGCTTAATGATCGCGAAGCCGATGTGATTGAAGAAAAAGGAACGGTAATCATTGCGGGCATCGGCCGCTTTGGACAAATTGTTAACCGCATACTAGTAGCCAATGGGGTACGCACCGTGGCGCTAGACCACCAAGCTGACCAAGTTGAAACCATGCGGAAAATTGAAACTCAAGCTTTCTTTGGTGACGCAACAAGACCCGATCTCTTGCATACCGCCGGCATTGAAGAGGCCTCTTTATTAGTTGTGGCGATAGATAACCGAGAAAGCAGCATTGAATTAGTCAAATATGTTAAACACACTTATCCTCAAGTGACGATTTTGGCACGCGCATTTGATAGAGGCCATGGCTACCTGCTTAGGCAAGCAGGCGCGGATCATATTGAATCAGAAACCTATCATTCAGCTCTTGAAGTGGGCGCACAAGCGTTACGTAGCTTAGGTTTACACCCTTTTACCGTTGAGCAACAAAAATCAGCCTATAAACGCATTGAACGAGAACAATCTGACGAACTATATAATGCTTGGAGTTCAGAATCGGGCGAGGATCGGTTCGATAATAATTATCGTAAACTCTTTATGCAATTAGAAAAAAGACTAGCCAATGCCATGAATTCTGACCGCAGTGATCAGCATTCCTTATCCGAACGAGGGTGGACTCCACCACCTAAAGACTATGCCTCCGAATTAGAAGAGCCGAAAAACCAGTGAGCAAACTACAAAAAAATTCAATGACAAACAACAGCCAATCCAACGCCTTGGCGCGCCAGTTATTTCAAATGACGTGGCCAATGCTGTTTGGGGTATTATCCTTAATGAGTTTTCAACTTATTGACAGTGCCTTTATCGGCCAATTGGGGGTACTACCACTGGCAGCGCAAGGCTTTACCTTACCGATTCAAATGATCATCATAGGTATCCAGGTTGGTCTCGGCATTGCAACTACCGCAGTGATTGCACGCGCCATCGGCGCTAACCAGATCCGCTATGCTAAGCAATTGGGCGGGCTCGTGATGGTGATGGGCAGTGTCGGAGTAGCTCTGTTTGGCGTGATTATCTATCTGCTCCGTCATCCAATTTTAGCTCTGCTCAGCGCTCCAGAATCGGTATACCCTATCATTGACAGCTACTGGATTTACTGGATTGTTAGTGCTTGGGTTGGCGCGGTGCTCTATTTCTTATACAGCTTGTGCCGTGCCAATGGTAATACCATGCTGCCAGGCAGCATGATGATGGTTACGAGCGTCCTTAACCTCATTTTAGATCCACTCTTTATTTTTACCTTCGATTTGGGGATTCAAGGGGCAGCGCTGGCAACAATTGTTGCGTTTGGAGTTGGCGTTTTGGTCGTTGCACCTAAAGTATCAAAGAAACAGTGGATGCTCTTTGATTGGCAAGATCTCAATGTAGCAAGCAGTATTCGTTCTATCAGCCATATCATGGGCCCAGCAATGATAAGCCAGTTACTTCCTCCTTTATCTTCAATGCTAGCAACAAAATTGTTAGCCAGTTTTGGTACAGCGGCAGTGGCTGCATGGGCTCTAGGCTCTCGTTTTGAGTTCTTCGCCATGGTTTCCGTTTTAGCCTTAACCATGTCAATGCCGCCGATGGTTGGACGTTTACTGGGCGCTAATCAACTGCAAGACATCAGAAAGCTAGTCACTATCGCTTGCCAATTTATTCTCGGCTTCCAATTAATTATCGCCGTACTCACCTACTTATCTTCCAGTTTCTTAGCAGCATTAATGACCAGTGAAGAGAACGTCGAATCAATCCTACATTGGCATTTGATGGTTATCCCCATTAGTTTGGGTCCGTTGGGGGTATGTATGCTGATGGTGTCTGTTTCCAATGCATTGGCTAAATCTTATGTCGCTTTGACCATTTCCGCCTTACGTTTATTCGCCTTTTTCTTACCTTGTTTATGGGTAGGAGCACAAATGGCGGCTATTCATGGCTTATTTGTCGGGGCATTAATCGGTAATGTTCTTGCTGGTTTTGCGGCATGGTTTTTATATCGTCACGTACTACGTCAAATCGAAAGAAAGATACTGTCTATTTAAAATATACCCAAACAACTTGAAGTTGCAGGTAGGCGGCAAGTGAGTTCACCCCCATGAGCATAGATAAACTATGTGATTGGGGTGACCAAACGTAACCAACACTGCTGCAACTTCAAATAGGAAGGGTATATCGACTTATTTTCCTTCTATAAAAATAACAGATGAACCCACTGTTAATAAGGCTGGTCTCATACAATATAAAAGGCTCCCAATAATGGGAGCCTCATTAATATAGAATGGCTAATAATTATCGTGAACGACGTGCTTGAACTGCATCGGCTAACTGACGAAGAACGGCTTCCGTATCATCCCAACCAATACACGCATCAGTAATCGATTGCCCGTACGTTGCAGCGCAACCATCGACTAAATCTTGACGACCTTCCACTAAGTGAGATTCAATCATCACCCCAAAAATAGCGTGTTCACCATTAGCAAGCTGTTCACTCACATCTTGTGCCACCACCATTTGACGATTGTAGTCTTTCGAGCTGTTTGCGTGGCTGAAATCGATCATCACTTTTTGTGGTAAACCCGACGCTTCAAGCTCTTGCTTAATCACACCTACGTGTTGTGCACTATAATTTGGCTCTTTACCACCACGCAAAATAATGTGGCAATCTGGATTACCCGCAGTTTGAATAATGGCAGAATGGCCAAACTTCGTCACTGACAAAAAATGGTGTGAAGCACTGGCAGAGCGGATCGCATCGGAAGCGATTTTTATATTGCCATCCGTACCATTTTTAAAGCCAACTGGGCAAGAAAGTCCAGAAGCTAGCTCTCGGTGAACCTGAGATTCTGTTGTACGAGCACCAATAGCGCCCCAGCTGATAAGGTCGGCCACATATTGAGGGGTAATCATATCCAAAAATTCACTGGCTGTTGGCATGCCCATATCCGTTAAATCAAGCAACAATTTACGCCCCATGCGTAAACCATCATTGATTTTATAGGTATCATTTAGGTAAGGGTCGTTAATTAAACCTTTCCAACCCACCGTGGTACGTGGCTTTTCAAAATATACGCGCATCACGATTTCAAGGCGATCACCCAACTCGTCACGCAATACTTTCAGTCGCTTACCATATTCAACCGCCGCTTCAGGGTCATGAATTGAACATGGACCAATAATAACCAATAGGCGATCATCTTTATCTTGCAGAATGTTATGGATCGCTTCACGTGCTTGAAATGTGGTTGAAGAAGCAATTTCTGTCGCTGGAAACTTTTCTAAAACGGCAACAGGGGGTAATAACTCTTTAACTCTTTTAATTTTTACATCATCGGTCTGGAACATTGCTTACTTCTTCCTTTCTATTCTTTCTACTGCCTGCCATATGAACAGCGATGGCGAATCTAATTTGCAGCCTTGCTTTCGGCCTTCCCTTGTAACTTATCCACTAAAAACCTCAACTTCAATCATTATTTTCATCAAAAGGCAATATTATTGTATTTTTTACAAAACAAGCATCATGTAAAAAATTCGTTACATACAATGCGGTTGTCAGATTTTTTGCTTTATGCTGTCTCAAGAGTGCAATATCTTGTTGATATTGCTAAGGTAGATGAATAACAAATAAAAATAGAAGTTCAACAATGAACGTGATCGAATTTAGTAACGTCAATAAATGGTATAACGATTTTCACGCTTTAAAAGATATTACGCTGCAAGTCCAACGTGGTGAAATATTAGTCGTTTGTGGTCCCTCCGGCTCTGGAAAATCAACGTTAATCCGGACTGTAAACCGGCTAGAAGCCATTACTGAGGGCAGTATTACACTACGCTCAGCTCAATCAAACGCTTCATTATCAGCAGGAAAAATCGGTATGGTTTTTCAACATTTCAATCTGTTTCCGCATTTAACTGTTATCGAAAACCTAACACTTGCTCCTATTCGCACCTTGAAACTCTCAAAACCCGCAGCAAGGGAACGCGCACTGCATTTTCTAGAGCGCGTCAATATTGTTGAGCAAGCCGATAAGTACCCGGTGCAACTGTCTGGCGGCCAACAACAACGCGTTGCTATTGCTCGCTCACTGTGCATGCAGCCAGAGATTTTACTGTTTGATGAACCCACTTCTGCGCTTGATCCTGAAACCATTCAAGAAGTGTTGGATGTTATGGTCGATCTCGCTCAAGATGGCATCACCATGATGTGCGTGACTCATGAAATGGGCTTTGCGCGCAAAGTGGCAGATCGCGTTATCTTTATGGATGAAGGAGAAATCTTGGAAATTGCGACACCAGAGGTGCTGTTTAGCCAACCTAAACACCCTAGAACACAACAGTTTCTCAAACAAATCCTCAGTCACTGATGATAAAAGTCATGATCAAACCTGTGCTGTCTGCTGCTGCACAAATGGTACTACTGTTGTTAGGTATGATGTGGTTACTCAACTCTGGGGCTCAAGCGATGGGCTACCAATGGCAGTGGGAGCGTGTTCCTGACTACATTGCATTTTATGAAGATGGTGAATGGTGGCCTGCAGAGCTTATCGAGGGCTTAGTGGTTACCTTACAAATCTCTGCCATCAGTCTGTTTTTAACACTGGTGATTGGGCTTACGACAGCACTATTAAAGCTCTCAAACTCTATCGTTGGACGGCTATTAGCGAATGGTTATATCGAGCTTATCCGTAACACACCTTTGCTGGTTCAAATTTATCTGCTTTACTTTGTGTTTGGTCCCGTTATTGGGTTGGATCGCTTTTCCACTGCTGTTGTTGCTTTGTCCTTGTTTCAAGGCGCGTACACCGCTGAAGTGTTTCGTGGTGGATTAAACAGTATTGCCAAAGGTCAGTTTGAGGCGTCTCAATCACTCGGGTTATCGCGCTTTTATACTTACTACGATGTGATCCTCCCGCAACTACTTCAACGTACATTACCTCCGTTGACCAATGAAGTAGTGTCGTTAATTAAAAACTCTTCAATAGTCAGTGTAATGGCGATTTTCGACCTCACCACACAAGGTAGAAACATCGTGTCTGAAACCGCTATGCCATTTGAAATTTGGTTTACCGTCGCGGGTATTTATTTGCTGTTAACGCTTTCTTTATCGGGGCTTTCAGCTTGGCTAGAACATAAACTGGGCGCTCAGTGGCGCTCTCAAAAATGAACCAGAAGAAGGGAAATAACATGCAACCATATGGAAAAATAAGCTGGCGAAAACGAGGCTTTTTGAGTATTGCATTCAGCGCACTATTGGGATTGGCCGTGTCACTACCAGCGACTGCAAGTGACACGCCTAACCTAGATAAAATCAACGAACGAGGCACGCTACGTGTAGGCATGTCGACGTTTGTACCTTGGGCAATGCGCGATAAGCAAGGTGAGTTGATCGGTTTTGAAATTGATGTCGCTAAACGCTTAGCTGCGGACTCAGGTTGGAAAGTTGAATTTGTACCGACAGCGTGGGATGGAATTATCCCCGCACTTTTGGCCAAAAAATTTGATGTAATCATTGGTGGTATGTCTGTCACACCTGAACGTTCAAAAAGCGTACTATTTAGCGCCCCTTATTCTCACTCGGGGGTACAACTTGCGGCAAGCAAAGCACTCGCGACTGGCTTTTCAACTTTTGATGACTTTAACTCTCGCAAAGTGAAAATTGCGGCTCGCCGCGGCGCGTTTACAGTGCAAGTCGCACGTGAAACCTTTCCCAAAGCAAAAGTTCTGCAATTCGATGACGATGCGCAAGCGTTCCAAGAAGTGCTCAATGGTAATGCTCACGCAGTGATTGCCTCTAGCCCTAAACCAGAACATGAAACGGTCAAACACAGTGATAAACTGTTTATTCCTTTTAGAGAACGTTTATCAAAAGGCAATGAAGCTTTTGCTGTTCGTCTGGGTGAAAACGATAAAAGAGTCTTTTTTGATCAATGGATTGAAGCTCGCACTGCCGATGGTTGGCTCAGTGAGCGTTATGAATATTGGTTCTCAACGCTAGATTGGCAAAAGCAAATTGCTTCAGGGCAATGATGCTAGGGAACAAATGTGAATACAACAACAGCATTGACCACTAAAACGATGAGTCCACCCAAGGTGTCACGCCTATCACTCAATAAGCTAGATTACTTATTACTGGTGTTATTTACCTGCTTCGCGCTGTGGTTGACCTACCGCGCAGATGTTGGTGTGAACTACCACTGGCGCTGGAACGATGCTTTTGCTCTGATATTCACACCAAAAGCGGACGGCAGTACGCCCTACTTCTTTCAAGGGCTTGCTGCTACTTTACGCTTGAGCATTTGGGGCATGTTGCTTGCCCTAGTACTTGGCACGCTACTCGGTGTGGCTCGTCACGCAAATAATCCTTTGTTTAAACTGCCCGCTAATGCCTTTGTGCAGTTGGTGCGTAATATCCCACCATTAGTATTTGTCTTTATCTTCTACTTTTTCATCTCAAACCAGTTGATCCCTTTGCTTGGGTTAGACACTTTACTGCGTGATCACCATGGGCAAATTAATACCATTCAACAACTACTGTTTGGCCCTGCTCATTTATGGGAAAACTTACTTTCTGGCATTTTATGTATTGGCCTACTCTCTTCGGCTTACATTGCTGAAGTAGTCCGTTCCGGACTGGCAGGTATTGCGCAAGGTCAATGGGAAGCGTCGCATTCTCTCGGACTTTCTCCTTGGGTCAAATATCGCTATATCATTGCTCCGCAAGTGCTCAGTGCCATCACGCCAGCATTAGCAGGACAAGCTATTTCGCTGGTGAAAGATTCCTCTATAGTCTCGCTTATTTCTATCCAAGAAATGACGTTTGTTGGCACTGAAATGGCCAATTCATCAGGATTAATTTTTGAAATTTGGTTGCTGGTGGGTAGCTTTTATCTGGCCATATGTCTAACTCTGTCACTGCTATTTAAGCGCCTTGAGAGACACAGTTTACGTCACCTTTAATGCGTTTAAGATCGGCAACTGACATTTAATTCTTGAATATTTAGCGATTGCGCCCCCATAATTGAGAATGAATATCAGTTAAAATCTATATCAATCGACATTAAGCAGGTAAGAATCATGATGGAATACGTTGCCGAGTGGTTAGAAAAAGATCCCGATCCTAAAACGCGTAAAGAGCTTCAATCATTAATTGATGAGCAGCAACTTGATGCCATTAAAGAGCGCTTTCAATCACGCCTTGAATTTGGTACCGCAGGTTTACGTGGCAAAGTGGGATGTGGGCCTAATCGCATGAACCGCCTTGTCATTCAAGAAACCGCAACGGGCTTAGGGCACTACTTAATTCAAAAAATAGCTGATGCGAAAAGCCGCGGGGTTGTGATCGGTTATGATGGACGACCAGATTCACAACAATTTGCACATGATACCGCTTCTGTACTGACCGCATTGGATATTAAGGTTTACCTTACTTATAAAGTCGCCCCTACCCCCGTAGTGGCATTTGGCGTTAAACATTTTAACGCAGCTGCTGCCGTGGTGGTGACTGCCAGCCACAACCCACCAGAATACAATGGGTTCAAAGTGTATTGGGAAAATGGCGCGCAAATTATTCCACCTCATGATGGCGGTATTGCCTCAGAAATTGACCTAGCAGCAACGCGAGCGGTTTCTCTAATGCCCCTAGAAGAAGCACATAAAAAAGGGCGACTGGAATGGCTGACTGACGATTATTACCAAACGTATCGCCAGACAATCAACCAAAATCCACTGCTTAACCATCATTCTGATCCAAAAAGCATCGCCATCACTTACACAGCAATGCATGGGGTCGGAGCTGAAATGGCAGAAACGTTACTCCATGATGCAGGTTTCACTCGCGTCAGTAGTGTAAAAGAACAGCGCGAACCCGATGGCAGATTCCCGACCGTCAACTTCCCTAACCCTGAAGAATTAGGGGCAATGGATATGGTTACCGCGCTTGCTCATGCGCAACGTGCTGAGCTCGCTTGTGCTAACGACCCTGATGCTGACCGATTTGCCGTTAGCGTAAGAAAAGCCGATGGCACTTATCAAATGTTGACTGGTGACCAAGTTGGCATCTTATTTGGGCACTACTTATTATCGAAAAGTGAAGCTAAAAAACAATTAGTCGGTAACACCATTGTTTCATCCAGTTTACTTGGAGAAATCGCTCAATCAATGGGGGCGAAATACTTCCAAACGCTGACGGGTTTTAAATGGTTAACCAATGTGGCCATGCAAGAACAAAGTGATGATCATCAATTCTTATTCGCTTATGAGGAAGCCTTAGGCTACACCATCGGTAGTACTGTTTGGGATAAAGATGGCCTGTCTGCATTGGTCGCTTTTGCTCAATTAGCCGCAGAGCTCTACAGCCAAGGCAAGACCATTTGGGATCAATTAGAAGCGATCTATCGCCAACATGGTTTATACGTCAATGCACAGCGCAGCATCAAATTAGATCCGAATTCGCCGCCGGTGGGGGATAAACTTCGCGCACAACCTCCGACAGAAATTGCAGGGCGCAAAGTGTTGGTAATTGAAGATCTAAAATCATCGATTCGCTATATCAGCAGCGGAGTAAACGAAGTGATCAACTTACCCGCTAGCGATGTGCTCATCTATCATCTAGAAGGTGGGGCGCGAGTGATCGTTCGCCCTTCTGGAACTGAGCCGAAACTAAAATGTTACTACGAAGTGGTCGGCATTTTTGAAGGAGATGAAGATTTCGTCTCTGCTCAGCGAAAGGCAGATGAACAAATGGCGATGTTGATTGCCGAGCATCAACGCAGTTTGTAAAAACCCATTGATATTGCGCAGCAGTGAAAGCGGTTATGCCGCTTTCACTGGCAATTTGACTACTTAGCGATAAAAGAACTGAGCATCCAACAAGCAAGTAACACAAAAACAACGCCCATGAACTTGTGCTGATTAGTTCGAAACTTCTCATTTTCTAGTAAGGAACGTCCAAACGTTCCGGCCAATGCGACCAATAAAAAATTAAACGTCAAGCCAAGAATATTCAGTAACAGTCCTAACGCGAACATTTGTTCACCCGAGGTTGCACCAATATTGCTTGAGACAAACTGCGGTAAAAACATGACAAAGAATACCAGTGCCTTGGGGTTGAGTAAGTTACTAACCAAAGCACGTTGGTAGAACTGAGCCGCCATTTTATGGTCGTTATCAAGATCAGGCATATCTGCCGGGGTTGCACGCAAGCAATCCCAGCCCATTTTTAGCAGGTACGCACCACCTAAAAAATGCAATACGTTTAACGCTAAAGGACTCATGGCGATTAACGCAGATACCCCCAACGCGGCAAGTAGCGTCAGAATGATGCCCGAAGTAGCATTACCTAAACTTGCAAAAATGCCTACACGTCGCCCATAACTCATACTTGAACTGGCGATCAACAACATATCTGGTCCAGGAAGCAACAATAGGGCAATCACTGCCGTAAGATAAACAGGCAAGATGGAAATATCGATCATGATGAGATTTTATTAAAAACAAGAAGCGGCGGATTTTATAGCAACAATTTCATTATTACCACCACCAAAAACCACTTTAAACGACATTGTTAGATTATTATTTCACACAAACTGAACTAAGAGTAACACTACAGCGCTGTTTTCTATCCTCGTAGATTCGTCATGTAATACAATCACTTGATCAAATTTCGTAGCTTGATATGTTCACTAGCATGAATAAGGATTTTTGATGAGTACCGTGATTTTGGATAATCAACACCCAACCTCTAAGGGATATTGTTTCTGGCAAGGGACACTTGCCATGCTGCCACTAAGTATTGCCGTCTTACCATGGGGATTACTTGCCGGCTCATTTGCTATAGAAACTGGCTTATCTCCATTTGAAAGCCAAGCTTTGTCTGCGATTTTGTTTGCAGGCTCTGCGCAGTTAGTGGCTACTGGCATGTTCAAAGTGGGGGCTGGGTTGTTCACCATGCTAATCACCACATTTTTCATAACGTCTCGCCATTTTTTGTACAGCGTATCGATGCGCAGCAAAATTAGCCTACTCCCTATGCGCTGGCGCATAATTTTAGGTTTTTTGCTTACTGATGAACTGTTCGCGATTTGTGGGCAGCATGACGAAAAGCAGTTTAACCGCTGGTACGCATTAGGAGCAGGACTTAGCTTTTACCTCATTTGGAACCTAGCCACCCTAGCCGGTATTATTGCAGGCAGCTATATTCCCTCCTTAAACGAACTTGGATTAGAATTTGCGGTTGCTGCAACCTTCATTGCCATTGTGATCCCCAACGTGAAAACCTTACCAGTGTTCATGGCAGTGCTAACCGCTTTGATACTTTCTGTTGCATTAAAAATGTGCAACGTGAACGGCAGCCTTATGTTTGCCAGTATTGGCGCTATGTGCGCGGGTTATATAACCGAGCTTGCGCTTGAACCTCGCAGAGGAAAATCATCATGATTATGCTTTCTATTCTTGCGATGACCGCGCTTGTATTTACCAGTCGCTACCTGTTTTTAGAGCCCAAACTGCCACTGCGACTCAGTCCTGCTATTCAACGTTTACTTAGCTATTCAAGCCCTGCGGTATTGACTGCCATATGGGCGCCCATCGTATTTATGCCAGAGACCGATTTATGGATTAATGCGCACAATCCTTATTTATGGGCAGCAGCACTCGCGGGATTGATTGCTTGGAAAACCAAGAATGTGCTTCTAACCACGGTCGCTAGCATGGTGGTATTTCTGGTACTTAATTTGATAATTTTCACTCATTAATAGTCGTGGTTAACGCCTAAATAAGACTTGGTTGGAATCTCCACTCGCACCATTATTCAGCTAACCATTCAATTTCAATAAGAGTTTCTTGAGCGGATTTTAAACGTCCTAAAAATACATCACCACGGTGTACTTCCCCTACACCTTGAGGAGTGCCGGTCATGATCACATCGCCATCACGCAACGAAGTATAGGATTTGAGCTCTTCTAAAATGGTGGTCGGTGAATAAAGCATCTGATTGACACCACCGCACTGAACTCGAACGCAGTTGATGAATAGCTCTAACTGCAAACTATTGATGTCGATACCATCAAGCGGAACAAATCGACTGAATACTGCTGAGCCATCAAACGCTTTTGCTCTCTCCCATGGCAATCCTTTCGCTTTAAGCTTTGATTGCAATTCGCGCTTTGTGAGATCCAAACCCAAACCAACCGCTGAATACTTTCCGTTTTCAACTAAAAAACAAATTTCCGTTTCATAATGCAGTGATTCTTGATGGAAAGAAGTCAAGGTGGTGGTAATGCTGGTATTCGGCTTGTTAAATACTACCATTTGCTCTGGTATAGCGTTGTTGAGCTCTTTAATGTGCTCAACATAATTACGACCAATACACAGTACTTTTGAAGGGGAGATTCGTTGGTCACCCAAACGGACTGAATACATACAATCTTCCTTGATATGAATGAGATGAGCGCAGAGTTTAACCGATATTCCTAACTAGGAAATAAATTTGATGATTCAAATATCAAAAGTAAGATCTTCAACTCAAAGCGAGCCAATCGCGACTATCCATTCTTGCACCACAACAACACATATCGCACTACCTTAGTTCACTCTTCGAGACGGATAAAAAACAATATTATTATTTTTCATATAGTTAAAAACTGGCACGCCATCTGCTATCTATAAAATACAAATGCACGGCAGCGTTTGTGCTTCTTTTCAGTGTTAGGCAGAACACTGGCAAATTCATGTTCTTTGACCTCCCTATGGGAGGTTTTTTTTGATACAAACACCTCTCCCATTTATAAACCAGATCATTCAATTTCTAAGCAACTAACGCTATAGCCTCAAGTAGCAAAGAGAAATCCTTGATTGGTTTAATCATGATAAATCAGTATGATTCAACCACTTTTCATGTCTGTACGATTTATATGAGCCTAAAACATCATCACCCACTCCAAGGAGCAAGCTGGATGCTGCTTGCCGGACTCGCTTTTGCGATAGTTAATAGCCTCGCTCAAGTCGCCAGTATCAATTATGGTCTGTCATCCACCACTGTTGCACTCATCCAATACGCTATTGCACTGGTAGTGATTTTGCCTTATTTATCAACACTCGGCATTCGTCGTTCACTCCGTACCCAACATTTGGGGTTACATATTTTCCGTGTGTTTTTATCCGTTATCGGTATTCAGCTTTGGTTATGGGCCCTCGCCTATCCTGTACCTATTTGGCAAGGTATTGCCCTATTAATGACATCGCCGCTCTTCGCCACCATTGGCTCTGGGCTCTTTTTAAAAGAAAAAGTGGGGATGGCTCGTTGGGGAGCAACACTAACTGGTTTTATTGGCGCGATGATCATTCTAGAGCCTTGGGCTGATAATTTTAATTGGGCTTCACTACTCCCTGTGGGGGCTGCTTTTTTCTGGGCTTGTTACTCATTAATGGTAAAAAAACTCTCTTCTGAAGATTCACCTTCAACCATGGTCGTTTACTTGTTAGTGCTTATAACACCCTTTAACCTTTTATTAGCACTACCGGAATGGCAAACTCCAGAAGGCAATACATTATGGCTAATATTACTTTTCGCCGGTGCAATGACAGCATTAGCTCAATGGGCTATTGTCAAAGCCTATGCCGTGGCCGACGCTTCTTTTGTTCAACCGTTTGATCACGCAAAATTGCCATTAAATGTGCTGGCTGGCTGGGTTGTATTTGGTTGGGCACCACCAGGACGTTTATGGCTAGGCGCAGCTATCATCATTGCTTCGGTCGCCTTTATTACTCGCTGGGAAACAAAAAAATCATCACGCTGAAATAAAAGGTGTGATAAGCCTTTCCTATTCTTTAAGCGAAGATTGTTGAGGAAAATACAATGGCGGAACCCATTAAAATCACGTTATACCGTTGGGCTGGCAGTTGGGGACCATTTAAAGTCAATATCCCTTGTGGAGAGTGCACGCTAACCAAAGATATTCTAACTGACACCTTTAACAACGAATTGGTGGATGTTGCTGTTGAACTTGAAGTGAAAGATTGGCTTTCTCACTGGTGGGAGCCGCTCAAATTAGGGGCATGGCATGCACCGATTCTAGTGATAGAGGGAAAAGTTGTTAGCCAGGGTGAAGCTTTGAACCGTGGAGTCTTAGTTCAAGCTGTGATCAACGAGTGGGCTCAGCGTGATAATTTAAAAGGCAATATTGTTTATGGTAAAGCAACATGCCCATACTGTATTAAAGCGAAAAAGTTGCTCGATGAGGCTGGTATTGAATATACCTACCATGATGTCGTTAAAGAAAGTGCCGCTTTGTATCGAATGATCCCTGAAGTCAAAGCAATTATTGGTCCTAAAACGCCTGTGACTGTCCCACAGATCTGGTTGGATGATCGTTATATTGGTGGGTGCGATAAGTTGGAAAGTTGGCTGAAAGAAAAAAAATTGGATACCGTGCCTGATAATGTGCTCGACCTTGGAAAGGTAACCGCTAATCGATAACACTACCCTAGACAATCATTAGTATCTCAACAGTCTCAGTTTACATTGAATAGATAAAGTAAAGCCCCAGCCTAGTGATAGGCTGGGGCTTTTAATTCGTCATCGTTTATTTGTGGCTAAACTTCTTAACCAACGCCTTAATGAAAGACTTTTTCTTTGCTTGTGGCTTACCATTCATTGAGTCATACATTGCTTTTTTAGCAATGATTTGTCCAACGTAAGCTCCACCTAATTCATAACCCATGAATCACCTCAAATGTAATTTAATTACTTAACTGAGGCAGATTGTAGCTATAAAAACCAATAAAACAAGACAAATATCACACTTTTAAGTAATTAAATTTCAATCAACTACGTTTGGGTTGCTTGTAAGTCTTGCCAGCCGACAAATAAGTCTCTTTTTGTTTGACCTCAAACATCGCATCAAAAAACCACGCAATAAATTTGATCACATCGTCACCTTCATTCATGATGTGCTCAACAAACTCTTCCTCTTCACCTTGCTCATTTTCTTGAATGATCACATGGTAAATTCGTTGTTCACCATCAACTTCCGCCAAAGCAAATTGCCCAGTTAATGACTGCGCAGCCTCAGCAATCTCTTGATCTTCATTGGTTTTTAGTACTTCTAATGCTTGAGGTAACATTTTCTGTTCACACAGTTCTTTGACTAGTGCCTGAAATTCTTCTTGATGCATTCTCATTTCCATCGGTTAACGTATTGGAGATTATATATCTAAACCAGATCAATATGGATGAGTAAGCCTAGAAAAATTAGGCGAACTCGGTTTGCAAGTGACGCTGGGATGACAATAGAACCAGTAACATCAACGACCCCGTGGCCAAATAGAAGATGCCTAAAGCTGGCTGATTAGTCACCCAAACTTTAACAAGATGCCCACCGAGTAACCCAGCCAAACACATTTGAACTGAGCCCGACAAAGCAGAAACCGAGCCTGCTTGCGTTTTATGTGGAGCAAGCAGCATGCTGGTTGATAAAGGAAAAGAAATACCTTGGGCAATGGTCAACCAAGTAAACGCCCAAACTAAATTAAATACACTCAACGGTGTGGCTAACAACCACGCTCCAGCAAATGACATCAGTATTATCGCTAACATCAGTAATTGCCGAGAAGAAAAACGACCATTAAGTAAATTAACCAAAACACTGCCGATCATCAACCCAGCCGAGGGAACAATCATCACAGTGCCATACTCAGCAGCCGTTAAGCCAAGTTGATTCTGTAACAAGAAAGGTAAAACAGATAACGTTACTAAGCTCGATAAATAACTAATCCAGTTGTAGCTGGCACTACTCAATACCTGTGGGTTTTTAATCAATAGCAAATAATTATGGCAAATTTTGCTCGGTTCAAATCGACGCTTAGAATACGGTAATGTTTCAGGTAGTACCCACAACCCTAAAATAAAAATAGCGCAAATATAAGCCAACACGAAGACAAAAACGGCATGCCAACTTAAGTGAAATGCTATCCAGCCGCCCATCACTGGGGCGATGATCGGCATCACTGAAGCGGTGATCGCGATATAAGACAACGCCTTGGTCAGTTGTGAGCCGTCGTAACTATCTCGTAATACGCTACGCCCAAGAACTGAAGCACTACCAGCCCCAAGACCTTGTAATAAACGTCCGGCTTCTAGCATAGTGAAGTTATCAGAGAAGCAAACACAGAGCACAGTGCCAACTAGGTAAATACCTTGTCCTAAAATGAAAGTCGGCCGCCTTCCTACGGCATCAGATAACGGTCCGTAGAAGAGTTGAGAGGCACCAAACCCAAGCAAAAACAAGGTCACCAATAGTTGCACTGCAGCTTGATCTACCATCAAATCTCGACTGATGAGTGGCAATGAAGGCAAATAAATACTCACCCCGACTTGTCCCGTCGCAATGATCATCATCGCAAGTAACATGGGGGTTTTCTTAAATGATGTGCTGCTAGCGCTATTCATAGGTAAGTGAGTTGGCCTTTATCAGTGACAAAAGTGGTATTACGGAAGGTTTTCAGTATATATTGGCAACTCATACATGATAATTTAGCTTTCAGGAAATGGATTAGTTCCCCTTTGGAATTAATAAGGTAAATATGGATTGGATACAAAGTGTTAAAACTTATATTAGAGTGGTGGAAGATGGCAGTTTTAACGGCGCCGCTCGTAAACTCAATACTACCAGCTCAGCCGTCAGCAAACGTGTACATTTATTAGAAGAAAGAATTGGCGTGCAACTGCTTAAGCGAACCACACGTTCCGTCACTCAAACTGAAGCTGGTGCACTATTTTATCAACGCGCTAAAGCCCAGTTAGACAGTTGGCAGTCTGTGGTCGATGAAACCCGTTCGGTCAATCAAACCCCCGCAGGCTTATTAAAAATTGGCGCAACGCTTTCGGTCGGCTCTAAGTTTCTCATGCAATATTTGGATGAATTCCTACAACGCTACCCAGACATTCGCATTCAACTTACCACCACTACACCAGGTCAACTTCCTGAATTACATTTAGATTTATTTATCAGCCGTGAAATAGAGCAGCTCAACTCGTTAAGCTTCAAAGCTACCCCATTGTTTGAACACAAAGCTGGGTTTTACGCATCCCCTCAATATATTGAGAAATATGGAATGCCCAAAAATGCGGATCAACTCGAACAACATAACATTCTGATATGGGGAGAATATACGTCGCGGGAACTGAAAACATCCACCGGCCAACGTCTTTCTTTGTCAGGCAATTTCGCAACGACCAATCCAGAAGCACTGTTTTATGCAGGTAAAAATGGCATGGGAGTCATTGTTACCAACAATGTGATGATCAAAGAAGACCTTAAATCAGGAAGTTTAGTTAGGATATTACCTGATGTGACCGTCGATCAAGCCACAGTTTATGCTTATTACCCAAAGCTTGACTATCAACATACTAGGACTCAGTTATTCCTCAATTATTTAAAAGAAAAACTGCCACCTCAACTCACTCTATAGCCAATATTTTGCAACCCATTAGTCACAAAAAATTATTTTGTCTAAGCGGTTGAATGAACGCCACTTTCACTTTCTACACCTAAAGTCGTAAACAAAGTTGCTGGAAAAATAGACTAACCTGCACCATAGTAACTAAGTGCATATTATTAAAATAAACTGAGTGCAACATTATGACTAAGACATCATTGGCTAGAGATGCAGTTAGTCTGGATACCATAAACGAGCTATTGGCACTTGATAATAACGAGCTATTCGATAGAGCAACTTTGGTACTGCATACCCATTTTCAAAGTTTTTGTACATGCATTATCGAACTGGATAAACTGCATCACAAAGCCCATACCTTATCTTATGCCTGTGAAAACCGGCTTATCAACGATACATGCTATCAACTGAAGAACACTCCTTGCGAACAAGTGGGTAAATCGAAGCAAGAATACTGCTTATACCCTTCACAAGTGGCTAAAATTTTCCCCGATGATAATTTTCTTCGTGAAAATCATATTGAGTCTTACATCGGTATCCCACTACGTGCTAAAAATGGAGAAGTGTTAGGCATCCTAGTGTCTACTTTCTGCTCGCCAGTTGACGATGAACACCCTATCGTAAAGTATCACAGCATTATTGCCAGTATGGTGGTACACAGCCTACGTAATAAGTGGCTCAGTGAACGTTCAGATAGCCTTGTTAACCAGCTCAGCCACGAAGTATCTCACGATAACCTAACAAACTTAATGAACCGCAGTTATCTCTCAGACAAATTAGAGCGTTTGATCGAAACCGTCAATGAACCGTTTACTTTAGCGTACTTAGATATTGATAACTTTAAATCTATCAATGATTTATATGGACATTACATCGGTGACCAAGTCATTAAATTTGTTGCAAATACAATACTAGAACATATTCCTGAAAAAAATTTAGCCTTTCGTATTGCTGGTGATGAATTTGCCTTCATTACCTTCTCCAAAGACCCACTGGCCATTTGTCGAAACATAATAAGCAGCATTGAAAGCGGCTACGTCGATACATCACATCGGATAAAGATGAGCCTTAGTATTGGTATTGCCAAAAAACACCAAGAAAATATCAGTTCAGATCAATTGATATTAAATGCAAGCTTGGCACTGAAAGATTGTAAACAAGTGCGAGGAGAACACATCAAGTGCTACGACAGTGTTCTCAGTGTACAATATCACCGCCGCACACAGATCATTGATGCCTTACGCTATGAACTGGATAAAGCGCCCGGTTGTGATAGTGAAATATTCGTTGTTACACAGCCCATTGTCAGGCGAGCACATGATGAGTGGGACTATTTTGAAGTCCTTGCTCGCTGGAATAGTGAAACACTTGGTTCCATTTCTCCTTTAGAGTTTATTGAAGCTGCCGAGCAATCAGGGCTTATTGTTGATCTCGGTAAAAAAATTGTTGAACTCGCTTGTATCGCAAAACTCGAGCTTGAAAAAGGTCTCGGTCATAAGGTAAAACTTGGCCTTAATTGCTCCGCTTATGAATTGTCAAATTCAAACCGTTATATCGACCACCTAATGAAAACTATTGCTCAATTTGGTTTTGAGCCAAATGAATTTACTATCGAGCTCACTGAAACCGTTCTGCTTTCTCAAACTAGCGAAGTACTGGATATCTTAGATAAATTAAGGTTTGTCGGCTTTACCATCGCTCTAGACGACTTTGGTACGGGTTACTCAAGCCTCAACTATATCCATAGCTACCCTATTGATTGTATTAAAATTGATGCAACGTTCATTAGAAATATGTTGTGCAATGAAACTTCAGAACGAGTGGTCTGGCTTATTGTACAACTCGCTAACCAGCTGCAAGTTGATTTGATTGCTGAGGGGGTTGAAAACCAAGAAGCGCTCGAAAAACTGTATGCGATGGGGTGTGATCAAATTCAGGGTTATTATTTTTCTCGGCCAGAGACACCGCATTCCATCGTCAGCCACTGGGACAATATCAAACAAGCACGCCGGGCATAAAAAAACCTCTCACGAATTCGATGAGAGGTTTTATGGATGCAAACAGTGGATTAAGAGCCGACGTTTACTGATGTATCGTTCGCTGCGTATCTGCGTTCTTGCTTTAATAACATCTCATCCAATTCATTGCGTCTCGCGATGAAACCCGCCATTTCTTTCTTAGGAACCGAATTAGCCATCGGGATATTCGCTGTCATCGCATTGACAGCACGATCACGCACCATCAACTCATAGTGAAGGTGAGGACCTGTAACGCGTCCTGACTTTCCAGACAAACCAATTTTCTGACCACGTGTTATTTTTTGCCCTTTGCGAACTAAAATTTTGCTCAGATGAAGGTAACGCGTTTTGTAAGTAGTACCGTGCTGGATAACCACATAATTTCCGGCATAGGGGTGTTTACGAGTCATGATCACCGTACCATCACCCGTAGAAAATACCGGAGTACCAACGGGAACACCAAAATCGGTACCGTTATGCGGTGAAACACGCTTGGTTACAGGATGTAAGCGATGTGCATCAAAATTAGAGGTTATTCGGTGGTTTTTCGTTGGGTAACGCTGAAACGCGCGCTGTAGACTGTCCCCATTTTCATCGTAATACTGACCATCGCGGTGCAAGTAAGCCGTGACATTCTTACCACGAGTGAAAATCTTGACCGCTTGAATTTCATTATTACCCGTTAGCTTATCATCAACAAACTGACGAGATTGAACAACTTCAAATTTGTCACCAGCTCGCAGATCCCGCGTAAAATTCAGCTTATCTTTTAACAGAGAAACCATCTGTTCAATCTCAGCACTACCTAACCCTAGCGAATTGACCGACTGAGAAAAACTACCTTGAATTTCACCGACCATGGCAAATTCTTTCCAAACACCAGGAAGGGTAACATTCTTAAACTCGTAGCTACCGTCATCGAGACGTGAATACACCGCACGTTCAACCAAACTAAATTCCAACTCCATTTTGGAAAGAGCAACTCCATTTTGCGCTTTCCAAAACCTTAGAATATTCCCAGGTTTGAGGGTATCTAGTGCTAAGTAGTTTAAATCGGTTTCCATGATTTTCATCAAATCTTGATATTTGAAACCGAGTTGATTGAATATGGTACTTAAATTATCACCGGAGCGAATCTCATATTCGTAATCTGGTAGGTTTTTTACGTCTACCGCATCCGACAAAATCGATCTGACAATTTGGGTTTCTGGGATTGACAGCTCAATACTACGTTGCTGTGAAGTATCCGAAATAGAAGAAGAAATCGCGATGGCAGCAGCTATAATGGGCAAACCTACCACTGAGGTTTTCTTGCGCATTGAAAGCTCAGAAAATCGCATAAGAAGAGAACGAGGAAGCACTATCTACCCTGTTGATTAAGTCAAAAGTGCTCCAAGATTAAGACTTTCTGCTGTAAAAGTCACCTATCACATTGCATTCAGTGATTAAAAAAGGCACCGAGGTGCCTTCGATTAAGTATACATTGACGCGTAAGCAACTACTTACTTATTTGTTATTACTTAAATGCCATCGCAACAAAAATGATAACTTATTGATATGTCGATACTAGGCTGTTGTCCTCTCCAAAACCATTAGCAATATATTGATCAGCCTGAGGATCATTCACCCATTTTTGGTCATCTAACAGATAACGAAATTGAAACTCGGCATCTTTAGGCAAACGTGTTTTGAATTTAAAACAGTTACTTTTCGCCACTTTCTTCATCGGCTCTGGTTGCCAATCAAGAAAATCCGCCACAATAGCGACTGTCGACGACACATCAGCCGCATCCACTTCGAAAGTCACTTCGACTTCCTGTTTTGTTTTAAAAAAACGTTTATTGATCATCTCAAACTCCATCTCAGTATAAAAAACATCCTACAAAGAGGAATCATAAGAAAATAGACTCACATCTACAATACCGAATTGCAATCTGATTAATTTTTTATTCACTACGGGTAACTTTTTGTTGATTCACCACGTAGCGATGGCGCGATTAATCGATACTCGCTATCGACTAAAAATCGACGCTTCTGACTGATAGTAGGCGCTTGTGCCATAGATTGTTCCCTCGTTCGCTCTAAAAGATCAACATCAAGCTGTTTTTCCTTATACTGAACGTTTTCGACAACAATCCGATCACCTAACCACTGACTATCCACAGAAATCATACGACTACGCTTAGCATCATACCTAAAGGTGGCAAGATAATAGAAAACTCCCGAACCTTGGTTTGAAACCATCAGAATCCCAGCAAAAACTGGGGCTTGGTGAGCAGGCTGCGAAATTAGGCTTAATGTTGATGTATCTATGAGTACTTCGCCTCTTTCAGCCTCAGCACTATATTGAGCAGAAGCAATCCCTCGCTCAACATCCAAGTGGTCAACGAAAGCAAAAACATCACTTTGTGGAACTTGAATGGTTAGTGGTTGTGACACTTGGATACTGAAAAGCTGTTCAACAATAGGATCAACATTAACCGTTGGTTGGTAATGTTGACCTAGTATCTCTTGATCGGATAGCGAAAATCGGTAGATACCCGCGACAATGACCATTACCAACAACAAAATGGGAATTAGTAGTATGAGCGGAATAGGTAGAGTACGTTTTTTCATCTCAGTTTCATGGGGAAATAATAATGAGATGTACTTTATCCTAACGGGAAACGCGAATCTGCAATAAGTTTCTTCTCTACTGAACAAGATCAACATCAAATTTAGATTTTTACTGCTGAATTTAACGCCCTCACGTTATACTACGCCACTTCAACTTGAGGGCGTTACCTTGATTTCAAAACTTCCACGCTGGGTAGAATATGGAGCTTTTTTACTCGCAGCACTTGCAGGGACAGTCAACGCCATTGGTTTACTCGGTTTTCAGCATCAATCTATCTCACATTTATCCGGAACCATCACACTACTTGGTACTGGGCTTGAAACTTTTAATGACCAATCTCTTCATTTATTAATGATCGTTGTCAGCTTTATGATGGGCGCCACACTCAGTGGTGTTTTTATTGAAAGTACCGCATTAAAATTAGGCCGACGCTATGGTGTCGCCTTATGCATTGAGGGCTCATTGCTCTTTGCCGCACTTTATGCATTGAACCATGGTTCATTAGCGGGCCATTATTTTGCTTCCGCAGCATGTGGCTTACAGAATGCGATGATCACCACCTTCAGCGGTGCGATTGTACGCACTACACATATGACAGGGATTATTACTGACCTGGGTATCATGATTGGTGCGCGTTTTCGCGGCCAACCTTTCGATTACAGAAAAGCAAAATTGTTCTTGTTTATTGTTTTTGGCTTCTTACTCGGAGGGCTACTCGGCGCTCGTTTCTATACTGTCTATAGCTTAAATGCACTATTGATCCCCGCCTACTTTGCCTTTGCTCTAGCACTGGTTTATTGGTTTTATCTATTTATAAAAAGCGTGATTAAACCCAAAACCAATAGCAACAATTAATCAAACAATGTAACATTAACAAAACAAACAACCAATTCCTAGCTATGCAACAACATTAAAATAATGAATATTTAGCCCAATACAATGAATAGTATTGCAAAGAAAAACAAAGCTAGATACTCTTGCCGACAATGCTTAAATAGGGATGTTTAGTGAATTAATATGCCAGGGAGTTGGCATAAATTGACTAGCGGTAACACGAGAAACATAATGCAAGATAATGCTCAAACTTTAGAATCGCCAACGCAAAATAAGCAAGGCAACTTTTGGATGTTCTTCATCCCTTCTTTGATTGGTCTATTTCTATTTATGGCACCTATCAGCTACGAGGGTGACCTAACTATTCCTGTCGCAGTCCTAGCGAAGTCTATTCAAGCTATTTTAGGTGACTATTTAGTGCCATTGGTTACTATCATCATCGCCTTTATGTCTGTAGCATCGATTGTATGCAAACTTTTCAAACCGACATTTATAACCAAAAGTGCCTTCCTAGATAGCCTATTTAACCCATCCTTACTGTGGCTGGCGGTACGCGTGTTCGGCGGTATTGCGGTGGTTATGACTTATTTCCAAATTGGTCCTGAAGCAATCTGGGAAGAAAACACTGGTGGTCTGGTACTCGAAGGCCTATTGCCGACACTATTTTCAGTCTTCATTTTTGCCGGTTTACTATTACCTTTGCTACTTAATTTCGGCTTATTAGAACTGTTTGGTAGCTTGCTGAGTAAAGTAATGCGTCCAATATTCAACTTACCAGGACGCAGTGCGATCGACTGTATGGCCTCTTGGTTAGGTGATGGTAGTGTCGGTATTTTGCTAACCAGTAAACAATACGAAAATAAATTCTATACCCAACGTGAAGCTGCCATTGTTGGTACCACCTTCTCAGCGGTGTCTATCACTTTTAGTCTGGTTGTAATTGCTCAGGTAAAACTGGAACACCTATTCTTACCTTTTTATGGCACGATCTGTTTAGCTGGTTTCGTTGCAGCCATCATCATTCCTCGCCTGCCGCCACTTAGTTTGAAAAAAGACACTTATATTGACGGTAGCAAACCAGAAAAAGACGCCGATGCAGTTCCCTGTGGGCACACATCATTTTCATGGGGTATGGAACTAGCCTTAGCGAAAGCAAGCCAAGTAAAATCAGCCAAGTCTGTATTTGGCGAAGGCATTCGTAACGCAATGGACATGGTTTTTGGTGTACTTCCAGTTGTTATGGGCTTAGGAACTATCGCGCTAGTCATTGCTGAGTACACCTCTGTATTCTCGATTTTAGGACAACCATTTATCCCATTCTTAGAATTATTAGGCGTACCAGAAGCGGTTCAAGCATCACAAACGATTGTCGTAGGTTTTGCCGATATGTTTATCCCTGCGATTTTGGCTTCTTCTATTGATAATGAAATGACACGCTTTGTTATCGCTGCAATGTCTGTTACCCAGTTGATCTACATGTCTGAAGTAGGTGCATTAATGCTTGGTAGCCGCATTCCTGTCAACGTATTGGAATTGTTCATTATCTTCATTCTACGCACGCTTATTACCTTACCGGTCATTGCTGGTGTCGCGCATCTGATTTTTTAATCTAGATTGAGTTGCAGTACATCCATCGAAAAATCCTCACTTATGTGGGGATTTTTTTGATCTAAACTAAAGTTTGAACTCATTGAATTAACAAAAATATAAATAAAAAGTGATGTCATTGATTAAAATCTCACCTTATACTTTTAGAGGATATAGCAATAATAAAGATAATATAAATTAGGTCATTGATGATGAAATGGATAGCCACCCTACCACTTTTGTGTTTTAGCTTTTTGGCTCACGCTTCGCACTTAACAATCACACTGCCGAATAAACAGGTGGTGACATACTCACTCTCAGAACTTGCAGAAGCTTTACCTAAAGATACCTTTACGACCCAGTTACCTTGGTACCCACAAGCCAATACTTTTACCGGTTTTAAAATTGTTGATTTACTGAACTACCTGAAAGTCGGACATGTATCTTCAGTTTCATTTTTCGCGATCAACGACTATGCAGCCAATATATCAATTGAAGACTTAAGCCGCTATGAGCCCATTATTGCTTACTATATGAATGGTTACGAAATGAAAATCAGAAATAAGGGACCGTTTTGGTTAGTCTATAATTTGGATAAATATCCACAAATCAACAATGAGGTCTATTACACACATATGGTTTGGCAACTCGAAAAAATAACGATTATCGGCAAATGATGAACTCTGAAAATGATAAAATTTTACATCCCTTCTTATCTCGGGCAAAAACACTGCTAATCGTGTTGTCCGCGGCCTTAATCATTGCCAATTTGTACATACTTTCAACCACTCGGACTTTAGCCAGCTCTTATACTGAACAGAAAAATTACACAACATGGTATCTTTTCCAACTGACTAAAGAATATTCAGAGCTGATCGCTTCAGCGCCTTACGCTTTAGAGTCAAAAGAAAAAATGGATCATATTTGGTTGCAGTATGAGCTGACTTGGAGCCGCTTTGACTTAATCTTAAACAGCAATGAAGGCGACAGTTTCATTAATTTAGATGATGGAAAACACTTTTTTAAAAGCAATTTTGATGATTTTAAAATTCTAGAAAATTACCTATTAGCCGCTAAAGACCAACCAACATTAGCCCAATTTGAAATACGTGCTAGAGCCATTTATGACCGAATTATTGGCTATGTAAACGAAAGTTTTCGGTTACAAAGCCCCCTTTATCAGGAACAAAAAGCACAGGCCCGCTTGCTAACCCAAATTCAGTTTTTACTGATGTTTTTGACATTCGGTTGTATTGGCTTAGTCAGCTATATTTTTCATAAAGAGGCTTTAGCGCATAGAAAACAAGCTTTAACCGACCCTTTAACTGGGCTTGCTAATCGCTTAGCTATGTTTGAAGCGCTGAATCATATTTCATCACAACAGCCCTTTTCTCTCTTTCTGCTTGATTTAAACGGCTTCAAAGAAATCAATGATCAAAATGGCCATAAAGTAGGTGACAGCGTGTTGCAGCAAGTCGCTTTTCGCTTGGAATATTCGATCCCCACTTTCGAGTATTCCGTATTCCGCATGGGAGGCGATGAGTTTGCTATCGTTATCAACAGCGTAGACGAGACTGAATTGAGCATTATGCAGCGTCATATCAAAGAATGCTTCCACGAAGATTTTTTCCTTGAAAATGGTACTGTGGGTAGGCTTTCTACCAGCATTGGTATTGCTTCTTTCCCTAAAGATTCAAGCAATATTAACCAGTTAATACATATTGCAGACAAAAATATGTATGCAATGAAGTTTCTACAAAAAAGCCCCTCAATATGAGGGGCAAAGTTACCATCGCTTTATAGTTATAATGAGTTCTTTATAGACGATTAACCAAAGTCACCATTAACGTAACCCATGGTTCTATCATCTTGTGGATTATTGAAAATCACTTGTGTGTCATTGTGTTCAACTAATTCTCCCATGAGGAAAAAAGCGGTGCGGTCTGAAATACGACGCGCTTGCTGCATGGAGTGAGTGACAATAACGATCGTGTAATTTTTCTTTAATTCTTCCATTAATTCTTCAATTTTATGCGTCGCAATCGGATCCAGCGCTGAAGTAGGTTCATCCATTAAAATAACATCTGGCTCCATCGCAATCGTACGAGCTATACACAAACGCTGCTGTTGACCACCAGAGAGGCCAAAAGCGTGAGACTTTAATCGATCTTTCACTTCATCCCATAATGCAGCGCCACGCAACGAACGCTCAACAACATCATCAATATGCTTTTTATCTTTGATTCCTTGAGCACGAAGGCCATAAGCAACATTTTCATAGATACTCATCGGGAATGGGTTTGGCTTTTGGAAGACCATACCAACTTTGATACGCAGATCAGACACATCAATATTGCCGTAGATATCTTGACCATCCATTGCCAACTTACCGGTGATTTTGACGCCTTCAATTAAGTCGTTCATGCGGTTCAAACAGCGCAATAGCGTGGATTTACCACAACCTGAAGGACCAATCAAAGCGGTGACTTGACGTGTAGGGATTGGCAAATTAATCGCTTTCAGTGCTTGGTTTTCACCGTAAAAAAGATCTAAATTTTCAATATTAAATTTGTTCATTATGCTGTCTCTAAATTCGGTTAATCGTGTTAAGCACGTTGCTTAATAAGAAGCAGTGTTAAATCGCTTGGCGATCAGCTTCGTTACCGTGTTGATCAATAACACGACCACTATCAATACTGTTGCTGTCCCGTAGGCTTGGTTCCATTCTTCTATGGTGAATAGCTCAGTCGTCAGCTTATAAAGGTGAACCGTTAAAGTGCGTCCTGAATCTAGCAATGAATCAGGAACACGAGCCACCATACCAGCGGTTAGAAATACAGGGGCAGACTCACCAATCACACGACCAATACTCAGGATGACGGAAGTTAGAATACCTGGCATTGCACTTGGCAAAATAAGACGCCAGATGGTGTAAATCTTAGATGCTCCAAGCCCATATGAGCCTTCACGAAAGGTTTGCGGTACCGCCATTAGAGCTTCTTCGGTGGTACGGATGATCACTGGCAAGATCAAAATACTCAGCGTTAGCGCACCCGACAAAATTGAGAACCCTAAACCCAAGATAACCACAAAGAATGTCATCCCGAACAAACCAAAGATAATAGATGGAATCCCCGCAAGGGACTCGGTACAAAAACGGATAACTTTAACAAGACGGCTGCCAACTTTAGCGTATTCCGTCAGATAAATTGCCGTCATGATACCCAGTGGCGCGGCAACGGAAATCGATGCAATAACCATGTATATGGTTGAGACGATCATCGGGAAAATACCGTGTTCTTCACCAGTACGCGTGTAATCATCCGATATAAAGTTCCAGTCTACATGCTGTAACCCGTTTGAAAGAATGTACCAAATGATCCAAAATAAAAAACCGACGGTTAGTGCAGCCGCCATCCAGATACAAAATTGCAGTAGGTTGTCTTTTAACTGGCGAGCGCGTTTTAGTTTTACTGTATCCATCGTCATTATCTCGCTTTCTCACGGTTTAAGTAGAGTAGTGCTGCATTAAGCATCATGATGAAAACCAGTAACACTACCCCCGTCGCGTATAACGCATTGGCATGCACACCACTGGCGTATGACATTTCAATCGCAATATTTGCTGTTAGCGTACGAGCCGAATCTAAAATACCTTCCGGCATCGCTGGTGCGTTACCCATCACCATAATAATCGCCATCGTTTCACCTAAAGCACGACCAATTCCTAAAATGACACCTGTCATAATGCCTGAACGAGCAGCCGGAACGAGTAACTTAAAGATAGTAAAAATACTTGAGGCGCCTAAGGCTAATGACCCCTCTTTATACGCTCTTGGTACCGCTCGAATAGAGGTTTCAGAGACCGTAATCACCGTAGGTAAAATCATCACACCGAGTACGATAATACCAGCCAAAATAGTATTACCGGCAGGAACTTGAAATACGTTTTGGATCAGTGGAACGATAATGACAAGGCCAAAGAAGCCGTAAACCACTGATGGAATACCAGCTAATAATTCAACCGCAGGACGAATAATATCAGCAAGACGCTTGGGAGCGACCTCCGCGATAAAAATAGCGGTCAGGACACCAACCGGCACACCAACAATAACTGCGCCGAACGTTGATACCACTGAAGCAACAATCATCGTTGCCACACCATAGAGGGCTGGCGGTAGCCAATCTTGTCCGAGGACAATGCCTGTAACACCCACTTCTTGGAAAGCTGGAATACTTTCGCGAAAAATAAAATAAGCAATAATGGCAAGGGAAACAATACCGATAATGGCACTGGTTAAAAATAAGCCGTGGAAGATTCGTTCCTTCCAGTCAACACGCTTTTTCGCACGTAATGTGCGTTTTGATGCTTGCGCAGAGACTCTGTTCATAAGCTTTTCACTATTAGTTGCGATGGTCATATTATCAATCTCACGACTCGACTAATCGAAGTGGATAGAAAAGGCCCAGCCCTAATCAGCGGGCTGAGCAAACTTAGAAATATAGTTTAATTAGTTGATTGAAATGTAATGGTGGCCTTCAACCAACTGCTGAGCTTCTGCTGTAAGCATCCAATCTAAGAATTTTTGTGTTTCTGCAGAAGGTTGGCCTTTTTTGTACAGCACAAGGAAGGGACGAGCGACTTTATAAGAGCCGTTCTTCACGTTTTCTACAGAGGCCGGTGTTCCATCAACCGCTAGCGCATGAACGGAACCATCTACAGTGCCTAAAGAGATGTAGCCAATAGCGTAAGGGTTAGATGCCACCATGGTTTTCAAACCACCGTTACCATTAGCAACTTGTGCGCGTTGAGAAATGGCCGAAACGGTTTTACCTGAGATTTTTTTCTTCAGTGACATAATGTCTTCGAAAGCACCACGAGTACCCGATGCCGTATCACGAGTAATTGCGACAATAGGCTTGTCTTCACCACCAACTTGTTTCCAGTTGCTGATTTCACCTTTGTAAATCTCAGAAACTTGCTCTGCGGTCAGGCCTTTCACTTTGTTGCTTGGGTGAACAACAACGGCGATACCGTCACGAGCGACAACTTCTTCAACTAGTGACGCTTCTTTTTCTGACTCTTTTAGGCTGCGTGAAGACATACCGATGTCAGCACTGCCATTTTTTGCCGCTTTGATACCTGCAGAAGAACCAGGGCCTTGAACTTCAATAAATACGTCCGAGTTTTTCTTCATGTATGTTTCAGAGAAAACTTCCATCAGTGGAGTAACGCTACTAGAACCAACTGCAGAAATTGTTTCTTTTGCGAAAACTGGGTTAACTGCTAATGCACCTAGAAGAGCGATTGCACCGATTACTGTCTTTTTCATCACAAATTTCCTTAAGAGGCTTTATTGCCGTTGTGTCTTGAACGAAGCTCACTTTAGGACTTAAATATGACAGTTGTGTTTCACTTAGTTGAAAACTAGATGACAGAGTGAAATATTTCCTTGAAGACGAGGATAGCATTGGGCGTTCCGACTGATTACAACCAGTCAACGAAAAAAATAATTTTTATAAAACAAAAAGATAAAACAAAACCAACGATAGAGAACTCATAAAAAACAAGTACAACACCGCGATAAACACTCAATGATGTAGATAGCTAACATATTCATAAAATACAAAAAAACCGCCACAACGGCGGTTTTTTAAACATTGCTGACGGCAAATTACTCATCGTCGACTTTAGGTGCCACTTTCTTTTTCGGTACAAATACCGCATCACCGACCGCCACATTTTGATAAAATGTTTTATCACGTTTAACCGGCTTCTTATCCGTTTGCTTCGCTTTTGGTTTCGCAGTTTTACTCTTCGCAGAATGATTTTTCTTGAAAGCAGGTTTACGCGGTTTTAAACCTGTAAATTTACCTTTAAGTCCTTCAAACACTGAAAATTCAATATCTTGTTGTAAGAATGCTTCTACACGTTTGAAGCTATCCCAATCTTTAGGACCCACTAATGAAATAGCATCACCTTTATTGCCCGCACGCCCCGTTCGACCAACACGGTGCACGTATTCCTCTGTGTGTTTGGGCATATCAAAGTTGATAACATGAGTCACGTTAGCAATATCTAACCCGCGCGAAGCCACATCTGTTGTCACCAAAATTTTGAACACAGCACGTTCAAACTGGCTCATGATGGTATTACGTTGCGTTTGATTCAAGTTACCGCTTAAAGCGATCGCTTTCAGTTTCTGTTCGTTCAGTTTTTCAGTTAGACGATCGGTGTCAGCACGCGTCGCGGTGAAGATAATCACCTGACGGTACTCCGCTTCTTCTAACGCTCGCTCTAGCAACGCTTCTTTATGATCTAAGTGATCACACAGATAAAACTTTTGGGTGATATCTTTATGCTCTTCATTGGCAACACCAATTGAAATACGCTTCGGCTCTTTGAGAAGTTCAGTACCGAAATCATTAACTTGGCCATGATCTAGTGTTGCAGAGAACATTAATGTCTGGCGACGACGGTGGTTGGCCGCATTGTGAATGCGTCGTAACTCAGGTGAAAAACCGAGATCAAGCATGCGGTCAGCTTCATCTAAGATCAGCGTATCCAAACCATCCAAACGCAAAGAACGATGCTCTAGGTGGTCAGCTAAGCGTCCTGGAGTCGCAACGATAAAGCGTGGATAACGGCGCAAAGCTTTAACTTGATCATTGAAGTTTTCACCACCAACAATTAACGCAGCTTCATAGCTTAAACCACTCAACATGGTACGCAGTTCACCGTAAACTTGTTTGGCTAACTCACGAGTAGGTGCAAGAATAAGCGCTCTAGGGTCTTTGGCAGACAATGCTTTTGTCTTCAGAGATTTATGCAGCATAGGTAAAACGAAGGCTAACGTTTTGCCTGAACCAGTCTTAGAGGATGCCAACAAGTCTTTACCCATAATAGCGACTGGTATCGCTTTTTGTTGGATCTCTGTCGCCTGCTTAAAGTCATAATGTTTAAGTGTCTTCAACAAACGATTATCTAAGCCTAAATCTTTAAACTGCAAAGGATTCTCCAAAAATTGTATGATTGCCGCAATATTGTGGGCAAGAGGTCAAAATGAAAACACAATATGATAGCGCGAAAGGTGCTTAAATAGATAGAGATCACATAAAAATAATCAGCAACCGTTGCAAGGGGGCTCCAATAATTTAAATGCCAATCAAATAGATAAAACGCTCTTAATTATGAGACATTGCTTTCATTAACCAGCACCAAATTGAAATTCTTGGATTATTTTGACGTTCACCTACTGTGTGAACGTTAAAATTGCGTCTACAATTGAATACGTCACTATATGATGTTTTAGAAAAGTATAGGGCGTTATAGGTAATTATCTTACAAACAAGGAGTTCATAATGAACAAAATGTTAATTGCAGCGGCAGCGTCTTCTGTACTTCTACTTGCTGGTTGTGCATCTGGCCCTGAAGAAGAAATGGCTAAAATGGACGAACTTACTAACAAAGTTAGTGAGCTAAGTGACCAAATCTCAGCACTACAGAGCGAACAATCTATGCTCGCTTCTAAAGTAAACCAAGCTGCTGATGCTTCCGCAGCGGCGCAAGAAGAAGCGGCTCGTGCTAATGAGCGTATCGATAACATTGCTCAGTCATACACTAAATAATCACGTTGACTAAGTGATTACATTGTTATCAAAAGGCCTGTCTCAAAGCAGGCCTTATTACTACCCCAAACAACTTGAAGTTGCAGGTAGACAGCCAGTGAGTACATCCCCATGAGCATAGATAAACTATGTGGTTGGAGTGAGCGAACGTAGCCAACACCGCTGCTATATTTTAATAGATCACCTCAGAGAAATCTGGCGCTACAATCTCAACCGGCACGCCATTTTGTGCCAATATTACTGCTCTTGCCTTGGCATCTGACTGACCAAACTCCTCTAACCACCAACTGAGTTCTTGTGGGATAACTAACGCCTTTTTACTACCATTGCTACGGGTTAATGGTTCATGAGCTTCAAGAAAAACACTGCGATCGGGCTCTAACGCCACCTTTATTGGTTCGTCAATCACTCGAACTTTTTCACCACGTTGTACTTGATTAAAAAGCCATTCAATATCCTTTGGATCCATACGGATGCACCCTGAACTCACCCGCAAACCGATACCAAAATCTTTATTGGTGCCGTGAATAAGGTAGTCACCAGCACCATATGCCAAGCGTAGTGCATACTCACCTAGGGGATTATCGGGACCAGCTGGTACCACAGCAGGAAGCTCTATACCTTTTTCTTGATATTCTTTGCGTATCGATTGAGGTGGCGTCCATGTTGGGTTTGGGCGTTTTTGACTAATAGAGGTTTCCATCTCTGGTGTATCACGGCCAATTCGACCAATACCGACAGGAAAAATGTGTACCTTGCGAATGTCAGGCTCAAAATAATACAAACGCAGTTCAGCTAAGTTGATCACTATCCCTTCATAAGGGACATGTGGCAAAATAATTTGTGACGGAATGGTTAACACAAAATCTTGCTGTGGCAAGAAAGGATCAACCCCTTTATTCGCAGCCATTAAAGACAAAAAACCAATATCGTATTGTTTGGCAATTTCAGCTAACGTTTCACCTTTCTCAACCACATGGTATTGAGTGCGCCCAACTAAACTGCTGCCATCGGCAGGAAAGTCATAAGACGCAGCAAATAGCGCAGAGTTTAACCCCCAACAGCAACAAAACATAAGTAGCTTACGTAACATGGTGATCAGTTATCCTTAGCTTCTTTATAAAGTCTCAAGGTTATCTCTCTTTCTACTTTGTGATCAACCATTGGCGCTGGATATGACAATGAGTTGACAGCAGGTGACTTCCACGGAGTATGAATAAGCTGATTGCTCAACGACGCAAGTTCTGGCACCCAGTGACGAATAAACGTTCCTTGTGGATCAAATCGCTCACCTTGACTGGTTGGATTAAAAATCCGAAAGTAAGGTTGGCCATCGCATCCCGTTGAAGCACACCACTGCCAGCCACCATTGTTTGCTGCATAATCGCCATCAACAAGCATTTGCATAAAGTAGCGCTCACCCAGTCGCCAATCAATGTGTAAATCCTTGGTTAAAAAGCTTGCAACAACCATTCTTAATCGGTTGTGCATCCAGCCAGTTTGGTTTAGTTGGCGCATCGCTGCGTCAACGATTGGAAATCCAGTTTGCCCCAACTTCCAACGTTCAAATGCTGCGGGATTATCCCACCATTCAAGCTGGGATCCCCACACTACGAAATCTTTGCTTTTACACAAATCCGGTCTGAACACAATGAGATGTTGATAAAATTCACGCCATACCAGTTCACTAAGCCAGGTTTGAGCACCTTCAGATAATACGCCGCTGTACGACTCAGCGTATAATCTCGCCATACATTGACGTGCAGAAAGAGCACCAATCGCGAGGTAGGGAGAAAGAGAACTCGTCGACTCCCTAGCAGGGAAATCACGCTCTTGCTGATAATTCTCGACTCTATCACGACAAAATTGTCTTAATTGCCCACGTATGGAATCAAAATCCACAGCCCAGTGCTCACTGCTAATACGCGTAAAAGAAAATACGCACTGATCTCCCCACAACTCCTTGGCATATTGCTTTGGGTTGGCATGACGCGCAGCCGGCTTAGCTGAAACAATTTGGGGAATTGTCACCTGTGATAACCAAGCACGCTTAAAAGGAGTAAATACTTTGAAGTGCTCGCCTTGTTTATTAATAACACTACGCGGAGCCAGAATGCACTTATCATCAAATTCACTCCAATTAATATCGCTTTGCCCGCATAACGTTCTCGCGCTTAAATCACGTGCCAATTCGTTGATTTCGTAATCCCGATTGACCACAACCTCATCAACGTTTAGCTGCTGTGCGAGATCAACCACAGTTTGCGACGCCTGCGTATAGTTGCCCACTTCACGATAAAGCAACGGAATGTTCAGTACTTCCAGTTCGCGTTGAAGTTCAAATAAACGGCGGTAGATAAAATCTGCCTGCATAGGGGCCATATGATGTTTTTGCCACTGCGTTGGTGTCGCGACAAATACTGCAATCACAGGCTCACCTGAATTGATGGCATAGTTCAACGCCGTATTATCAACGGCACGCAAATCACGCCGCAACCATATTAGTTTCATGCTACATCCTTGAACTTTTACGTAAGAGAAGTGTGTAAACGACAGATCACTTCAGACAGAGATAGCTTATTAGCTAACTGCTGCTGTAATTTTTCTAACGCGTTGATTTGGTGATCAGGCAAAGAGCGATTTGCAAAAACTGCAATGTGTTGGTAAGAGGATAAAGCCTCATGACCAACCAGAGCGGTGATGTCTTCAACACCGTCTAACACCGTCACGTTATAGCCCGCTTCAGACTTACTCACAAACCACAACCACGCCAAAATACTGGACATAGGATCAAGACTGACACACAAGCACTTACCCTTAGTCGCTGCTTTATTTTCTGACTCAATAATTGAACTTAATTTGCTGATCATTAGTGATTGAAACAACCCTTTATGTAAGGTGCGTAATGGGCCTTTTACTCGTTCAAGCGCATCGATCATTGGGAATACAAACTGCTGCTCAACAATATCCAGCGGGTACTCTTTTAATACCGTCGCAATAGTCGATTCGGCTTTACCTTTATTGAGTTCTACTAATGCCTGCAGAAGGGTTTCTTGCTCTTGTAGCTCAACTTGTTCACTCGGCAGATCTTGGTGAAGATTTTCACTTCCTTCAAGCAGTGCACTGACTTTGCCAATAGAAACGCCTTTCGCAAGCCAACCTTGAATAACTCGGATAGTCGCGATGTTCTCCTCAGAATAAAGACGATGCCCTTTTTCGGTTCGTTTCGGCTGAATGAGGTGATAGCGCCGCTGCCACGCTCGTAACGTAACGGGCTTAACCCCTGTAATATCGGCAACTTCTCTAATTGCGTAAAGTTTTGCTGTCATCGTTTACAGTCCATAACGTAGTCTTAATTGTTGCGGATAAGGTTCAAAGTAATGCTGCTGCTCTAGATATCCATCTGGGTACATTTTCAGGTAATGCTTGAGTAAAGTCAGTGGCGCTAACAACGGCAACAGACCCGTGCGGTAATCATCAATTACTTGTGCCAATTCCGCCTTTTGTTCTTTAGTTAAAGAACGTTTGAAATAACCTTGAAGGTGCATAAGAACATTGGTGTTATTTTTGCGGCTGGCTCTGTTTTTGAGCGCTTCCATCAAACCCAAGCGGTATTCATTAATAAAGTCTTGAGGTTGGTACTGTTTAATATTGGCCACTAAACGACCTAACTCTTTGTATGACTCAGGGTGATGCGCCATTAAAGTGAGCTTGTAGCGAGAATGAAATGCGACAACCTTGCCGGGTGTAGCCTGTTCACCCATCGATTGATAAAAGTCATGCAAACAATAAACACGAGTGATGAAATTCTCTCTCAACACGGGGTCATGTAAGCGTCCATCTTCTTCAACGGGTAACCACGGCATCTTGCGCATTAAAGTCTCGGTATATAGCCCAACCCCTTCTTTGTCAGCCCGTTGATGTTTGTACACTTTTACTCGTTCCATACCGCAAGTCGGCGATTTTGCACAGACGATATAACCACATAAATTCATCGGTTCAAGCTCATCAACTTTTCGCTCTGAAAATTCATACATACTTTGGGTATAGTCTTTGCTCGCGTCTTTGGTTTCAACCAGGGCAACCCGTTCTTCATTAGAGACAAGACGAATCGTTGGTCGCGGGACACTCAAGCCAATCCCCACTTCTGGACATACTGGTACAAAAGAGAAATAACTCGACAGCTCTTGCGTGACAAATACGCTTGCTTTGTGACCGGAATCAAAACGTACATTCTCGCCAAGTACACAAGCACTGATACCGATACGAATTTCTGAATTACTCATAGCCACCCTCATAGATAATAGGTATACAAAAACATTTCTTGTATAACTTATAGCACAATAAAATTAAACTATACAAAAAAAAATATTGTACAAATAAAGAAAACGTTTACTCAAATCGATTGCCTTAGCACTTTCAACATTTTTGGTTATCAATGGGATTGAATAAGATGATAAGAACCCATTTTGTGACCAAGTTCTCAAGGAGCCTTATTTTGTAAGGCTAGTATTGCCTCAACGAAAAATGACAAATTCAACAGAATTGGTAATATCATTGATTACCACTGATGAGCACTAACTCAGAAACCTTGGAGTAATAACTATGGCAACCCCACACATTAATGCACAAGCTGGTGATTTCGCTGAAACAGTCCTAATGCCGGGCGATCCACTACGTGCAAAATACATCGCTGAAACATTTCTAGATGACGCTAAACAAGTCTGTGATGTACGTAATATGTTTGGTTACACAGGAACTTATAAAGGTAAAAAAGTATCAGTAATGGGCCATGGTATGGGTATTCCATCATGCTCTATTTACGTTCATGAGCTTATCTCTGAATATGGTGTAAAAAACATTATTCGTGTTGGTAGCTGTGGCGCGGTTCGTGATGACGTCAACCTAATGGACATCGTGATTGGCATGGGTGCTTCTACCGATTCAAAAGTAAACCGTATCCGTTTCAATAACCACGATTTTGCAGCGATTGCTGACTATGGCCTTCTTGAAGCAGCAGTAAACCAAGCACGTGAGCAAAAGGTTCCAGTCAAAGTTGGCAACGTATTCTCTGCTGATTTGTTCTACACACCTGAAGGTGATTTGTTCGAGAAAATGAACAAACTTGGCATTTTGGGCGTTGATATGGAAGCAGCTGGTATCTATGGCGTAGCCGCTGATCTTGGTGCAAAGGCACTGACCATTCTAACGGTTTCTGACCACATCATTCGTGGTGAAAAATTAAGCTCAGAAGATCGTCAAACTTCATTCAACGATATGATGAAAGTCGCTCTAGAGACCGCCATCAATATCTAATTTAATTTGCAGTATTGTGCTGCCAAGACAACTTGGCAGCCCTAAATTACCCCGAGGGGGCGATCGTGTCTAACGACCAACTACCCAAGGACGCAGATGGTTTACAACTCAACTTTTGTAAAACATTGGCGTGTGACAACTTTGGCTTGAGCGCAGCAGAACGGTATGTCCTGCAACACGTGAACCCGAAACGTCCAACGATGGTTTGTCGTGAATGTGGAGCTTTCCCCCCCTTACTTAACAATCGTGAAGTGTTAAATGAGTTACACCGTTTAAGACAACTTCATAGCGATGGTTTGCCTGCCTGCCGTAACCCTGACTGTGTCAATACAGGCCTATCAGTTCATACCCATAAACATCTCTACCATGCCTTTGGCTACAGTGGTGACCGCCAACGTTATCGTTGCAAAGAGTGTCATTCAACCTTCGTCGATAAATGGTCAGGAGCCAATAAAAAACTGGCTTTCCAAGAGACACTACTCGGTTTACTTTTCATGAGCTATTCGGTTCGTGAAATCTGCCGCAAGCTGGCTATTAACCCCAAAACCTTCTACGACCATGTTGATCACATTGCGAGCCGTTGTCGTCGAAAACTGGCGATGATCGATGCGCGCTGGGTTAACCATGCAACCCACTATGAGCTAGCATCTCACTACATCCCGTTGCAACCGAACAGCAATAATGGGGTGCTATGGTTTGCCACTGGCGAGGCAAACTCCGGTTATATCCTTTGCCAACATGTCAATTATTCAGCGAAAGAAGAGCCCAAGGGCTCGCTTGATCACAACCCTTATGAATACCCAGCTCGGTTTGTATCTCGAGAGCACTCATCTGAAGCTAACATACCGACGCCGCAACCTTCTCCACTATTGCGAGAACGTATTGATCAAAAATATCAAACTATTTTAGCGCGCGGCAATGTCGAAGACCCTATGGGAAACTTGACAGTGTTTAACTATCCATCCAAAGGAGCACTGATCCGCCCTCCCTACACTTCATATGCTCATTTTCTGCACATTTTAGACATGTGTGCCATAGATAAACGCGTATCTATTTATATGCCTCAAGATCCTGTGTTGCGATCTGCGGCATTGAGTGTTTGTCTGTCGAGAATAAAGCGTCAAAATGTTGACTTAATGTATGTTGAAGAAGATCACCAATGGCAGAATGGGATACCCTTTGGCAAAATCGATATTGTGCATATGGGGTGGTGGCGAGACCGCTGGGCAATAACCAATCAATCATCAGCCTCCAAAGGCGTCTGCTATTTGGCCGGAGACACCCCCGAGCCAGAAGCTTGGCTATCTAAGGCTTCCATTAAACAAACTGAATTTTATCAGCAACGATTCCAATTGCTGTTCGAAACCTTTATCAATGAGCCTAGGCGTAAACTTCGCCCGGGAGGCTTACAACCCATGCTGGATATATTCCGAGCTTGGCACAATCTGTGCTACCAAGATAAACATGGATTTACTGCCGCACAGAATCTGGGGCTGACTAAACATCCACTCACATTAAAAGAGCTGCTATCATAAATTTGTCCATCACAGACTGTGAAGTAGCACCAATTATTGCTGAGCCGGTAGCTAAAGTAACAGATTTGCGATAAGTAAATAGTGCGATTTGGTGACAGCTTCATATAATGAAACTGTGATTAAAGCTTTTTACTCTTAAGGATCAGCCAGTTTGGATAAGAGTCAGTATCTTCTCGAGATAGAATTAGAACAGCTTAAAGCCCGCATTGAAGCTGAGCCTGAGAAGGTATTGATTGTTGCGGAGCAATGTTTATTGCGTGCTCAACAGATCATTTTTCCCGAAGGCGTTATCCAATCTCTTATCGTGATGTCACGTTGCGCTTGGAATGCCATGGACTATCGCAATGGTTTAAAGTACATCAAAGAAGCGCTGGTTAGGCAGAATAGCCTTGATACTGATGACCACCTGCCTGAAATTCTTCACCTTCACGCCCTCAATTTATGGGGGCAAGCTAAGTACTACACCGCTCAACAATATTGGATTAACGCTCTAGAACAATCAGCGTTAGTGGATGAAATTGAGATCCAAATTGAGTGCTTGATTGGGCTGGGTAATGTCTGGCGCATCACCAATGAATATAAGCTTGCCTGTTCAACTCATGAATTAGCCGTAAAAGTGGCGAACAATGCGCGCATTGGCTGGCTTGAGGGTAAAGCGCGAATTTTATGGGCTTGGGATCTCTACTTACTCAACCAATATGTTGATATGTTAACGGTGCTTGATGGCGCCGAAGAAGTTCTAAAAGGGAATTCGAACAAAACATGGCAAGCAGAAGTCTGGGATTTTCGTGGACTAGCGATGCTTGGTCTTGAGCGAATTGAAGATGCTGAAAACGCCACCTACAAGGCGCACGAACTGGCCGTACAACATAATCTGGTGTGGATGAAAGCTCACTCGTTTATCAGCAGAGCACGCCTTGAACTGCTTAGGAAAAACCCCGAGCAAGCCACAGAACTTCTTATCCAAGCCGAAGTGTCAGCCTCTTCTTTTGATCACGGTGAATTGCTTTCACAAATATGCTACCAACAATCTTTAGTTGCAGAACAACGTGGTGATTTTAAAGCCTCACTGGCCGCGTTTAAAAAGTATCGCCACTTCTCTATTGACATGCTACGCGAGCAAACCTCACGGGTTGGTTTGGACAAAGCCAGAGCCTCCAAACGGCAACTCGAACAGCGAGCGCGCAAACTCATTAATCGTATTCGCGGTCAACATGAATACGACCCCGAAAAACACCTATCAAACGTAGTTTCAGAAACATATTGGTGGGAACAGTTGATGTTATTTAAAACTGAGCTGAAACATTCCAACCATTCCATTATCGTGATAGTGCATAATGACCCACTGTATCTTGATGTTTGTACTGAAATTGCTCATTCGCTGTGTAACAAGAAAGACTTGGTGTCACGCTTGAGCAGTGAACGGTTAGGTTTATTACTCGCTGACAAAGGCGACACAGCACTCAATGTTTTTCATGTACTTGCCAAAATGATAGAAATTTATCCTTGGATGAGAAAAGGATTAACCGGCCCACTGCCTAAAGTGATGTTCCAAGACATATTGAGTTTCCCATTCACACTAGAACAACTCGAAGAAAGCCAACCTCAGGAATGGTCACATGGAAGAACTACTCAATAAAATTCAAGATACTGGCTTAGATGCAACATCTGTATCCGGAGAAGAGGCCATTATTTTCTGGAATCATGTACGTCAACACGTTGCCACCACGCCAAAAGAAAAAGCCTTAAGCTATATTATCAGTGCCGACTATCGCGCCGAACTACACCAACCCATGGCAAGTATTGAAGAGCTAAAAAAAGCCCTTGAGTTACTTGAACTACCTAAAGATGCGCATATTATTTTATCGGTTAAAAACAGTTTAAGTGAACGTTTAGTCGACAGTGGTAACTATACCGCAGCTCTCACTGAGTATGTATCATCATCGAATATTGCTGTCGATAACGGTTACATCGATGAATATGTTATGGCAATACTTGGGATGGGCAACCTTTGTGATGCTTATGGTGAACATAGCCGCGCACTACGTTATTATCAAAAAGTCGACAGTATTGATCACGCCATTTCTAGCCGTTCCTTAAGGCTTCGCTATAAACTCTATATGTTGGCGTGTTACATCAACCTAAACCGGCTTTCAGCCGCTAACGATCTGATAAAAGAGTGTGAAGAGCTCAGCATTCTAGTCAGCGATAAGATTCTCACAGGTCAAATATTGTTGTACCAAGCGAAGTTGTATCTTCACCAAAATCAAGTCGATAAAGCCCTAATGACGCTGGCGAGTGTGCAATACAGCGCAGGCAACGTCAATTCAATTTGGTTGTCAAATATGATCCGAATTGAGACGGCAAATTGCTTGGCGAGAATTGGCAAATCTCACATTGCTAATATGCTATTAGCAAGCACTGACAAACGTTTACAACGTCATACTTCACCCGTGATAGCAAAACAGTTATACCAAGCATTTAGCGCCATTTGCGAACATCAAGGGCTTTATCAAGCCGCCCTTTCATACGAGAAAAAAAGCTTTCGCATCGAAACTGATCTTATGAAGAACATCCCCATAGGTGAGCTCGGAGCGAACCAGCTACGCCGTTTATCGCGCTTTGAACTTCAACTAAAACTGATTCTATCCGAAATCGAAAACCGAGAATTGAAGGAAACAACAGAAAGCCAAAAAAATACAGTGGCACAACTACAGCAAGATGTCTTTACTGATCCTCTCACTGGCTTGCACAACCGTCGCTGGTTAGACGTAAAATTGAAAGACCTGTTACTGCATGAAAAATCGTTCGCTTTTCTTGTGATTGATATTGACCACTTTAAATCAATCAATGATGAACTGAGTCACTTAGTGGGTGATAAAGCGATTGTCAGTGTGTCACATGAATTAAAAAGTTACTTCAAATTCAGAGGGTCATCCTGTGTACGTTTTGGTGGCGAGGAATTTCTTGTTATTTTAGAAGATACGTCGCTCGATCAAGCCGAAATGCACGCAGAAAATTACCGAGAGCGGATATATCAATTTGGTTGGCATGATATTTTGGGTGAACGGGGCTTAACGGTCAGTATTGGTATTACGTTACATCGTGAAGGGGAAAATACGCAGCGCACTTTCTACCGTGCAGACAAGGCCTTATACCGTGCCAAAGCAAATGGACGTAATCAAGTATGTACAGAATAGCTATCTGTATACAGGTTCAAATATTTGTTTATACTAAAGTAAATTTCATCTGACCATTCATGGAATGAACTTATTTAAATTCAAGGAAATCTTATGTTTTTAGACTATTTTGCCCTCGGCTTGCTCGTCTTTGTCGCCTTAGTGATTTTTTACGGAATTATAGTGATTCATGATATCCCCTATGAAATCGCTAAAGAACGCGACCATCCACATCAAGACGCTATCCATGTTTCAGGCTGGGTTAGTTTATTTACCTTACACACCATTTGGCCATTTCTTTGGATTTGGGCCACTTTATGGCGTAAGGACCGAGGTTGGGGGTTTGCTAAACTGCAAGAAGAGCAACACGACATACATCACCGTGTCGATGAATTAATAAACCAAATCAGCAAGTTAAATGAAGAAGTTAATACGCTAAAAGCACAGCAAAATCTAAACCAAACACAAGATCAGGAGACTAAATAATGGATTTACTTCTGATAATGACCTACGCCGCTTTATGTATCACCATTTTTAAAGTTTTCAAAATTCCATTGAATAAATGGACGGTACCGACAGCGGTTCTTGGCGGTGTTGTGCTGATTGGCACTCTTATTTTGCTCATGAACTACAACCATCCCTTCACACAAATGGGTAATCAAGTATTCTCGACTACGCCTGTCGTTTCAGGTGTGAGAGGCAAGGTGATTGAAGTTCCCGTTCAACCGAACACGCCCGTCTTAAAAGGGGATGTATTATTTAAAATTGATCCCATCCCTTTTGAAGCAGAAGTAGCAAAAGTTGAAGCTCAAATCAAAGAAGCGAGCCAAAGTGCACTCGGTTTAGAATCAGACGTTATCGAAGCAGAAGCGTCAAAAGCTCAAGCAATTGCTGATCGAGACAAAGCCAAGCGTGAATACTCGCGCTATCAACGAGGGTACGACAAAGGTGCTTTCACCGAACAAGATTTAGACACTCGTCGCCAAGCCTATAAAGCCGCTGAAGCCGCTGTCGATGTTGCTCAAGCCCGTGTGGAACAGGCTGCTATTGCCTTAGACTCTGAAATTGGTGGCGAGAATACAGCCGTAGCGCGCTTAATTGCTCAATTACGACAAGCACAATTCGACTTAGAACAAACCGTTGTACGTGCACCAACCAACGGCTACGTTACTCAATTAGCGCTTCGTCCCGGTGTAATGGCGACACCACTACCATTGGCACCGGTTATGACCTTTGTGCACAGCGAGGAAAAAATCTACACCGCCGCATTTAGACAAAATTCATTGCAACGCCTAAAATCAGGGTTTGAAGCCGAGTTTTTGTTCCGTGCACTCCCAGGAAAAGTATTCAAAGGCGAAGTAGTTGACGTACTCCCTGCGATTGGCGAAAGCCAAATTCAGGCGCGTGGCGCATTGCTAGGCACAGATGCTCTACGAACTAATGGACGTGTTCTCGTCACCCTAAAAATAAACGATGACCTAAGCGAATATAATCTACCGTTGGGTACTGCTTTCGAAGCTGCCGTATATTCAGACAGCTTCACCCACGTTTCCATTATGCGTAAGGTTTTGATTCGAATGAAGAGTTGGCAAAACTTTTTGTATCTGGATCACTAACCATCCTTGCAAACATCAAAAAGGGTCGATATCGACCCTTTTTATTGCCTTTTACTTTATTCTGTCTGCACTGTGGCTATCTATCACTCCAACGTAAAATCCGAACTTCATTGCCCTCTTCCGGCTTAATTGGGATATTGAGTGATAAAATCAGTGAAACTGCTGCCATAGCCGCACCAATATAAAAAACACTAGCAGGGGAAACGAGCCATATAAGGCCAAATGTTGCAGGAATAACGACGGCAGCAATATGGTTAATAGTAAACGAAACCCCTGCGGTGGATGCCATATCGGCAGGATCAGCAATTTTTTGGAAATAAGTTTTAATGGCGAGGGCTAAGGCAAAGAAAAGATGGTCAATCACGTACAGTGCCGCAGCCCAATGTGCATTTTGCACTAAACCATAACCAATAAAGACGCAGATTAAACCGCCATATTCGAACAGTAATGCTTTGCGTTCACCGACAACGCCAATAAATTTTCCAATTCGCTTTGCAAACAAAAAGTTAAACAAATAGTTAATCAAAAACAATAACGTAATATCGGCTGCTGAATAGCCAAACTTTTCAACCATTAAGAAACCCGCGAACACGGTGAAAATTTGTCGACGGGCACCGCTCATAAAGGTTAATGCGTAGTAGAGCCAATAGCGCTTACGCAGTACCAATTTTTTATTTTGCGGCACTTGCGCTTGAAACTCTGGGAAGGCAAACGCGATCAAGGCAACCAGACAAAAAGCAATACCTCCCGTAATGGTATATACCCATTTAAAATCAAGTGTGAAGATCTCTAGCATTACCCAGAGTGCACCATAAGTAATGAGTGAAGCCAAAGCTCCTACCGAAATCAACTTGCCAAGCATTTCAGGTGCTTCATCCTTATTCAACCATTGCAGCGACAATGATTGTTTAAGCGTTTCAAAGTAATGAAAACCTGTCGACATTAATAAGGTAGTCATCAACAAACCTATCAACGATGGAAAGAAACCAGTGATGGCCGTGCCTAAAGTTAGCATAGCCAATGACAGCAACATGAAACGTTGCTCTCGAATGAAGAGTAAAACAAACACCGCTGTGAAAGCTAAAAAACCGGGGATTTCTCGTACGCTTTGTAATAGGCCAATATCGGAACCATCAAAATTAGCTTTTTCCACCACAAAATTATTCAGCAATGCCATCCAGCTAGAGAAGGCTATTGGGACAATTATCGAGATGATCAATAAGAAGTTTTGTGGCGTACGCCACCCTTGAGAAGAACTAGAATTCATGATGGTTCCTTACATTTATGTAACAACATAATACGCATGCTGATTCGAGTTTGGCAATGACGGGATTAGCACTGCCCAAGGTTTACGTTTCGTTATAAACTGATGTTGAGCTGCAATATAAAGGATAGGTATGTCTACTAGCTTCGCTACTATTAATTTATTCAACTATTTGACGCCACCAAATGCTTTTTATCAGTTTGATAATATTTATACCCAAGCACAATGGCTAAAGAAAAAACGATGGTTTAGTGAAAAAATTCAACACATCAATGCCGATGTTATTGCGTTCCAAGAGGTTTTCAGCATCGAAGAGCTACGTAACCAAGTCAGCACCATTGGCTACCCTTATTTCGCCACTATCGACACACCGCACATTGTTGATGATTATATCTACACACACCCTGTGGTCGCCATCGCCTCAAAATACCCTTTGCTACAAGTCTGCTCTGTAGAAAGCAGATTACCCAACCAAACTGTGCCTTTCACATTTAATCGCATCCCACTGCACGCTACTATTGAACTTCCTGAACTCGGCGCTGTTGATGTCTATATCGTACACTTTAAGTCTCAGCGTCCAACTCAGTGGGAGGTTGAGTCACCAAGTATGATTAATAGATGGCAACAAGAGACATTAGGTCGGTGGTTATCCACGGTACAACGTGGTTACGAAGCAAATTTGCTGCATCAATATGTTGTAGAAACTAAGCGGCAGCACACTCGACCTTTTGTGATCATGGGAGATTTCAATAAACCGCTAACCAGCGAAGAATTTATCGGTCTACTATCAAATGCTCTATATCGTCAGCCTGATACGCAATCTGCGTTGGCTGCTTTCACAGTTCACGACAGTTGGAATCTCTACGCCCAGCACTCTGACTTACCCCGCAAGCCGACTCATTATGCAGGGGAGATGGGTTCGGTACTTGACTATATCCTGCTTTCAAGCGATTTTAATCCCTCGGTTCACAGTGCTAAAGCTTACGTCAGCCATTACGAAGTCATCGATCAACATTTAATTAACCCTAATTTTGAACAAGACCATTACAGCACCGATCACGCACTGGTTAGCGTGACATTAAAAACACATACCCAAACAAATTGAAGCCCCAATAAAGGGGCTTCAGATCTATTACACGTTGTTTATACCCAAACCACTTGAAGTTGCCAGTGAGTTCATCCCATGAGCATAGATAAACTGTGCGATTGGGATAAACGAATGTAGCCAACACCGCTGTACCTTCAAGTAGGAAGGGGTTAATGTACAGCTTAGAATTTCGCCTTAACTGTTATGGATTATTAACCGTTGATTGCTCATCGAGCTGTTTCAGTAAGGTTTCAACTGCAACTTTCAACTGCTTATCCTCGCCTTTAGTGACCGATTCAGGCTCTTTATAGACGAGAACATCAGGCACAACCTCTTGATTTTCTAACCAATGACCATCAACGTCTTTTAAACCTAATTGAGGAATGCCATACACCAAGTTAGGCTCTTGTTGCTGAGCCCAAAGTACAGCGGTTCCTGTTCCGGGAACTCTTTCCCCGACCAACAGGCCTATCCCTTCACTTTTATAAAAATGAGGCACAACAGATCCTTCCGAATAGCTGTTTGCATCCGCTAACATGATACTAGGCTTAGCCCAACGTCTAGTTGGGTAAGAAGCAACTTGGTATCCGTCACGAGTTTCCTCTACCGTATGGCGCTGACCAGACAAGATCATCATCATTTGATCGGCCAGAAATCCCCCCTGGTTAAAACGCACATCAACCACGAGTGCTTCTTTGTTATTATCAACACCAAACATATCGTTTTGCATTTTCTCAAAGCTTTGCGCATCCATCGCCGCCATATGTACGTAGCCTAAGCGGCCATTTGACAAACTTTCAACCATCTGACGACGTTGTTCAACCCAAAGTTCATACGCTAATCGACCTTCTTGCTGCAAACTGATTGGCACAATATTCATGCTTTTTGCGGTTTTTTCACCTGGAGATAAAACCGTTAGGCGTGTCAGCTTTCCTTGTTTGAAATTGAGTTGCGAATAAATGTCCTGCTCAGGCAAGATTTCTTTGCCATCAACCGCATAAATAATGGATCCAGATTTAAGCAAGGTTTGGTATGTATCAGCAGGACCACCTGGTAGCACCGCTTTCACACGAATCCCTTTACCACGGTAATGATCATCATAATACAAACCTAAAGAAGCAGGAATTTCCCAGCCAGATCGTTCAGCAAAGAAAAAGGCACCGGTATGTGACGCATTCAGCTCACCAACTAATTCACTCAGAAGTTCGGCGAAATCTTGGTAATTAGTGATGCCTACTAGTTGCTTCTTATATTCTTGAGCATACCGCTGCCAGTTAATACCATGCAAATCGGCATCATAAAATTTACTTTGTGTTAAACGAACAACATGATCAAACATATAGTTCATTTCAGCTCTAAAGTCGTAGTTAGCATCGGCATTGTAATCAAATACTTTGGTCTCGCTATTTACGACATTCAAACGCTCAATACCTTGAGAACCAATGATAAGGATATTTTCGCCATCTTTAGTCATATCAATGGCATTAACATCATCAGCACTACGAGTAAACAGTGACACCTCCTCACCCGTTTCAACATTGAATTCACTGAACTCAACACCTTCACCAGACCAGTGCGCAACAACCAAGTATTTATTATCTGGTGATAAATGAAAATAAAGTGGCGATAGCGAATAAGGTGTTATACGAAATTTGCGATGCTTTAAGCCGTTTATTTCAACGATAGTGGGATCAACAGGTGCATGCTGAACATCGCTTCCTAGAGTCGCCGCAACCTCTTCATCCATCCATTTTTGATCTTCATTCTTAAAAGCATTAAATTGAGATTTCTGATTTAAAAACAGGGCGTAAACATCATACTGTACGGGCATATTATCAATTTGGCGCAAGCTGTTGATATCGCTCAACCAATAGACAATTTGACCGTCCTCGCTAAATTTAGGTTGTATATCGGAAAAACCACTGTTGCTTAAATTAATCGGCTCTTCACTACCATCGACCTTAACTAATAGAACATCACTATTGGCGATAGTACGGTTGCGCGTGACAATATATTCACTATCTGGCGACCACGAATAACTGATGTCTCCATCGAAATAGGAATAAAACTGTTGGCTATCGAGCAATGTGTAAGTTTGATCTTGCTCGATATCATAGACTTTCAGGTTATTTCGCCCTTCACGGTACAGCATCCGCTTTTCATTCGGAGACAAAAGCGGTTGAAACTCATCCTCTTCCCCATCAAATAAGATCTCCTCTTGGATATCTAATGAGGTAGAGAAACTTTTGCCAGTGTCATTCACATAACTTTGGAAAATATCCCAATTGCCATTTCGTTCAGAGGAATAAATAATGCGATAGCCATCATCTGAAAACGAAATATTGCGCTCTGTGGCAGGCGTATCAGTAATCCGTTTGGTCGTTCCAGATAGTGCTGACACCACATAAATATCCCCACGTGCAACAATCGCCACTTCTGGTGATACTGGAGACACCGCTATTTCTGTCGCCTCTGAATTCAAATTCACAAAATGTCGCCCATCAGAAAAATCGGCTCGACGAATCGCAATGTCTATTTGATATGGTGCTGTTTCCTGTGCTGATTTCACCCAAACCTTACCATTAAAACCATAGGCTAAATCACCTTGTTTACTCACCGATAAAAACCGTGTTGGTAAATCTGTGTGATATGTTATTTGAACAGGCTCACCATCGAGTAGGTCCTTTTTCCAAACGTTAAAAGAACCAGATCGCTCAGATAGGTAGTACATCGACTGCGTATCAGCCCACACCGCATTTCGGTCCTCCCCTTCAAAGTGAGTTAATTGCGTATGCTTGCCGGTAGTAAGATCAAATTGCCAAATATCTCGCGCCGCATCAGACGTTGTACGCTTACGCCATTCTTGCTCATAAGAAGGCCAATCGGTATATAAAAACTGTTGGCCATCACCGCTGACTGAGAGTGAACTTACGGGAATAGGTAACACGAGCTTCTCTCGCCCACCTAGAGCCGATACCGCATAAAGCTGATCCGCTTGATTTCCTCCATATCCTGCCATCAGATTAGCTTGGCTATCTCCTAAGCGAGCTGAGCGAAAATACACTTGCTTACCATCGGCTGAAAAAGCATAAGGCACATCCAGACTAGCGTGGTAAGTTAAACGCAACGCTTTACCACCCACGCTAGGCACGATGAAGACGTCACCTTTGCCATAACGATCAGAAGTAAAAGCAATGGATTGACTATCTGGAGACCAAATTGGCGTCTGACTGTAGGTATCACCGTTGGTTAAAGCAAACGCATCACCGCCTTGCGACGATACTAACCAGATCTGTCCGGCGTAAGTAAAGGCAATTTTCTGTCCATCAGGTGATATCGCGACGTCTCTCATCCATGTGTGAGAAACGGGGATCACAGGAGAAGGAGCGGCCGATATTTCAGCCATAACCAAACTGGGTTGAGTAAACAGTAATGCAAAAGATAGCGAGCTTAATGAGTATTTTCGCAAGGGCATGATTCTTCCTTTATTATTATCATCTTTGAGCGATTCATTTATATAATCAAAAACTTATATAATAAAACACTATTCATTTAGGGAATTTATAGATAGATTCTAGGTGATGCAACTAGAGATGGAGAATAAATGAATGGAAATTATTGTCAGACCAACAGAAATACGAGACGCTCACGCTTTGTGTGATATTTACTCACAACCCAAAGCTCAACGAGAAACACTGCAATTACCAAAACCATCCGTCACTATGTGGCAAAAGCGCCTTGAAAATATGCCAATTGGTGTTTATAGCTTTGTCGCTGAGATTGATGGGCGTGTCGTTGGTAATATTGGTATGGAGCATTCTCAACGTCCTCGCACTGCGCATTGTGCAACTTTTGGCATTGGAGTTCATGATGATTTTCACAGCGTTGGTGTTGGCAGTAAATTGATTGAAACGGTCTTGGATCTGGCCGACAACTGGCTCAATGTTAAACGAGTCCAGATTGAGGTTAATGCTGACAATCAGCAGGCGATTAGCTGTTACAAAAAATTTGGTTTTGAAGTGGAAGGCGAAGCTAAATGTGCCTCTTTTCGCAATGGAAAATTTATTAATACTTTATATATGGCCCGCATCAAGTGCTAACGATACCATTTAGCTCACCTTATCGGTGAGCTATTTTTTAACCTTCGTCATGCAATAAATGCTGCCATTGTTCATGGCGATTTATGTAATGAACAACGTAACTACAAACAGGCTTCACTTTATAACCACTTGCCTCGATTTGTGGTAGCACACTTTCCATCATAATTTTGCCATACCCTTTACCTTGCAGCTCATCAGGTACTCGTGTTGAGGTAATAAACAGAACATCACCTTGCTGTTGGTATTTCACTATGGCAAAAAAATCACCTTCCAAATGCACTAAATACTGATGATTTGGAGTGTCATGTTGCACTTTATCAGACATACTTCGCTCCTATTTGATACTTAACTCAAATAAATTAATGATAGATAGAATTGAATCTTCTAACATCTAACTCTAAAATTTAACCTATTACAAAAAATATAATGGAAATGCAGCTACTGCACCATGGAGAGTAAAAAATGAATTCGCAGTCGGCAGTGCTAAAGGACGAACAGAGCCCAAATAGAACAACGGAACGCAATAAAACGTTGTCAACACTCAACAGCACTGATGCACTGTCAATGGTTGAGCACGGCAGTGAGTTAACCTTAAGCATAACAACACCAGTTGGCACCAAGTTCATCTGCAAAACCCCGTTTATTGGCACCCATTCAAACACTTACATTCTGATTGAAATACCTAAAATTTCCACCGACGATTTGGCTTTTTTCTTCCAAGAAGGTTTTTGGGTCAATGTACGTGCGATTTCCCCTCGAGGAGAAGGCGCAATGATCCACTTTCGTAGCCAATTAATGAATATATTGCAAGAGCCAGTTCCACTTGCGATGCTTTCGATCCCAAACACTATGCAAGTCACTCAGCTACGTAAAGAAGCCCGTTATGATGTGAATTTGGTTGGTAAAGCAATCGTCGGTACTCATAAATCAGATTGTGAAGTACGTGATCTCTCTAAGAGTGGCTGTCGTTTTGTTGCACCACCGCTTGGACGAACTTTCCAAGTCGGCGACAAAATTAGTATCGAGCTTTTTGCCGACTCCCGTGGCAGTAAAGTTTTCGCTCCCTTAGTTGGTAAAGTTTGTAACTTACAGCGCTCACTGCACTATGCTCGCTATGGGATTCAATTTGATGAAGAAGGCGTGAAAAATGCGAAGAACTTACTCGGCCAACTAAAATTTGATGGTACGAAACTCACCTTAAAATAGCGCCATGAATTATGTGATCAAAAAAAGCCCTAGCACATTGCTAGGGCTTTTTGTTTCTAGCCTACAAAGGAAATATAGCCTTGAATAATGATTAAATTAACAATATCAATAAAGAAAGCTCCCACGATAGGCACAACCATAAAAGCCTGCGGAGAAGGTCCGTAACGCGTAACAAGCGACCCCATATTCATCACTGCGGTCGGGGTGGCGCCTAAGCCAAAACCACAGTGCCCGCCAGCCATAACGGCGGCATCATAATTTGAGCCCATCACTTTAAACGTCACAAAGTAAGCAAAAATACCAAGCACTACCGACTGCACCGCTAAAATCACGAGAAATGGAATCGCTAAATCAAAGATATTCCACAATCTCAAGCTCATCAGCGCCATGGCTAAGAAGAGTGATAAAGAAACCGTACCTAAAATATCAACCGTTTCTGCATCGACTTTATGCAGCTTGGTAACTTCGAATATATTGGTAATAAATACACCAATGAATAGTGCGTAAACGAAATCTGGGATCATCAGCCATTTGACATCAAACGTGCTCACCCATTGTTCTAGATACTTAGCACCAGTGACACAAATCAACAAAATAAACAGCACTTCAATCACTTTCTTCGCTGTCACTTTATCTTCTTCGTATTCGTTGTAAGTAACGAGCTCAGGGAATTTATCGTGTGTTTTCGTGCCTCGGCCGTACTCTGACTCAAAGCCATTTTTATTGATCAATTTTTGCGCTACAGGACTACCGATAATGCCACCAATAATCAAACCAAACGTAGCTGAAGCCATCGCTATTTCTAAAATATTGGTCATTCCATAATTATCGGTAAAGGTTTGTGCCCACGCAGCACCAGTGCCATGCCCACCAGACAAGGTGATAGAACCAGCAATCAAACCCATCAACGGATCAAGACCTAATGCCGTTGCCAACGAAACACCCACACCATTTTGAATAATGATATAAAACGAAGCGACACCCAGAAAAAGAAACACCTTAGCGCCCCCTTTCATTAACTGAGTGTAGTTAGCTGCAAGGCCAACAGTACTAAAGAACATCAACATGAATGTGTTCTGCAACGGAAGAGAAAACTCTAAATCTAAACCATTAAAATGCAAAAAAGTGATAGCTATAGCCACAATCAAACCACCCACAATGGGTTCCGGAATATTGAATTTTTTCAGAATAGGCAGTTTTGTGTTAATGAAGTGGCCTAAAAAAAGCACGCTAATAGCGATTAGGAAAGACTCTAGTGGCCCAATGGAAATTAAATGATGCATATAACCTCTTACTATTGCTTCACTCATCTTCCTTAATGAGCGACGAATTCAGGACATTTGAACGTAACGAATTCGAAAAAAATACGACTGACCGATGCGGTTCATCCTCATAAATATGTTGAATAATCAACGATGTTACGGTGTTTAAATATGGGGTTGACGGACACGTAAGCTATAATGCTTAGGTCGACAGATGACTAAAACCCTAGTTGAAATTACCCAATAAAGGCAATCAGTGGGGAAGCCAGAGTTGTGTATCATACCTAATAGAAAAAAAAAGAGCCAACCGCAATAGTGCGATTGGCTTATATATAGTGTGAACAAACTCATTCACTAACAACGTCAGTTGGCTAGGTGACCCTCGGCTTTAAGAAGGGTCACCCACAACAATGCATGATGCATGCCAACTTTTAAACTGGTCTTTTTTGAGGTTAAATCACATAAAATCACCCTAAATCAGCACCATCCTTGCAAATTGCAAATTGCAAATTGCAAACAAGCCGCAAAACAATACTCATTTAGTTGCAATCAAACAATGAGAAGCTACCAAAATAATATCATCGATGATATTAGGTCAAATCCAGAATGGGGGAATGTATTGCGCAAGCATTTTGCCATTATTTCAGTATATACTTCGCACCACATTTTCCAGATTACGCAGACACAATGAATTATTTCAGTACATTTTTAAAAGGAATGGCGATGGGTGCCGCAGACGTTGTTCCTGGTGTTTCCGGTGGTACTATTGCCTTTATCACTGGTGTTTATGATACGCTTCTTGAAAGTATTCGCCGTATTAACCCGAGCGTGCTAGGCCTATGGAAACGAGAGGGGTTTGTTGCTGCTTTTAATCATATTAATGGCTTCTTCCTCATTGCATTATTTGGCGGTGTATTCACGAGCATTCTTTCGCTCGCAAAACTTATCTCGTGGCTACTCGCGACCCACCCCATTCCTATTTGGTCATTTTTCTTCGGTCTGATTATTGTTTCTGTTTTTCATATTTTAAAACAGATTGAACAGATCAAGTTTTCACGATTAGTTCTGTTTTTACTCGGTATCGCTTTCGCCTACAGCATAACAGTGCTCAACCCGATGCAACTCGAACCGACCGCGATTAACATTGTTATCGCTGGCTCTATCGCAATATGCGCAATGATCTTACCGGGCATTTCCGGCAGTTTCATTTTGCTTTTAATTGGTATGTACACACCAGTACTCGGCGCAGTCAAAGCAATGCAGATCGATATATTGGCCCTTTTTCTGATGGGGTGTGTACTCGGTTTACTCAGTTTCTCTCATATCTTGTCTTGGTTACTCAAACGCTTTAGAGACTTAACGTTGATTTTTCTAACCGGGCTAATGGTTGGCACATTGCCAAAAATTTGGCCCTGGAAAGAAACCATTACATGGCGTATCAATTCCCACGGAGAACAAGTGCCTTTAGTTGAGCATAATTTATCACCTTTTGAATTTGAGGCCATAACCTCGCAACCCTCGCAATGGCCACTCGCGATTGTGCTCATGCTATGCGCTGTTGCCTTAGTGCTTGGTTTAGAGAAATACGCAAAGCACCACAACGTATAAATCTCCATTGTTAATGATGAAAGTAAGGTGGGAAAATTCACCTTACTATTCTTGATTGAATCCACACTTTCCCTATTTGTAGCAACGACTTAGCTACGCCTGTGATAACATTTGCGCTTTACTACCGCCTGGAATCTCAACTCAATGCATAATGCAATAAAAATTTGTGCCCTTGCCCTTGCTTTATTCGCAGGCTATTTCAGTAGTGACATCCTACATTGGCTCTCTTCCTATTCAACACAACGAGATATCAGCCAATATTGCCAACTGTCTAGCAAACCATGCCAACAAGGTGAGGTATCGATGACATTAGCGCAGGACACCTCTCAACCACTTGTGGCCAATACTTTAACGGTCGATTGGCCAAAGGCTCAAAGCGATAAGCTCGTTCTGTCGTTAAAGGGGTTAGAGATGGATATGGGCATCGCTAAGTATGTACTAACAAAAAATGAGAATGGGTTATATACCACCGAGGTGATACTTCCTGTATGCACCACTGAACAAATGACTTGGATTGGTGACTTATCTGATGGCTCAACTCAAGTTTTCCCTGCAATAAGGATGGAAAGATGAGTAAAAACTGGTCACTAATTTTGGTCGTTGCCTTTACCTGCGGCTTAGGTTTAAAAGCGTATTTTGATTCACAGCAACCATCAGACAGCATAGAAGCGAAAAACAATGCTGATGTGGTGTTATTTGGCAAAGACAACAAACCCGTCGCCATTTTTGACCCGCAAGACCCACGAATACGTATTGTTTATTTTGGCTTTACACGTTGTCCAGATGTTTGCCCAACATCACTTGCCATGTTGTCTGGAGCGCTGAACCAAATTGATGACGATACCAAGGCCAAACTGCGTCCGATGTTTATTTCCTTGGATCCTGAGCGTGATGGCGCTAATGATTCTCATCAATACGCGCAATATTTTCACCCGATGATTGAAGGGTTATCTGCTCCCTTGGAAATAACCACGCCATTGGCGCATCACTATGGTGTTATCTTCCGCAAGACCGAACTCAAAGGCTCAGAGCTCAAATACACCTTAGACCACAGCTCCTATTTCTACTTTCTACAACCCGATGGAACACTGATCACCAAAGTCCCTCATACGCTTTCACCAGAGCCTATTGTGGAAGCCATCAAAACAATAACGACTTCATCAGAAGGAAAATAACATGAAGCTCAATACACTATTGCTAGCAACCTTAGCCCTTAGTCCATTCGCTTACGCAAAATCGGATATCATGGCTCATCACCTTTACGCGCGAGCTACCGCACCAACAGCAACAACCAGTGCTGTTTTTGCTCAAATTATGAATAACGGCGACCAAGATCGCTTTATTGTATCCGCCGAAACTGATGTAGCTGGCAAAGTGGAATTACACGATGTTATTACCGAAGGCGATGTGATGAAAATGCGCCAAATTCCACAATTCAAAGTACCTGCACAGGGCAAACTTGAACTCAAACCAGGCAGCTTTCACATCATGCTACTTGACCTGAAAAAACCACTCGCCGAAGGTGAAGAAATTAATGTTGCACTCACTTTTGCAAACGGTGAACAACAAATGCTTACCGTACCAGTGAAAAAAGTTATGAACGGTATGGCACACCATTAATATGAAAAAGGGATGGGGAAACTCATCCCTTTTATTACTCACCACCTCACCAATAGATAACCGACATCCTTCATCTAGCTAACCTAGCAACTCGACCTCAACAATGACTGACACGCCCTAAGCCCTCTGCCTTGCAATTAATCGCTACATTTCATTTACATTTCATCCATTTTTGATTGCATTTAGGTATATTCGTTAATTATTTATGCTAATTATCAATTAATTCTAGACACATTATTTTGGGTGGCTAATATTGTTCCCTTCAGGGGAAACCACTGAAGTCACTATAACTCAATATATCAACGAACACTGAAGCTATAGAGTCATCTCATGGCCTTCAGGTAAACAGGAGATATACCCAAACAACTTGAAGTTGTAGGTAGGCGGCGAGTGAGTTCATCTCCATTAGGGATAAGTGAATGTAGCCAACACCGCTGCGGCTTCAAATGGGAATGGTATAACTCGATTTATTTCAGGGATAACTATGCAAAGCAACAATATCTTCGCCCGTTTTGCGCGTGGCAATTTGGTTCTGCAAATACTCACCGGTATCGTTCTCGGTGGACTATTAGCAACCATTTCACCAGACTACGCCCAAAGTGCGGGCTTACTTGGTAACCTTTTTGTTGGTGCACTAAAAGCGGTTGCACCAATCCTCGTTTTTATTTTAGTTGCGGCGTCAATCGCGAACCAAAAGAAAAACCAACACACTTATATGCGTCCAATCGTAGTGCTCTACCTTGTTGGCACCTTTACCGCTGCGCTAACCGCTGTCGTACTGAGCTTTATGTTTCCAACGACATTAACGCTTGTTGCTGGCGCAGAAGGCACAACACCCCCTCAAGGTATTGCAGAAGTATTAAATACACTGCTATTCAAACTAGTTGATAACCCAGTGAATGCGCTGATGAGTGCTAACTATATTGGCATTCTAGCTTGGGCTGTTGGTCTTGGTTTAGCGCTTCACCATGCATCAGCGACAACCAAAGCGGTATTTGAAGACTTAAGTCATGGCGTTTCGCAAATTGTGCGTTTCATCATTCGCCTTGCGCCGTTTGGTATTTTTGGTTTAGTGGCATCAACATTTGCAACAACTGGTTTTGAAGCACTTGCTGGTTACGCTAACCTTCTTTTCGTATTGCTTAGCGCGATGTTAGTCATCGCTTTGGTAGTCAACCCAATCATTGTCTATGTGAAAACTCGCCAGAACCCATACCCGTTGGTTTTCCAATGCCTACGTGAAAGTGGCGTTACCGCGTTTTTCACTCGTTCAAGTGCGGCAAACATCCCCGTCAATATGGCGTTATGTGAAAAGCTAAAATTGGATGAAGATACTTACTCTGTATCTATTCCTCTAGGTGCAACCATTAATATGGCAGGCGCAGCCATCACCATCACGGTATTAACATTAGCGGCAGTAAATACGGTTGGTATTGAAGTTGATCTTATGACCGCGCTATTGCTGAGTGTAGTCGCAGCCGTTTCAGCTTGTGGCGCATCAGGCGTAGCAGGTGGTTCATTATTGTTGATCCCACTGGCGTGTGGCTTGTTTGGAATATCCAATGATGTCGCAATGCAAGTAGTAGCCGTTGGCTTCATTATTGGTGTAATTCAAGACTCTGCCGAAACCGCACTGAACAGCTCAACAGACGTAGTATTTACTGCTGCGGTTTGCCAAGCCGAACACAATAAAGGCGCTTAAATCGCCCATAAAAAATCCCCAGCAACTTGTCTGGGGATTTTTATTTTACACTCTCTATCGATCGATAGAAGTACTGGAAAAGTCCAATGGAAAAGGAACATCCTTCTGTGGACTCGCATTTTCCGGAGAAGATGGATTGTCATCCAACAAACTTTCTCCTGAGTGACTGAATAGATTGTCATCCTCAGCCAGTTCCCCTTTCTGTGGAATATGAATACCACGCTTATAAAGCTTGTTCAGTGCTTTGATAATGGAATGCTTGCTGACCGTCCCTGCGCCGATTTTCTTCATTAAAGGTTTCGCCAGAGATTGCAGCCCTACCACTGAATCCACACCAATACGTGAGCCAATTTGATCTCGAAGCACCTTGGCTGGCTCATAACTAAAATGTGCCGATAAGAAAAGCCAAATGTACGCAATCGCGTTACCATTAGGTCCTTTGTCTATCCATGCTTCCCCTGCATGGTACATGGCTTCAGCATTGCCCTTCTCTGAAGCGCGCTCTAACCAATAGCACGCTTTGTTGTGATCCATTACTACCCCAACCCCTTTCAGGTAGTTAAGCCCTAGCTTCATCTGCCCTAGTGGGCTATTTAACTTTGCTGCTTTTGAAAACCAAAACGTAGAGTCCGAAGGAGCGGGGGCAATGTTATCGTGAGAGACACACCAATCCCCCATAAAGATGATCGCTTCAATTAAGTCATCTTCTGCCGCTTCTTCAATCAAACTGACGCCTTTGGTGACATTGGCTTCAACGCCTCGACCATTAACCAAAGCGATACCCGTTTCATATTTGGCAGTGCTATTTCCTTCGAGCCCTGCAATATAGGTTTGCCAAAATTTCGCTTTTTGTCTGAGGATCAGATCATCACGAAACTTTTGACAAATGCGCACAACCCCATACATGCCGGTAATGTTGTCGTAATTTGCTGCTTTGTCATACCAATACATAGCTTCTTTTATATTGGTACGCTCCGCCTCTTTGGCTAAATATAAAATGGTCGGAACGTGGCCCGTTTCTGCTTTAAATAAACGATCTTGTCTATCTTGCTCGCGTGACTTTTCAATCGCTTTACGATAGGCGATCTCTCTTGCTTTTCGCTCTTCTTCTAGCCGCTTTTTGCGCAGCGATAGAGACAGCATCCATACAAAAATAAGGATGAGTGATAGTCCGGTTGCGCCAATGGCAATCCCAATAGTGCTCATTTAATTCAAATCTTATTTAATTGATTAATGTCATTATCGACCATTTTCCTCAATATTTGAGAAAAACTGACGGTTATCGATGCTTTTTACGCAAATAGTGTGGCGATAATCAGCCACACCATCAAAATGTTAGAAACGTACGGAACGATAGTACCGCACTCTTTTGCAGAGTGTTATGCGCAATTGCGCTAATTGCGCCATAGTTTGTAGTTTGGGGGAATAGAAGAGTGTCGAGACAGGAAAAACGCAACATTCGGGGTTCATCACCACACTGAGGTTTGGGCTCAGTGTGGTTCACCATAGAGAAATGGCTTATAATTTAACAGCAAATGATTGATAAGGCTTAAGTACTATTTCCTTATCTAACCGGTCGATCATTTGATAGTTTGTAATCAAGCATTCAACAGTACGAGCCCAATATTGCTCTGGTAGCGCTAAACTTAATTCTGTAGCAGAAAAGTTATTTACCACCAAAATTCTCTCACCTTGATGTTCACGCTCATAGGCAAAAACCTGCCCGTGGTCAGCACAAATTGGGGTAAAACCGCCATACACAATCACAGGTAGATTTTTCCTCAACTCAATCAATTTTTTATAGTGGTAATAAATCGACTGTTTATCTGCCAGTGCTTGATCAACGTTGATTTGTGGATAGTTTGGATTAACTTCAATCCATGGCTTGCCTTGTGTAAAACCACTATGTTCAGAAGCATTCCATTGCATCGGCGTACGGGCATTATCTCGGCTGTTTTCATGAATAGCATCAAGCATATGTTGGTGTGAAACACCGGATTCGGTTTTTACTCGGTAAAAATTCAACGTTTCAATATCTTTATATTGCTCGAGTGAATCAAACGCGACATTCGTCATTCCGATTTCTTCACCTTGGTAGATATAAGGCGTACCTTTTAGAAAATGTAATGTTGTCGCTAACATTTTTGCAGATTCAACTCGGTATTGTTTATCATCACCGTACTTCGACACAGCACGAGGAAGATCATGATTATTCCAAAATAGTGAATTCCAACCTTGATCAGCCAGCTCAACCTGCCACTTCGTTAACACCTGCTTAAACTGTTTGAGATCCAACGGGATTGGATTCCATTTGTCACCGTTTTCCCACGTTAAAGTGATGTGCTCAAATTGAAAAACCATAGATAACTCACGACGACTGGGCGCACTGTATAGCTTAGCTATCTCGGGTGTAGCCCCCCATGTTTCACCAACGGTCAGCAAATCTTTATCACCAAATGTGGAAGCATTCATTTGCTGTAGCAGCGGATGCAAACGCGGACCATTCCCAGTAATGCCTTTATCAATTTCTTTACCAATTAAATCGATGACATCTAATCGAAATCCACCAATACCTTGATCAATCCACCAGTTCATCATGTTGTGCACTTCTTGCTGAACCTTGGGATTTTCCCAATTTAGATCAGGTTGGCGCTTTGAAAATAAATGGAAATAGTATTGCTGTGTTTCTTCATCCCACTGCCAAGCACTGCCACCAAAAATCGAGCCAGTATCATCCGGTACACCTCCATCGGGTTTTGCATCACGCCAAATGTAGTAATCTCGGTACGGGTTATCTTTTGATTTTTTAGCTTCGACAAACCAATAGTGCTCATCAGAAGTATGATTAACCACCAAATCCATCACCACTTTGATCTTGCGCTTATTGGCTTCAGTCATTAGGCGTTGCATATCCTCCATCGCCCCAAATTCTTTGGCAATCGCCTGATAATCTGAAATATCATAACCATTATCATCCATGGGCGATTGATACACAGGAGACAACCAAATGACATTGACACCTAAGTCCGCAATGTAATCGAGCTTGCTAATAATGCCATTTAAATCACCGATACCATCATTATTCGAATCACAAAAACTACGCGGATAAATTTGATACACCACCGCGCTATGCCACCATTGTTGTTCCATGATATTTATCTCTATATTAAATGCTCTACTAAACATCATAGTGAGATCTAACGCAAAGATAAAATAGAACACCCCGCTTATGATATAGTAATTTTCTATATCATAATCATAATCAAAATCACTGCATAGAATTAATCTTCAGTCAGACTAAAAAGTAATCGCTTAAAATGTGACTAAAGTCTAATGTGATAGAGTTAATGCAGTCGAGAGTCATATTCAATGGATAAAATACATCGATATTTTCTTATGGTTGCATTGGAAAGTAATATCAAACAAGCCGCTGAAAAACTGCATATTAGCCAACCATCATTAACTACAGCGATCAAAAAACTGGAAAATGAAATGGGGGTTGCGCTTTTTGTTAGACGCTCAAAGGGGGTTGAGCTCACTGCTTATGGACAGATATTTAAAGAATATGTCCAAGATCAACAGGAGAAACACCAATACCTTTTGCACCAGTTCAACGATATGCAGCAACGACACCAAGGAAAATTAAAACTAGGAACTGGAGAGGCCTGGTGGGAATTGTTTGTAAAAAATACCGTCGAACAATACCAAAAGCAGACTCCTCATAGTTCAATACACTTGGAGTTTGGTAATAACCTATCGCTTATTCACCATTTAGTGCAAGGCGACATCGATCTATTTATTGGGCATGAAGTTCATGGCCTGCATGAGCGATGCAAAGTCAATTTCCACCCACTCCTACAAGACCAAGAAGCTATATTCGTTCGCCCACAACACCCTCTATTACAAAAGAAAAAGTGCAGTGAGGATCAGTTGTTGCTCAAGCAATCTCAATATCCAATAATACGAGTCACACCCGACCATGCACGTCACCGCTCGGTGCTAGCAGAACATGCATCACTTGCTCAGCAATATAGTGAACAGAGAGAAAACAAAAGAACGATTTATGATATTGACTCGTTATTTGCTAGTTTAGATATATTAGAAAAAATCGATGCCGTAATGCCCTATAGTGACAGAATGTGCAACTGGATGGCATCCAAACATATGGAGACGTTGGTGATCAATACCCAAAAAAAAGGCAATGTTGGTATTTACACTAAACAAGGCATTTGTGATGAAAAAATAACGACATTCATTGATATTTTAACCACTCATGTTTAGGCATTAAAAATCGCTGCAATATCTTCACTTATAGTACCATTATGATCATATTTTTCATAATTCATTGCCTCCATGCTTAAGTGGAGGCATATCGTGAACACCATAAAAAACAACAAAGAAAAAGTTTTTTGGACTCGTTCACATTTTTAATACAGAGGCTTCAAACTAGAATACTCCACTTGATTGACCTCTATCAATCTAAACAACATGGTATTGATTTTAACTATAACAAATCCATATTTGTCTATTTCTTGTTGCTATAAAAAGCCGTTATATTGAATCCAGAACATAAACAACTCAAGGATTCGAGAACCTATTCTTGATTCGAACCTCTGGTATCAACGGGAAAATAATGATGAAAAAAACAATAAAGAACCTGTCCATTTGTACACTCGTCACATTAATGGCAGCGCCAGCCATAGCGATGCAAGAGGGTGAGATAACGATTTGGATCAACGGCGATAAAAGTTATGAAGGTTTATCGCAAATAGGTAAACAGTTTGAACAAGATACGGGGATAAAAATCATTGTTCAGCACCCAGAATCATTAGAGGCCAAATTCCAGCAACATGCCGCTACGGGTGGTGGCCCCGATATTATTTTTTGGGCTCACGACAGATTTGGGGGATACGCAGAGTCTGGCTTGCTCTATGAAATAAAACCAAGCAAAGAGTTCAAAAACAAATTAGTGGATTTTAGTTGGGATGCGGTGACTGTTGATGGAAAATTAGTCGGCTACCCTTTAGCAATTGAAGCACCATCATTAATTTACAACAAAGATCTTTTACCAACACCACCGAAAACATGGGAGGAACTCCCTAGCATCGAAGAAGAGCTGCAAAAACAAGGTAAAAAAGCCATTATGTGGGATGTGAAAAATGCATATTTCACGTGGCCAATCATTTCATCTGGAGGTGCTTATGCCTTCGAAAAAATTGAAGGTGGATATAATGCAAAGAGCACTGGCGTGAATAATGAAGCAGGTATCAAAGGTCTTCAATTTTTAGTTGATATGGTGCAGCAGGGAATTGTTAACCCTAATATGGACTATGCAGTGTCAGAGGCGGCATTTAGTAAAGGAGACGTCGCAATGACAATCAATGGCCCTTGGTCGTGGAGCAACTTAGATAAAATGGACATAAATTACGGCGTTGCCGTATTGCCAACCCTACATAATGGTAAAGGCAACCCATTTGTCGGTATTTTAAGTGCCGGAATTAATGCTGCAAGCCCAAATACAGACTTAGCTGTTGAGTTCTTAGAAAACTACTTATTTTTAGATGAGTCATTAAAAATAATGAATGACGACAAACCACTGGGGGCTGTTACTCTTAAATCCTTCCAAAAACTACTCGAAAGTGATGAGCGAATTAAATCGACAATGATTAACGCTGAAAATGGTGAGATCATGCCAAACATTCCACAAATGACCGCCTATTGGTTTGCTGAAGGGGCTGCGATTGATAATGCTATGCAAGGAAAACAAGGGGTTAAAGAAGCATTAGATATGGCTGCAAAACAAATCACTAAATAATTCAATAACGATAAACACAATCTTCATGTTCATATTTTGGGTACAGTTTACTGTACCCCTTTTTGTAGGTTTCAGTAATGACTTCAACACTTAGACTCTCTAAAATTACCGAGATAAAACCGCCACGCGTTAGCAATCCCTCTTGAGCCGTTTGTTATTCAAATTCAATAAGATAAACCGACTTTAATCGACCAGAAACCACAATTGCAATGGTTGAGTGATTCAAGAATCAGCCCAAGTGAGAGCCGTGATGAATTAGCTGACGAAGCAAAGCCCACCTTTCAACAACAAACCAAGCTTTTGGAGCAGGTAAACTCAATCAGCAAGACTTTCAGTAAATACGAAATAATCGATTGACTTGCCCTTTCCATACTTTGCGCACGCTAGATTCACAACACGCCAAAAACTGATTGAGGGAAACAAAGAATCTTGCCTGTTTTACGGCTTGAGTTAACCACGAATCTGAGGGTGAAAATGCTCATTTTCCGACAACACAAAACGAATGGCTGGAGAAATCCAAAAAGATTGAGCCCCTAAATTTACCTGAGTTGCATAACATAAAGGGGGAAGATAATAGTCACCTTTTTATTGCAAGCACACCACTAAATCTCTTCTCCTTTGTCTCTTTTTTATCTCCTCCTACAGACTGTTATTGTCTTCACGTTTTTAACTTATCAAAGACCATGCATACCTTAGATATCGTTGCGTTAGATAACATTTATCTATGTGATATTGATTTTATCTATGGGCGCCAAACATAAATAGCATTTCACCGTATATCACCAAAGGCCTATGATCACCTCATGACGTTTGCCTTATCAACAGACAAAAATCTATCGTAGGAATATTTCGAGAGAGACCGCCCAATACCAGATATAACATATTGATATGGTTGAATTATATACCAGCGCGATTTTATCGATTTAAACCTCTACCCCTATTCAGGAACAATAAAATGATTAAGAAATTATCGCTTGCCGTTTCAACTGCCCTATTACTAAGTAACACTGCAATGGCTGCAGAAAACATCGTTATTGGTGTTGAAAAAAGCTATGTCCCTTACTTCACCGAACTTGCAGAGCAGTTCAATAAAGGAAAAGACTTTAAGGTTGAAGTAGCAGCAACAAGCATGTTTGATTTACTGGCAGCGCTACCAACTCAAAAAGGCAACATTGCTGATATTTTCATGATCCCAAATGACCGTATTGGTGAACTAGCGGATCAACATTTAATTGCTCCAACCAACTTTACCGTTAACGGCTACACAGATGCAGCGACCAACGCATCAACCTACAACGGCCAAACCTACATGCTTCCAATGTCTACAGATACGACTCTGTTTCTGTACAACAAAGACATGATAAAAGAAGCACCAAAAACACTGCAAGAAATTCCACCTTCAGAGTGGGCTGCAAAATTTACTGATTTCTACTTTACTGGCGGCCTATTTATGTCTAATGGCGGCTATATTTTCAAAGACAACAACCCACAAGATATTGGTTTAAATACACCAGATTCAATCAAAGCAGGTTTAGCGGCTCAAAGTTTATATAACAGTGGCGTAAGTCACTGGACATTGATGCAAGATGACACCGTTGCTTATGACATCATGATGAAATACTTCATGGAAGGAAAACTAAAAGCCATTATCAACGGTCCATGGGCAATTGCTGACATTGAAAAATCAGGCATTAATGTTGGTGCAGCACCTATCCCAAGCTGGGATGGCAGTCACCCATACAAAGCGCTAACTGGCACGAAAGGGATGACAATTAATGGTTACAGTGACAACCAAGAAGGCGCGCGTGCTTTCATCAAGTTTTTAGCAACACCTGAAAATGCAAACAAATGGTATTCAGAAACACGCGAAGTGTCACCTAACCTATCTGTCAATTATAAAGAAGGCTCTCTACACAAAGCCATCTTTGATGCGACAAATATCGGCCAACCTATGCCAAGCATCCCAGAGTTCATGAAAGTGTGGGGACCAATGAAAACAGGCCTTGCTCAAATCGCACAAGGTCAAGATGTCAAAGCCGTATTAGACGCCGCCGTTGATACGATCGAAATTGATATCGAAGACATGTAATCCGCTAGCTTAGTTTTCAAATCAACTACACGATGTCGAGTTCACTCGGCATCATGTAATACAAAGACATGACATATCTACACAACACTAATAAATAAGTAGGTTATTTACATGAGTCAACCGTTTGTATTCTGGCTCTCTATGCTGATTCCTGGCAGTGGGCATCTTGCACTACGTCGAATGCGAGAGGCTTTATTTGGGTTCTCTATATTGGCTTTAGAGATATTGGTTTTTATTCAATTTACCCTTCCTAATTTCCGTCTATTGGCTGTCGAACAACCGAATGGAAAAATCACTATTGGTGCAGAGCGCTTTGTAGATGATTCTTTTCTTATCATGGTGGGTTCAACCGTTGGCGCAATGATGATCTTGGTCTTTTTCGCATTGCACTACGCCTTTGCTCGCGATGCAAAAGACGTAAAACGACAAATAGATGAATCTGGTTTTGCGATTACGTTTACTGAAAAAGTACGCGGATTATCACACGAAATCGTACCTAATCTAATTACAGCACCTAAATTCATATTGCTGTTTGTTTTTGCTTTATTGCCAGCGATTGTTTCTATTGTCGTAGCCTTTACTAACTTCAAACGCCCTGTTTTACCGCCTGCATTTCTAATTGAATGGAAAGGCTTCACTAACTTTGAGCGTTTGTTCACGAACGAACGTACTGCTGCTGCATTCCAAGAAACCTTGTCATGGACACTAACCTGGACCTTCTGTGCTTCTGCCTTGACTATTGTTCTAGGTACACTCCTTGCCGTTGTAGCAAACAATAAACACATCAGAGGGAAGAAGTTCTTCCGTACTGTGTACATTTTACCTTGGGCAGTCCCTGCTTTTTTAACCATTCTTGTTTTCCAACTGTTCTTCTCAAAAGTTGGTGGCATGAACACTATGGTTATCCCGTTTTTCACCGGTAATGAATACGATGTAAGCACAGCAATTGGCTTCTTCTTAAACGCTGATTACGCCAAAATCACCATCATTTTAATCCAAGCATGGTTAGGCTTCCCTTACGTATTTATCTTGGTAACGGGGGTATTACAAACCATCCCTGATGATTTATATGAAGCAAGTGCAATTGATGGTGGTAACGCATGGACTAATTTCTTTGATATCACTCTACCCTTGATATTAATAAGTGTTGCCCCTGTATTTATTACCCAATTTACCTTCAACTTTAATAACGTCACCATCGTTTATATGTTGGGCGAAGCGACAGTTCAAACGGTAGGTTCAATTTACAAACCGCTAGATACCATTTCATCTCTGGGCTTCCGATTAATGATGGATGCGAAATACAACGAAGCGGCGGTGTATACCTTAATTACCAGTACTGTTGTCGGTGCCGTGGTCTTATATTCATGGCTAAAAGCAGGTGCCTTTAAAAATGAAGAGGTTATGTAATGGACAGAGCCATTCCTTTAGAATGCCAAATTAAAAAGAAGCGTTTAAACCGCCACGTCCTCACTAAAAACATGGGTGTTATCTTTAGTTACGCGTTTCTGATTTCAATGTCAGTGATCATTCTATACCCGATATTATTGACATTAATGAGTGCATTTAACGTCAGTAACTCACTGTACTCTACGTCGTTCTTGCCTGAAAATTTCAGTTTGACGGAAAATTTTGTTCAGCTTTTCAATGATACGCCTTATTTGAGTTGGTACCGAAATACCTTCTTAGTGTCGATAATTACAATGATCCTTTCTACGTTTATCGTGACAATTTCGGGGTTTGTTTATTCTCGTTATCGTTACCAATCACGTAAAAGTGCATTAATGTCATTACTGATTATTCAAATTATCCCATCAGGCAGTGGCTTAATTGCTCTGTATGCGATTGCGAACTCTATCGGTATTTACAGCTCTGCCAACGCCACACTTTATACGTATATCTTTATGATCCTCATCTACACCACAGGTGGCATCACAATGAATACAATTTTAATGAAAGGCTATTACGATTCGATTCCTCGTGCGTTAGATGAATCAGCAAAAATTGATGGTGCAACTCAAATGCAGATCTTCAAAGAGATACTGCTGCCATTAGTAAAACCAATGATCATGGTTATCGCTATCTTCTGTTTCTTGGGCCCAATTGGCGACATCATCATGCCTAAGTTCCTGATTGCAAGCATGGATTCAGAAGCAAAAACATTGGCTGTTGGCCTTATGGGCCTTATCAATAATATTAAAGAATCTAGCTATAACGTATTCGCGGCAGGCGCAGTCTTAGCAGCAATACCGCCTGTTATTGTTTTCTATAAATTTCAAGATTATATCGTGGGCGGCTTAACGTCTGGTGGAGTAAAAGGCTAATGAGCAAAATTTCATTAAGAAACATCAATAAAAAATACCCAAATTCAGATACGTGCTCGGTACGTGATTTCAATCTTGATATTGAAGAAGGGGAATTCATTGTTCTTGTTGGCCCATCTGGCTGTGGTAAATCCACCACCCTACGTATGATTGCAGGGCTCGAAGACATTACCGACGGCGAATTCATTATCGATGGCGAAGTTGTCAATGACGTAAGCTCGAAAGACCGTGATATCGCAATGGTATTCCAAAGCTATGCACTGTATCCACACATGTCAGTACGTGGCAACATTGGCTACGGCTTAAAGCTACGTAATTATCCAAGTAATGACATCAAAAACTCGGTTGATAGTATTTCTGACGATTTATTTTTAAAAGAATACCTTGAACGTAAACCTAAAGAATTGTCTGGCGGGCAACGTCAACGTGTGGCTTTAGGCCGTGCCATGGTTCGTACACCTAAATTGTACCTAATGGATGAACCATTAAGTAACTTGGATGCGAAATTACGTACCACAACCCGTACTGAAATTTCTCGCATGCACAGAGCTAAGGGCGCAATCACAATTTACGTAACCCATGACCAAGTTGAAGCGATGACCATGGCTGATCGCATCGTATTAATGTCGATGGGTGAAGTTCAGCAAATTGGTTCACCAAAAGAGCTATTTACCAACCCTAAAAACTGTTTTGTAGCGACTTTCATGGGCATGCCATCAATGAACCTTATTGAAGGAACCTACGAAGGCGGCCAGTTCATGTGTCACTCTTTCACGATTACCTTAAATGAAAGTGACCAACAGATCCTAAACGATGCAGGCTACAACGGAAAATCAGTTACGTTAGGCGCACGCTCTAGTGCCATTCGTTCTGGAAAAAAATACCGCGATGCATTCCCTGATTGTTGTTTTGAAGTCACCGCACTTAACAGCGAATACTTAGGTGATGCGATTAACGTGTTCTTTAATGCCGCACCAATGAACATGTTTGTAGGCACATTGGGCACCGGCGAACCAGACGTTGATATCGACGAGAAAATCACTTTAGTTATCGATAATACCAAGCTGCATTTCTTTGATACTGAGACGGAAGAGTCCATCAAGTACTCAATCAAATCAGCTGAATTTAAGAAATAGAACACAGCCACCTTTATTGCCCTCTCCTCATTGAGGGCAATAAACCATGCCTTATAGAGCATATTTACACCGTAGAGAAAGGAGTCACATTTTGAATTTTCGCGGCCAACTTCAACGCATTCATGACTATATGCTTCATATTGCTGTCGCTGTCGTTATTTTCATTACCGGCTTTATCATTGCTTACAGCAGCCTTCCTAAGCCATCTTTTGACTACTCAACCTTTACTGAGCAGCAGCAAAATTTTAAACAATGTGTGAATAATGATGAGCTATTTGCTTCTGCACAACAGTTTGAAAATAACTATTTAAGCCTGCCGCTAGAAACCATTAATACCCAATACAAAGCACTGCGTGATCAGATCCCAAGTGATTGTGGCTCGTTTCATGTAGAAAGCAGTTACGAACAACTGCAAGAAATGGCATTACCTGTATTAGCTGAAGCGCAGCGCTTTTATGGCACTCAAAACGTCAAAGCCGTGAATGCCGTATATACCACGCCTTCTCAATACAACGCGCTGCTTACACAACCTCAGCCTTATCTGTTTTTCATTTCTGATAATGAGCAAGAACGCATTGCGGCATTCAAAGTAACACCGACTAAAGATGACGTCCAAATTACGTCGCTGTGGGGATACGAAAAGAGCCAAGATCTCGCGTACACCCAAGGCGAAGTGCAAAAACTGTTACTCGTTTATAACGAAATTAAAAGCTAACTATAAACTCCCTCGTTAATTTAACACCTACAGCGTGAATAAAATAAACACGGGATAACATTTGATATTTAATTGTAAGGTTCACATGAAAATCTCTCTTTCTAAAGCAAATTTTCGCGATATGGATCGCCTTGAAGAATCGAACTACCTGCTAACGAATGGATTAGGTGGTTATTCTTCTCTTACCCTTGCAGGCTCTTGCAGTCGAAGTGATCATGCGTTGTTTATGGCAAGCCTTGTTGCACCAAACAATCGCTTTAATTTTGTTCGTCATTTGGATGACCGTATTACGTTAGCGAGTGGCGAACCTTACCCGCTCTCTTCACAAGCCAATGTAAATCCATATGACACAGTAGATTCAACCCTACTGTTTGATAATTTTACCCAAACTCATCTTCCAGAGTTTACGTATCGTATCCGTGGTATTGAAATCACCAAAACGATTGTGATGGCTCAAGGGGTAAACCGTCTTGCGGTTAACTATCAAATATTCAATCCATTGAAACAAGCATTTACATTGAATGTAACACCAAAATACCATTTCTGTGCAAAAGGACAGAACCTATCAAGACAACAAGAATTTACGCATCAAGAAGGCAAAATCACCAGTAACGGTCAAGCACTTATTTATCGTCACAATGGGGCAGATTCAGCATTGGATACCCCTCGTTATGAGTCAGGTCTGTACTTTTCTTATGATGCTCGCGATGGTCGTCCTGCAACAGATGCTCAAGTAGCGCTTCATACCATTGCCTTTGTTGGGACTGAAACGCACGAGCAGTTCTCGATAGTATTTGAAGCACAAGAAGATCGCGCAGTTTCTCTAGAAGCACAGACTGCCGATGAAATGATTAACGCAGAAATTAAGCGCCAACAAGAGTACATCAAGCACGCTAATCTAAAGAGCCGATTTGGAAAACAATTGGTTCGTGCCAGCGAACAGTTTGTGGTAAATCGTGACTCAACAGAATCCAAATCCATCATTGCGGGCTACCCATTCTTTGCCGATTGGGGCCGTGACACCATGATTGCATTATGGGGCTGTAATTTATCAACCAATCAATTTGAAGACGCAAGACAGATCTTCCGTACTTTTATCCGTTACGAACGCCGGGGTGTACTGCCGAATCTTTTCCCTGAAGCTGGGGTTGAGCCAATGTATAACACCATTGATGCATCGCTACTGTTCATTGTTAGCTTATATGAATACTACCAAGCGAGCGGCGATCTAGAGTTTATCCGTGATGAAGCATACGAGTGTATGACTAACATTTATCAGCATTATCGTAACGGTACTGACTTTGAGATTAAGATGCTTGATAACGGTTTGATCAGCGGCGGCAGCGGTTTTGATCAGCTGACTTGGATGGATATTCGTTACGGCGATATCGTACCAACACCAAGACACGGCTGTGCAGTAGAAATTAATGCCCTTTGGTTTAATGCGCTCTCTATTCTTGATTTCTTTAATCAAAAACTGAATAAACCGATGCCGGAATTACCAGCCCTTGTAGAACAAGTAAAAACCACCTTTAACGATGAGTTTTACAATGATGCAGGGTACTTAAATGATTGGATTAAAGAAGGGGAAGTAAACCAACAAATTCGCCCAAATCAAGCTTATGCCGTTGGCCTTCCCTTCCCAATATTAAGTCAAGAAAGAGCACGCTCTGTCATTCTTACCATTTATAAAGAGTTGTATTCACCGTTGGGTTTACGCTCGCTAGCAATGAGTGATCCTGAATTTAAAGCAATATGTACAGGTTCGCATTTTGACCGAGACATGGCCTATCACCAAGGCACAGTTTGGGGCTTTATGATTGGTCAATTCTTAATGGGGATCTTACGCCAATTCCCACAAGATAAAGACTTAGTTCGTATTGTTGAACAGTTTATTGAGCATAACCAAGATGGCCTATATGAAGGTTGTATTGGTCAATTGGCTGAAATCTATGATGGCTACGCACCAAATCAATCTCGTGGTTGTTTCGCCCAAGCATGGAGCGTCAGTGAAGTATTACGCGTCGTGAAATATTACGAACAAACGCACCAAAAATAGAATTCCATATCTAAATAATCATACCAACCTGAGTGGCTATTACGTCAGAAGTTATTCGGGTTGGTACTTTCATTAAGCGGTATTAATCATGATTACAAAAGCAGCGATCTATCATCGTTCTCACTCTAGTTATTCTTATACTTATGATAAGGAAACTCTTCATTTACGCATTCGCACAGCAAAAGGCGAAGTCGATAACGCCACATTACGAATTGGTGATCCATACGACTGGACATCAGGTGGCGGTGGCGGCAATCTAAATGCAGAAGATGCAATGGGTTGGAGTGGTGGCGAAAACTTTGCCATGAAAAAAGAGTGTGAAACAGAATTGTTTGATTACTGGTTCTGCGAAGCACAGCCCCGATTTTTCCGCGCTCGTTATGCTTTTATTCTTGAAGGCAAAGAAGACGAAACACTGCTCGTTACTGAAAAACAAATTTTCACCATTACAGATGATGCTGATCCCGTATTAAGCCAATTACTCAATTTTTACTGCTTCCCATACATGAACCCAATCGATGTATTTAGCCCACCACATTGGGTAAAAGAGACGGTTTGGTATCAAATATTTCCTGAGCGTTTTGCCAATGGTGATCCCTCAATCTCACCAAGCAATGCTCTTCCTTGGGGCTCTGAAGATCCAAAAACCAACAGTTTCTTTGGGGGTGATTTACAAGGCGTCATTGAGCACCTTGATTACTTGCAAGATCTCGGTATTACCGGCTTATATTTCACGCCGATTACTCAAGGTAAGACTAACCACAAATACGATACCGTTGATTATCTAAAAGTTGACCCTGCTTTTGGTGATGACGACACGGTAAGAACGCTAATTACAGAAGCCCACAAACGTGGCATGAAAGTCATGCTAGATGCCGTATTCAACCACATTGGTGCCGATTCTCTTCAATGGCAAGATGTAATCAAAAACGGCAAAGACTCAAAATACATTGATTGGTTCTATGTTGAACAATTCCCACTTATAGACGAGTCTAAAAAAGATCAGCACAGTAAAGAGTATCTCAACTATCGCACCTTTGCCTTTGCGCAGAACATGCCAAAGTTAAATACCGAAAACCCAGAAGTGATGGAATACTTACTTGCAGTTGGTCAGTACTGGGTGCGTAATTTCAACATCGATGCGTGGCGTTTAGATGTCGCAAACGAAGTTGATCAACGCTTTTGGCGACGCTTTCGTGATGAGTTAAAAGCGATTAAACCTGAGATCTATATTTTGGGTGAAGCATGGCATGACTCGATGAATTGGCTTGCTGGTGACCAATTTGATGCCGTAATGAATTACCCATTATCCGATGCCATGATAGGATTTTTTGCTCATGGAAACCTCAGTGCCAATCAGTTCAAATACGCAGTCAATGACGTGAATGCAAGCTACCCTATTACGGTTAATGAAGTGGCGTTTTCATTATTAGATAGCCATGATACGGCTCGTATTCTTCACCGTTGTGATGGCAATAAAGAGAAAGTGAAACTGGCCTATTTATTCCAATTTACCCACAGTGGTACACCGTGTATTTATTATGGTAGTGAAATTGGCTTAGATGGTGGAGCCGATCCATTAAATCGTAAATGCATGATTTGGGATGAGAGCAAGCATGATATGAGCATGAAGCAACATATCATGCAAATCATCAAATTACGCAAACAACACCCAGCTCTACGTACTCATAATATTAATTGGTTAATGAGTAATGATGAGCAGCAATGCCTTATCTACCAAAAAGTATTAAAAGACGAGTGTATTACTATTGTTATAAATAACAGTAATAACACAGCCGATATTACTCTTCCTGATGAACTATCGAATCGTAATGTCATTGATATTTATAACGAAAGCGATTGCAAATTAAAAGAGATGTTAACATTGGAACCCTTTAGCTTCGCCATGTATCAAAATAAAAATTAATTGCTAGATATCAAATAGTAAGCCACATAAAATAGCTCTTTCTTATTAAAATAAAGGGCTATTATGTTTAAATTAATGATTCAATTCATTCAAGTAGCTAAAACTCAAAACATCACCCAAGCCGCTAATAACCTCTGTTTAAGTCAACCGACATTAAGCCACAACATGCATAAATTAGAAGAGAAGCTAGGCAGCAAATTGTTTAATCGTAATTCAAAGGGGATAAATCTAACCTCCAGTGGTGAGTTACTTTACGAGCAAGCAAAAATAATGCAAAACCTCTATGAAAACACCCTCAATAAATTAGAGAAGAACAAACTCAGACATCAAACCGAACTCAAAATTGGTTGTGGTGACGCATGGTGGCACTTGTTTATTCGAGACTGCGTACAAAATTTTAGAGATACCTATCCCCACAGCAATATCTTGATTGATGTGGGGAATCATCTGCAATTAATGAATTTATTACTCAGTGATGAAATCAGCATTTTTGTCGGTCATGAAATACTCGGCCTAGCACAATATGAAGACATATTATTCCATCCTCTTTTCCAATGTAGTGAAGAAGTCTATGTAAGAAAAGGGCATCCTTTACTAGAAATCACCTGCAGCAATGAAGATATTGCTCGCTTTCCATCGGTTGATTTAGGGGCCGCAAAAAAACGATTTACGCATTTAGTTCAGCAGCAGAATGAAGAATTAACGACCTTTCAAAAACGTCACTATTTACAAGAGAAGGTTATCTACAATACTAACTCACTACTAACCGCGATTGATTTATTACAAAACAGTGATGCTATTTTGCCTTATCCAATGACGATGAGAGATTACTTTGGTGGTTTTGATATTGTACCTTTACAGATGAAGGAGTGTTTCAACAAAGCAACGATTGGGGCTTACTTACATAAAGACGGTCAACAAAATAAACAAAGCATTGAACTGTTAGAGCAATTCAAGGAGTTAATTAAAAACAATCCTCAAATCAAAGGCGAGTTTTAATTTTACTCTTCGTTCTAAAAAGGTGCGTATTTCAGGTCATGACGTCAACGTGGTGATCTTGAGTTATAGTGGCAGGCTCTCAACTCTAAATTAAAACTCATGACTACACCAAAAATAACATAATCAAAAGACAGATAGATACGAACCATCCGTTTTTATCAAGTTAATGCATATAAAAATCACGGAGAAGAATCAATCTTTTGGAATTAAAATGCATATTGCCCCCTAAAAAATAAAGGCGTTCTAATCGGAACGCCTCTGGTGAATTTTAAATTATTTTGCATTAACCGCTTTAATGAATGCTTGCTGCGCACCATCAACATTCAACATTTTCGCTTCGTCTAAGAGACTCAGAGCTTTCGCCACATCGCCTGCCTTGACTGCATTTTCGATGGCAGATATGTAATAATTTTTCGTTTCTGGCTGAGCAATCGTGGTCACTACAGTTTGCTCTGATACTACTTTAGGTGCTGGTTTTTCAACGGATTTATCTGCTTGATAAGACTGTAATGACAATGTCTTTAACTCTACCTTAAGCTTACCAAAGTGTTCCGAAACATAAGTAGGATCTGTAACCATCGGCATAGCTTCACCTAGCTCTTTTGCTCTAACTTTTGCTGGATGATCGACTTTTACTTTCTGACCTAAGTACTGCTCGGGCGTATAAATCACAAAATAAGGTGTCTTAGTTGCGTCAACTTTAAAATCTAAGCGATACTGATTTCTCGTAAAAGCGTCTGATGTTTCAACCTCAAATTGTGATAATTCAGTTTCTGACACAATATTAAAGGCTTTATCTAGCATTATTACTTTGGGTGAGAATACCGAATTATTCAGCATATAACTGCTCAATCGAATTTGCACTTTTGCTGAACGATGAGGAAGTTGAAAAGCATTAAAATAGCTATTCCCATCAGAAAAGTGGCCAATAGGTGCACTTTCATCGATATCAAACTCAATACTTTCATTGCTTTGTAGCTCAACCCAAGGAAACTCAGCATAGCGATTACAGCATACTTTTTCGTATGGGATAGGTTCAATAGATGCAATATTTGAGGTCGATGGGACCGAACCGCAGGCAGTCAAAGCAGTTCCGAGGATAAGGGTTATTAATGATTTTTTATTATTCATCGTTATTCTCTATCATTTACAAAGCAAAAAAGGCAGCCAACAGGCTGCCTTGAAGTTTACTTGATTTAGAACCAGATTTCAGTGTGAACACCGATAACTGTTTCGTTTTTGCCATCTTTGATGCCAATTTGTGATGCACTTGCTTCATCATCAGCAGAGATATAGCTGATGTATGGTTTGATTTGTGGACGACCGAAGTAATCAGCATTGACCGTAAATGCAGCGGCTAGTTCCACGTTGAAAATATCGCTTTCTACGTCATCACCAGTACGGCCCCAGTAACCTTCAGCACCTTCTTCATGAGCATATGAGCCCGTCATTTCGATACGTAAATTATCATTTACTTTATAAGATGGACGAACCGCAACGATAAAACGTTTCAAGTCATCAGCACCAAACAACTCATCCAACGCTGCAAAATAAGTTATTTCAGAACCCATTTGCCAGTTTTCAGAGATATTCAACACACCGTAAGAAGTCAAGAAGATAGACTCAGCATTGTCGTCACCGCCAGACCAACTACCAAAGTTAACACCGCGGTTTTGAGCTACGCCTTTACCGTAAGCAATCGCATTCTGCGTCCAACCGTCTAGGCCGTAGTAGCTAGTATTTAGCGTAATTGCAGCACCGAAGCCATCATCAGCGTTGCTGTCTTTGTTAGCTTGTTCCATGTATTTGAAATCAAAGTCTAAGCTACCAAAACCAACATCGACACCGTAGTAATATAAATCATATGATATCAACGTCTCACGGCCATCAGCACCTGGCCCATTATTAATATCACCATCAGTATCAGCAGTAACTACTGCAAAACCAGCAGTATTACCAGCAAGTTTAGTTTGAATACCTGCGCCAACACCTGAAGATTGTTTCCAGAATTCACCAGAAAGTAGACCTGCAGCACGGTTTAAGTAGCGTTGACCACCCCAAATAGAAGTATCTTCGCCTAAATATGACAAACCACCAATTTCAACAAAAGTCTCTTTTACTTCAAACTGGGCAGTGTCATTCGCCTTCTGGCTACCTGGCGAAGAGTATGCGTATGAGTTGCCATTACCATACTCAGTACGAACAACAAAGTCAGACCAAACACCGTTTGCATGCTCTGTATGCTTTTTGATTACAAATTCAACTTGGTTAGTGCTCTTACCGTGTGTCCCTGCTGTTTTGTAATCTGGCTTACCAAATTCAGTATCAACCGTTTCACCATCTACCATACGGAAGTTCATAGAAGCATAGCCGTGCACTTCCCAGCCATCTTTAAGTACATCAGTACCATTTACTTTTTCTACTTTTGGTGCAGCACTATCACCAGACACTGCATCTAGCGCTACTTCTGTTTCAGCGAATACGGAACCGGCAAACAATGCTGATGCCACTGCGGCAGCAATTACACTTACTTTTTTCATTCTTAACTCCATTAAGGACGATTTATATTTATTAGAAAATTTTAATTACGGACAATATTTAAAACTTTCTCTCTTCTCCTATTGGAACCTGCAAGGCAGTTGACAGATAGAACCCAAAAGAAGAGGTAAGACGGGACTAGGTCCCCAGTTGTTTCAACGATGAGAAGATTACTAAAGGCGTAAGGGGATGGCTTCCTCCACCCTAAAGTTATTTAAGGGGGAGGAGAAAGGAGGAGAAATTTTACAGTATGGTGTTTTTAAGGCATCGATCACGTATTTCAGGGGGAGGAGATCAATTACTTATGACAAAAGGGAATACAAAATGCATATCTGATCACTATTTCACTACAATTAGTCAATGAAAATGAAATAAAATTACATCGACATTTTATTCATTGGATACTTGACCTAGTCACAACAAAGCTTTTTACTTAAACCGACGACGATGTGAAGCGACATAACAATAAAGATAACCTTATGAAAAGTAATATTTCCAGCCCTCACCCATTAGGAGCAACCGTTGACGAAGCGGGTTGTAACTTTGCTATTTATGCTCCGGCTAACAAACAACTTTTACTCGCTCTCTTTGATGAAGAGGGTAATTACACAACACATGCATTAGACAATGAATATGCAGGTATCCAACACACCTATATACCAAACGTAAAAGCTGGTCAGAAATATGGGTATGTGATCTTAAATGAAGAAGAGCCGCACTATATTTCAGACCCCTACGCAAACGCGATAGACAAAAACTTAGACTACAAAACCCCTTTTAGTTCCAAAAAAAGTTTTCAGTTGCCAAAATGCATCGTGATTGATGATCACTTTGATTGGCAATCTAGCGTTAAACCTAATATTCCACGCGATGAAACGGTTTTGTTTGAAACACATGTCAAAGGGGTGACGCAGTGCAACCCTAATGTTGCTACAGCGCAACAAGGAACATATTTAGGTTTGGTTAGCGATGAAATGCTGCAATTTTATCGCCAGCAAAATATCACCACATTACAGCTTTTACCTGTTGCCGCATGCATGCATGAGCCTCATCTTTTAGACATGGGAAAAGTGAATTATTGGGGTTATAACCCCTACTTATTTATGGCTCCTGATCCACGCTATGCCCAAAATGATGCAGTCATTGAACTAAAAACGACCATACGAGAACTGCACAAACACGGTATTGAGGTGATATTGGACGTGGTATATAACCACACAGCCGAAGGTGGCGAAGATGGCCCTGTCTTTAATTTAAAAGCACTCGATCCTAAATACTACCTTAAGCATGGCCAGCATTACGCGAATTTTACTGGCTGTGGTAATACGGTTGATCTTTCTTATCAACCAGCGCTTAACCTTGTCATGGACACACTACGCTACTGGGTTAGCGAGTATAAAGTGGATGGTTTTCGCTTCGATCTCGCGGCAACACTTGGCCGTAATGGTGATAACTTCAGCCCAGACGCTGCTTTTTTCAAAGCTGTTGCTCAAGACCCTATTTTAAAACACATCAAACTTATCGCCGAACCATGGGATATTGGACCTAATGGATACCAAGTAGGTAATTTTCCGCTCGGCTGGAACGAATGTAATGACAAACTGCGCGATATTACAAGAAGCTTCTGGCGTGGTGACCAAGGTTACATGAAGGAATTTGCCACCCGTTTGATGGGCTCTCGCGACCTTTATAGCGCAGCAAATTGGCCATATAAACTAACCGTTAACTACATTACCTACCACGATGGCTTCACCATGCAGGACTTGGTTTCTTATAAACACAAGCATAATGAAGCGAACGGTGAACAAAACCGAGATGGTCACGGCGATAACCGTTCAGACAACTATGGCGTTGAAGGCGAAACCGAGAATATGGTGATCATCGCCACGCGTGAAAAGCAAAAACGTAATATGATGGCCAGCCTGCTTTTTGCATTTGGTATTCCACACATTCTGAGTGCTGATGTTCTTTCACACACCCAACAAGGCAATAACAATGCGTATTGCCAAGACAATGAGATCAGTTGGCTCAATTGGAGTATGACCGAGCGAAAAACCTATTTTAAAGACTGGTTAGCAGAGATGGTGGCAGCACGCCAAACCTACATGGTGCCCTTTATTCGCGCGTTTAGTGGCGAGGAACGAAATTGTAACCGCATTTTCTGGCGTCGTGTTGATGGCACCTTAATGGAGCATGATGATTGGAATCGATTAAGTTCGGTTGCTCTGCATATGGGTATTGGTACAGACGGAGCGGAAATGCTTTATCTCATTAACCAAACTAACGCACCGGCTCGCTTTACCCTTCCTAGTGATCGCGACCAAAATTGGCAAGTCATTTGTGACACCAATCTGCGCAATGTACAGCCCGGTCATGCTGAAAATGAATTATTGCAATCACCAACTTCAATGACCATTTTGCACTATCAACCACCAGCACAAATAGAGTAAGTAATCCTTTAAGTACAACGTATTACTGTTACCTACCATTCTCTACGTGATGACTTAGAAATGATAGCAACTTCTGAAATCAGTGGGTTAGAATTGGAAACGGAACCCCCAGTCTAGCTGGGGGTTTTCTCGATACAAAGAAAAGAGGCCGAATTCGGCCTCTTGTTGGTTACATTATAGAAACGCTTTATATGGCAATTCTGGCTCATCAACAAAGATATCGCGGAAGCCTCTAAAATGTTGGTAATGCATACGACCTTTATCTGTCGGGTAAGTATATTTACCGCCAACTTGCCAGAAGAACGGGGCAAAACCGTATTGCAGGCGATCTTTCTTCATTTGCCACAACACTTCAATTTCACGCGGGTCATTTTGGAAGTTCGCCCAAATATCATGATGGAATGGGATCACCACTTCACAATCTAATGATTCACCCGCACGTAAAATATCAGATGCGGTCATTTTATCGGTCACACCACGTGGATTTTCACCATAAGAAAGCAAAGCCACATCGATTTGATATTCATTACCGTGTTTAGCGTAATAGTTAGAGTAATGAGAATCACCAGAGTGATAAATTGAACCACCAGTGGTTTCGATTAAATAGTTGACGGCGCGGTCATTCATTCCATCTAAAATCGCTTTGTCGTAAGACGAAACCCCTTTAGGCAAAGTAACCAGAGCAGTTCGGTCAAACGAATCGAGCACTTTAATTTTCATATCGCCAATTTCAATACAATCACCGACTTTCGCAACAACGCAGCGCTCTTCTGGTACTCCCCAACCCAGCCATAAATTGACGCAAGCTTGCGGGCCAATAAATTTCACATGCTCACCACAGTTCTGCAATACCGCTGCCGCAACATTAATGTCAATGTGATCAGCATGGTCATGTGTTGCTAGCACCGCATCAATCTCTTTAATACCAAATGGGTCCATCACAAAAGGCGAAGTTCTGAGGTTAGGTTGCAGTTCTCGCACCCCGCCCATACGCATCATTTGGTGCTGAGGGTTCATCAATGCATTCTTTTGCGTTTTCTTACCGGTTCCGCACCAAAAATCGATAGAAATATTGGTGTTCCCTTCTGTTTTCAGCCATACACCAGTACAACCAAGCCACCACATCGAGAAAGTATTGGCTTCCACAACCGTATTTTGGATCTCTTCATTTAGCCATGTTCCCCACTCTGGGAATGTATTAAGAATCCATGACTCGCGGGTAATTTCATTCACATTACTCATAACAATACCTTTTATTTCACAATAAGTTAGACAATTTTTAGGATGTAGGGAGCTAAGCGTCTTAATCTGAAATTAAGACACTGAGCCAATGTTTTATTTATTAGAATGGGTTAGAGAATAAACACCATCTACACGAGCATGACCTCTATTCCTTGCTGTCGAAGTCCTTCAATGACATCGGGGTTGGCATCTTTACCCGTAATCACAATGTCAATTTTGTTCGCCGAGCAAAATAACATACCAGTTCGCTGCCCAATTTTTGAACTATCAACCACCACAACCAGCTTGCCAATCTGTTCAAGCATTTGTTGCTCTGCCACAGCAGTTAGCATGTCGGCTTTATACAAGCCATTTTCCGTTAAACCTTTGCCGCTGGTAAACATCCAATGGCCAGCATAACCACCTAACGCATCCGGTGCTGGGTTTAGGAAAATATTCTGAGCTTTGTTGTATTGACCTCCGATGATAATCACATCGTCATGATCTTCATTGATGAGATAGCTCGCGAGCGGGAAATAGTTAGTCACAATTTGTACATCTTGGCCGCATAGCTCTTGCCCAAGCAAGAAAGCGGTTGAGCCACAGTTGATCACCACACTATCGCCGGGTTTACACAACTTTGCCGCAGCCATCGCTACATTTGATTTCTCATGGAAATGATCCGTACTGTCAATATTGAGCGGAGTCCAAGCTCTTTTTTTAATCTCTAAACGCTCTGCGCCATTACGAACCTTTTTTAACTTACCTAGCTCATCGAGTTTCGAAATGTCACGCCTTGCCGTCGCAGGCGACACGTTAAATTTATCGATAATGTGCGCGACATTAATGGTCCGCATGTTATCCAGCAAAGACAGGATTTCATTATGTCTCTGTACTTCGTTCATGGTTATCACCTTATTTTTTCATCAAGTGATTACTTGGTGACTATTTATGATTTGTTTTGATTCTATTTCTCAGACCATATTATGTCAAACACTATGCAGATAAAATTTCCCTCCGGATCACAATAAATCATAAGCTATTGATTTAACTTTAAATAAATAATTTTTAGTGACCTGTGTATCAAATAATACTTTCGCTTAACGGCAAAATTGATAAAAATCAAAATAATCACAAATGAGCATTGAATGATTACTTTTGATTGGTAAAGTCTATTTCGTGAGCAAAAACTGAATAAGATCATAACAATCTGATTTATTCACTCGAACCTACACCCAGCTTCTAGTAAGACGGGAATAAACATAACTACAAATACATAATCAAGGGGTAAAGATATGGAGTTCTTGTACGATATCTTCTACATTTTTTATAGCCAAGTCATGACTAAAGCACCTTTGCTGCTGGGCTTAGTCACCTTAATTGGATACTGGTTATTAAGAAGAGACGCGACCACCATCATCAAAGGATCAATTAAAACCATCGTTGGTTTTATGTTGGTGCAAGTCGGTGCAGGCACATTGGTTGCAGGTTTTAAACCTGTGATTGCTAAGCTGTCCGAATATCACGGTTTGACCGGGTCAGTGATTGACCCCTATACATCAATGATGGCAACTATGGAGATCATGGGTGATAACTACTCTTGGGTAGGCTATACCGTTCTTCTTGCACTCGGCATCAACATTCTTCTGGTCCTATTTCGCCGATACACGGGCATTCGCACCATTATGCTTACCGGGCACATCATGTTCCAGCAAGCTGGGTTGATAGCAGTGTTCTACCTAGTGCTAGGCACAAGCATGTGGGAAACCATCATCTATTCCGCAGTACTGATGGCATTGTACTGGGGGATCTCTTCAAACATCATGTTCAAACCAACCGAAGCGGTTACGGGTGGCGCAGGCTTCTCGATTGGTCACCAACAACAAGTTGCCTCTTGGATCGCCACTAAAGTGGCACCGAAATTAGGTGATAAAAATGAAAGTGTTGATCACCTAGAATTGCCTAAATGGCTGCATATTTTCCATGACAGCATCGCAGCAACAGCCATCGTGATGACGGTATTTTTCGGCATTATCTTGCTCTCTTTTGGCTTGGATAACCTACAAGAAATGGCAGGTAAGACCCACTGGTCTATCTACATTCTTGAAACGGGCCTGAAATTTGCGGTAGCCATTCAAGTCATTGTCGCAGGCGTGCGCATGTTTGTGGCTGAACTTTCTGAAGCGTTCAAAGGCATTTCAGAACGCGTGATCCCTAATGCGGTACTAGCCATTGACTGTGCCGCTATCTATGCCTTTTCACCCAATGCGATGGTATTTGGTTTCATGTGGGGTGCTATCGGCCAATTTACCGCGGTTCTGGCGATGTTGGCATTTGATGCGCCAATCATGATCATTCCTGGCTTTATCCCGATGTTCTTCTCTAACGCAACGATTGGTGTGTTCGCCAACCACTTTGGCGGCTGGCGCGCAGTAATGAAGATCTGTTTTGTGATGGGTGTTATCGAAGTGGTTGGCTCTGCTTGGGCTATTCATATCTTCAACCAACACGGTACAGAGTTTAGTGGTTGGATGGGCATGGCTGACTGGGCATTAGTATTCCCTCCTATTATGCAAGGTTTATCCGCGTCTAACTTGTTCTTCTTTGTCCTTGTAGCGCTAGCTGGTGTGTACATGTTCTTTGCTTCGAAACAACTTCGTGCTGAAGAAGACGCACAAGGCATGGTGCAAGTATCCGAAGAGCCAGAAGTAATGGCGGCGGTAGAGCAAGCAATTAAAGCGAGTGATGGCGTTCGCCCTGTCAGCATCTTAGCGGTATGCGGTAACGGCCAAGGTTCTTCGATGATGATGAAAATGAAAATTGGCAAATACTTAGAGAAAAAAGGGATTCCACACGTCATGGATTCCTGTGCTGTGTCTGACTACAAGTCAAAACTGGCCTCAACCGACATCATTGTATCGTCAAAACATCTATCTGGAGAGATGGAACCCGGTGACGGCAAATTTGTACTCGGTGTACAAAACATGCTTAACCCGAACTCTTTCGGTGATGAACTGCTCGATATTATCGACAAAAACTTTGTGACACTGAAATAACCAACTCAATACAAAAACAATAGGTGCCAGCCCGACTGGCACCACCTCTGGAGATAGAATTATGGGACTCAAACAGTCATTAATCGATAACAACTCGGTTCAACTGCAAGCATCAGCTAGCAACTGGAAAGAAGCGATCAAAATCGGTACCGATATGCTCATCGCCTCCGGTGCGATAGACCCACGTTACCACGATGCCATCATCAGCAGTGTTGAAGAATTAGGCCCTTATATTGTTATTGCACCAAACCTTGCCCTGCCCCATGCACGCCCTGAAAATGGTGTCATTAGAACCGCATTTGCCTTAGTGACACTCGACTCACCGATTTATTTTGATGGTGAAGATGAACCTGTCGATGTGCTGATCACACTGGCGGGAAGCTCTTCTGATGAGCATATGGAAGGGTTGATGGAAGTAACACAAGTGCTTGACGATGAAGAAAGCGAAAGCGGTGTCGATCTCGACAAACTGCGCCGTTGCCGTAGCAAAGATGATGTTTATAAAGTGATTGATGAAGCTTTAGCAGCTCAAATGGCTTAGTGAGGATATTATGTACAATGCATTGAAACAGCGAGTACTCGACGCAAACCTCAAACTACCCAAATATGGTTTAGTGACCTTTACTTGGGGCAACGTCTCTGAGATTGATCGCCAACTTGGTGTCATCGCCATTAAACCTTCGGGTGTTGAATACGATGGCATGAAAGTGGACGATATCGTTGTCGTCGATCTCGATGGTCATATCATTGAAGGTCACCTCAACCCTTCCAGCGATACCGCCACCCATATCGAACTATATAAAGCATATCCAAGCATTGGTGGTGTGGTGCATACACACTCGCGCAGCGCCACTATTTGGGCTCAAGCCGGAATTGATATTCCAGCATTAGGTACCACGCACGCTGACTATTTTTACGGTGATATTCCTTGTACTCGCAAGCTTTCTTACGATGAAATCTCTGGTCCCTATGAGCAAAACACTGGGCTGGTGATCATTGAAGAATTCAAACATCGGAATATTGACCCAATGGCGGTGCCGAGTGTCATCGTGGCAGGACACGCCCCATTTTCATGGGGTAAAGATGCCAATGATGCAGTGCATAACGCGGTAGTACTGGAAGAGATCTCTGCGATGGCGTTAGCAACCCGTTCACTTAATAGCGGTATCAAGATTCAACCAGAGCTGTCTGATAAGCACTACCTGCGTAAACATGGCGACAACGCCTATTACGGGCAAAGGTAATCACTATGTATAAAGTCCTCGCATTGGATCTTGATGGCACCGTATTGACGGATGAACACACCATCCATCCCGAAGTCAAAATGGCCATTCAACAGGCGCAGCAGCATTGCCATGTAGTGATAGTTACCGGTCGCCATCATACAGCAGCGAAACCGTATTACTCAGAGCTTGGCTTAACCACACCTATTATCTGCTGTAATGGTACGTATATTTATGATTATCAAAAAGATCAAGTGCTCAGACACAACGCGATCGACAAACAAGATGCATTAACGTTTCTCTCACTGGCCAAAGAGTTTCAAATGAAACTGGTGATGTACGTAACCAATGCTATGACCTATTCCAGCCGTAACCCGATTGCGTACATGCAAGCACTGGAGAAATGGGCAAGCCAGTACCCTGCGGAACATCGACCAAAGATCGAAAAAATCGATTCATTCAGTACTCGAGCCCAACAAGAACCGTTCATCTGGAAATTTGTGGTTGAAGGGTTACCCAGTTCGATTGAACGACTGTCGCAACAAGCGTGGGTTCAAGAAAAATTCAACGGAGAACGTTCTTGGTCAAACCGAGTCGACTTTGCAGCAAAGGGCAATAATAAAGGGCTGCGTCTTGCGGAATATGTCGCCGACCTCGGCTATCACGCCAACCATGTTCTGGCGGTGGGTGACAACCATAACGACATTTCCATGCTTAAGTATGCGGGGCTGGGGGTGGCAATGCACAACTCCGATGACACGGTGAAATCACACGCCAAACTCATTTGCGCAACCAACAATAACCACGATGGGCTTGCCCGTCTGATACGTGACAAAATTCAAGGATAAATATCATGACCAAACCAATGATCCAAATCGCTTTAGACCAAACTGACCTTATCTCCGCTATTGAAGTAGCAAAGAACGTAGAAAGCTTTGTTGATGTTATTGAAGTAGGCACCATTCTCGCCTTTGCTGAAGGAATGAACGCTGTAAAAACACTACGCAATAACCACCCAGACCACATCTTAGTCTGTGATATGAAAACCACCGATGGCGGTGCTATTTTGGCTCGTATGGCATTTGAAGCCGGTGCCGATTGGATCACCGTATCAGCTGCAGCGCACATAGCGACCATTGGGGCGTGTAAAAATATTGCCGATGAACTGGGTAGAGAAATTCAAATTGAAATCTACGGCAACTGGACCTTTACTGATGCACAAGCGTGGGTTGATTTAGGCATCACACAAGCCATTTATCATCGTTCAAGAGATGCTGAATTGGCAGGGGTCAGTTGGACCAATGAAGATCTAGAAAAAATGCGTCGGTTGTCTGAGCTGGGTTTAGAGCTTTCCATCACTGGCGGCATTGTACCGGAAGATCTTTACTTATTCGAAGGCATCAAAGCCAAAACTTTCATTGCAGGACGCGCACTTGCGGGCGAAAAAGGAAGAGCAACAGCTGAAGCACTACGCGCTCAAATCGATCGTTTCTGGAACTAGGAGGCGTTATGTATCAACACATGCAACGTCATCGCGTTGGGCTGTATGAAAAAGCGTTGCCTAACGCCTTTAACTGGGAAGAAAAACTGTCAGCAACCAAAGAACTTGGCTTCGATTTTCTCGAAATATCGGTTGATGAATCTGATGAACGCCGCCGTCGCCTAGACTGGGATGACGGTACTATTTATATGCTACGCCGCTTATGTGAACAGTACCAAATACCATTGCAGTCGATGTGTTTAAGCGCACATCGCAAGTTTCCTTTTGGCTCAGCCGATCCAGCCATTCGTGAACAAGCAGTGCTGCACATGGAAAAAGCCATCACCTTAGCCTACAAATTGGGTATACGCACCATTCAATTGGCTGGTTATGACGTCTATTACGAACCAGCGAATAAAACAACACATCAACGTTTTATTGAAGGCATGCGTCATGCGGCGAAACTGGCGGAACGAGCTGGGGTGATGTTAGCTGTTGAGATTATGGATACAAACTACCTTAACTCACTCAGTAAATTTGAAATTCTCAACCGAGATATTCAGTCACCTTATTTTACGGCTTATCCTGACGTTGGAAATATTTCAGGTTGGAATTATGATGTGTGCACAGAACTAGCACTGAGTATGCCTCACATCACGCAAATCCACCTTAAAGATACCTATTGTGTCACGTCTGAGTTTCCCGGGCAGTTTCGAGATTTGGTCATTGGTGAGGGAGAGGTTCACTTCGATGCTATTTTCCATACCTTAAAAGCAACACAGTGTGTCGTACCATTAGTCATTGAAATGTGGGCACACGATGATCAATGGAAACACAATATTCGAGTTGCCCAAGCCAGGCTAAACCAAGCTTGCGACTTTGCTGACTTACCACGTTTGTTCAACCTGTAAATAACTTAACAAAAACATGCTCCGAGGTCCTTCACCGCAGGGCCTATTTTATCCCCACTAGGGATTGTACAGCGCTCCCTCCCCCGAGAGCGCTGTACGTTTTCCTTAAGACCATTGACATCACCAAGACAATCACGCAGAGTTGCCCCCTGCCTAACACCTTGATGCATAATGCTCGACTAAATAATGAAATTACTTCATCTACAACTATTCTGGTACGAAAAACATCACACTCTTTTAGAGATGGAAGATCTCCCAGTACTAATTCCAACACAAGAACAAGAACTAAAAGAGTGGGTAAAATGTCGTCGTAAAATCCTAAGTTACGAAGCGCACCAGCAACCTTGGGTCAAAGTAAACGTTGATGGTTTCTCTTCTACATTGCATCTCAAACCTAACGGCACGCTGGTTGAGCAAGATCTATTTAGTGAAAAAAAACTGCAAGGTTTATGGAAGGTCAACGATGGTTTCTTATTTATTAAAGTTATCAGCGGTGAGTTTATTGTTGAATACCAAATTGTTGGTAATACGCAACAAAATATCCATTGTGGTATTGAATATATCAATGGCCGATTAAGTACCTATAGCAAATTTATTCAAACCAAATAATAAATACCGCGGACAACAAACAAAGAATGAGCTGGGTCTATTGAGTTTCAACCGCAAGCTACCACTGGCTCTAATTCAGTCTGTACCAAGCCATGTTCCAATATGAACCAATACCTGGCTCATATTGATTAGAATGTTCATTCCACTGAACGCAATAACCAGAGTTTGGGTATGGTTGACATTGGTAAATGTTACCATCTCTTGCTAATACCCTTGTACCAGCAACATACTCTTCAAGATATTCCGGGAATATGTAATCGTATTCATCGACTGGCGGTGGTAGCGATCCTGTGAACTCCACTGGGGAAAAAACCTTTAAACGGAGATAATCACAATCACGATGTGGTGCCTCAAATACGTTACGAAGTCTATTGCCTATTTGACCTTCTGTAATAAAAACTCCCTCTTTAAATTTACACAAAACGTTATCACCATTCGGAGAATTTTTATAAAATAGGGTTCCACTCAGAGTAAAACTATTATTGGGAGAGATGTTAACCTCACTGAATACAGATTGAGAGTGAACCGCTAACTCAAAGGAACCTCGGTTATTTTGATCACTATCTACTGACCATATTTTTTGCATCGTCGGTTGGCCATTAATAGATGTTAAAAAAATATCCCCGTAAACTTCAACTCGAGATTTTAAATGTATCAAAAACTCCATTCTATATGGAATAATCGACTCCACTCCTTTCTTAGATGAATGAATAATGCTTTCTGAAAAAACACAAGATGAAAATAAAACACTAACCAACAAAAAAAATCTACTTAAACCCTTCACGTCATAACATCCTTAGTAACTTGTAAAAAATAATGAACAAATGTTAACTTTATGTGTAAAACATTACTAACAATACTATCAAAAAACAAATAATCCTGTCGCAAGTTAATATTCAACATCATTTTAAATCACTTAAAATCACTTAAAATCACATTATAAATTTTCGAAAATTAATGTCTTAACACTACTCTCTTAAAATGTAGCGTTTTATATAATCCAGGCTTTGGTAAGCTTTTATCTGGTTAAAGAATCCATTCCACATATAGATACAATCACCAACCAAACACAACAATATGCACCAGAGCGCCTACCATGTGCGACATTGAAGCGCTAAGAATGTCTTTGCAATGTACGGGTAATTCTTAACAGACAAGATATTTAATAAACGAAAAATAAGTAAGGGATAAGGTAAGTGATAGACTCCATCACTTACTATAAAAGGAGAAGAATTTAGTTCTTAACGCTGCAAGCGGTTCCCCCGCCCCAAAAAAGCATGGGTGATACCTGTGATGAAAATCGGTCTCTGCATTATTCATAAATTACATACCTACATTAAAATCAATAAAACAGTTATAAATTAAGCCAGGTAAACAAAACTTTTAAAAAATACATCACATCAGTGATACATATATGTTCACCTATATATTGGAATCAGTGATAATGGATAAAATATTTAATTTGTAGGGATTTTTAATGAGTAAACACATCCAATCCCCATTGTTAGCGTTAGTAATATCAATTCCATTTCATTCCTTCGCAAACGATAGCGAATTAGATTTATCAACAATGTACCAAGATAAATTCACCAAAGAGATATTTACTCAAGATGGCCGAGTTTTTAGGTCTGTCGGTAAATATCAAACTATAGATAAGCATGGCAACTATATCTATAAAGATTGTTCCGAAACGGATTTTTATGGTGACCCAAGTGTCACTCCTCCAGAAGATGCGATTTTACCAGGCCCCGAGTGTGAATTGATAGAAGTCATAATCTATTAGTCATGCTTATTGTTTCTAGATATTCCTTTACGCATGAGGCATATATAGCAAAAGCTAAGCTTCATTCTTTTGGTATCGATTGTCATTTAACTGATGAACACACCATAAATTCTCAGTGGCTCTACTCTGATGCAATAGGAGGCGTAAAGCTGTGGGTATTTGAACTGGATTTTGATAAAGCAAACACCATACTGGCACATGATTATTCAAATGACGTTGATGCTGTATTTTCAGACAACAGTGGGAATGACAACGCCAGCTGCGACGACTGTAATAGTGATGAAGTAGTAATATTCACAAAGGGTAAGTCTCTTGCTTTTGCTATTTTCATTCTTATTGGTTTTCCGTTATTTCCATTCAAACATGGTTATAAATGTAAAAATTGCAACAAGTTTTTCATCCACAGGTAATTTATTAGTAAATAAAAAGAATGAGTTATACCCAAACTACTTGGAGTTGCAGCTAGGCGGCAAGAATACCTCTCCGAGCATACATCTCACTGAACCACCACCGATATTTTCAATCGTTTTGACGTTAAAAGGCAACAATTTACCATGGCTCGCAAGCTGTGAGCGTTGCGCTGGAGAAAAAGCATCAAAGGCAGATTTCGACATCGCAATCACTTTATCACCATTAACAGTCTCTAATTGCAAAATATTGCCGCAGAAACGGTTCATCTGATCCAATGAAATAGAAATAACCTGCTTGTCTTTCGCCAGTGATTTCACAACAAATCGACGTTCAAATTCTGGAATCACTTCATCACAAATAACGCAGAAGTTTTCACCTACCGCCATCATCACGTTAGTGTGGTAAACCGGTTGCCCTGAAGGCAAAGCCGTTTGGAACGAAACAACCCGCGGATAACCGATTCGATTGGCATAATCTTCTAACACTTCACGGTCACAACGTTGCGACAAAGCAGCATAAATCGTCCTGTTACTATGATCCATCACCATCACACCGGTACTTTCGAGATACGCGTTGCTGTCTTGATAATCAAGTAACGAATCTTGTGCTGACACCACTCTTCCGGCATATTTTAACGCCTCAATAAGCGCTTTAGGCCTCACCTCATGCTGACGATTTTTACACGCCATTGGGAAAGAAAATAACTTGCCATCAGCAGTGGTACTGAACCAGTTATTAGGAAAAACCGCATCTGGAGTCTCCTGCTCGGAAAGTGGATAATCAAACTCGACCACCTGCACACCTTCGCTACGCAATGAATCAACCATCGTTCTAAATTCGGCCATTGCAAGCTCACGAACTTGCGCTGTTGTTAGCGATACTTGATGCTGAAACTCATTATCTTGCGCGGTTTGTGCATTAAACTTGAACTCTTTTGGTGGCACCATCACAACGCAATTAGCGTTTTGTACGTTTTTCAATTCTGGCTGTGAGAGCAATTGTCCTTGTAACATCATAGAACTTATCCTTTCCACTTACTGAACTTGAATTGTAAACATAATGTTAAGTAAAGATTTGCTGATTTTATGATTATTTCATCGGTTCAACTTCATTCTTTTTCTGTAAGTTATAATTTCGTCAGCAATAATTACTGCCAAAACAGGACACCACTCAAAAATATGCATGGAATATGCAAATAATATTCAGTACTCGGTGCTCATTAAGTTGTTTGGATATAAACGAGAGGGGTATCAAAACTAATCCGCCATTTATGTTGTGATTTCGTTATACTTCTGTTCGAATTATCTATCTCCTCCAGTTCACTGGAATTCAACGTCTGATCCTCGCATTTTAGGCTTTTGGTCTCACACATTTTAGCGAGAATTAGCATAAGGATTTTCGATGTATAAGAAATTTGAAAGCTTTACCCAAGCCTTCCCAAAAGAGGAACCACAGCAGCCGCCTGATACTCTGTGGGCATTTTGTCGCTATTACACACGTGGTTTTGAAAAACCATTGATTGTTATGACACTGCTAAGCACGATTATTGCTGTTGTTGAAGTGTCGCTGTTTGGCTTTATGGGCAAATTGGTTGATTGGCTCTCCACCAGCAACCCTGAAACCTTTTTAGCCGACAACAGCAGTACACTGATTGGCCTTTCAATATTGCTGTTGGTTATCATGCCGCTCTTGATTGGCCTATATTCGTTGCTTATTCACCAAACTATGCTGGGTAACTACCCAATGTCCATTCGATGGTTGGCGCACCGTTATTTGCTCAAGCAAAGTCTTTCGTTCTATCAAGATGATTTTGCCGGGCGAATCGCAACAAAGGTGATGCAAACGGCGTTATCGATTCGGGAAACGGTGATGAAAACACTTGATGTTTTTGTTTATGTTTCCGTCTATTTCACCGCCATTGTATTGATACTTGCACAAGCTGATTGGCGCTTAATGATGCCAATGCTGGCTTGGCTCGCCGTTTATATCTGTATTCAGCTCCATTTTGTGCCCAAACTGAAAAAAGTAGCATCTGAGCAAGCCGATGCACGCTCGACCATGACTGGGCGTATCGTCGATAGCTACACCAACATTGCGACCGTTAAACTGTTCTCTCATAGCCGCCGTGAAACTGAGTATGCCGAGCAAGGCATGGAAAGTTTCTTAGATACAGTAAACCGTCAAATGCGCTTAGTGACTGGCTTTAATCTGTGTGTTGAGCTAGCAAACTATATTCTGGTTTTTGTCATTTCTGCGGTATCGATTTACCTATGGATGACCAGTGCAATCAGCATTGGTGCAATCGCTATTGCTATCAGCCTCGCACTGCGTATCAACGGCATGTCGAAATGGATCATGTGGGAAGTCGGTGCTCTGTTTGAAAATATGGGAACGGTTGTTGATGGTATGAAAACCCTGTCGAAACCCATTTCAATCCAAGATAAACCAAACGCCAAACCTTTGGTGGTACAAAATGGTGGGATCGAGTTTGACGATGTTAGTTTTCATTATGGTGAAAACAAAGGAGTGATCAGTAACTTAACGCTCAATATCAAGCCCGGAGAAAAAGTCGGTCTGGTTGGGCGTTCAGGTGCGGGGAAATCCACCTTAGTTAATTTGCTGATGCGTTTTCATGATGTAGAAAGCGGCCAAATTAAGATTGATGGTCAAGCCATTGATCAAGTAACCCAAGATTCACTACGCAGTAAAATTGGCATGGTGACACAAGATACATCTCTGTTACATCGCTCAATTCGCGACAATATTTTGTATGGCAACCCCGAAGCCAGTGAAGAGCAATTGATTCAAGCGACCAAACAAGCACATGCCCATGAGTTCATAGAAACCCTAACCGACCCATTTGGTAACGTGGGTTATGACGCGCAAGTAGGTGAACGTGGTGTAAAACTTTCTGGGGGACAACGCCAGCGTATTGCGATTTCTCGTGTGTTATTGAAAGATGCGCCATTGTTGATTTTGGATGAGGCCACTTCAGCTCTAGATTCAGAAGTAGAAGCCGCCATCCAAGAGAGCTTGAATGAGCTGATGCAAGGCAAAACCGTGATTGCCATCGCTCACCGTCTGTCAACCATTGCCGCGATGGATCGCTTGATCGTTCTCGATAAAGGCAACATTATCGAACAAGGCACTCACCAAGAGCTGATCGCTCAAAACGGCATTTATGCTCACCTTTGGGCGCATCAAACTGGCGGTTTTATTGGCTGTGACGACGAGAATAACGAAGTAGCATAAACCTTACGTCAGCGAGGCTTGCTTCGCTGACGCTTCCCCATTGCGCTATTTTTCCTTAGAATTCGCATCAATCAATCTCACTTCATTAGAATCGGATCATGAATAAGAGCTTAGTTACCAATATTATTGCGCTTGTGTTATTGGGCGCAGGTTACCAGTTGGACAACCAAATCGCGTTATACGCCGGCCTTTTTGCTTTCTCTGGAGCCATTACCAACTGGCTGGCCATTCACATGCTGTTTGAAAAAGTACCGGGATTGTATGGCTCTGGGGTCATTCCTGCGCGTTTTGAAGAGTTCAAAGCGGCAATAAAAAACCTGATGATGGAACAGTTTTTCACTGAGTCCAACATTGATCGTTTTCTAAATAAAGAAATGACCGGCAGCAAAACACTCAACCTAGAACCTGTGATCGCCAAAGTTGATTTCAACCCAACCTTTGATTCATTGGTTGAGGTCATTGCACAGTCGTCGTTTGGCGGCATGCTGGCGATGTTTGGCGGTACTGAAGCACTACAGCCGTTAAAACAACCTTTTGTAGAAAAAATGCAGCAGTCTGTGGTTGAAATCAGCCAAAGCGAGAGTGTTAAGCAAGCATTAAAAGAGCAGCTTGAATCCCCAGCGATGATGGAAGAAATCAAAGCTAATATTGAAAACATCATAGATCAACGGTTGAATGAACTGACCCCAAAACTGGTCAAAGAAATGGTGCAAAAAATGATCAAACAACACCTTGGTTGGCTCGTAGTGTGGGGCGGCGTGTTCGGCGGTTTAATTGGCGTAATCTCGTCACTCTTCGCTTAACCACATCAACATGTAAAAAGCCAGCATCAAACTTGCTGGCTTCTTTTTTCTGGATTATACCTTTCCTATTTGAAGCTGTTTGGGTTAGTTATTTTTCTTAACCGTAACTTCTCACTTTGCTTTGACCTTTAGCATAGATGAAATCTGTTCAATATTGGCCTTAGTTTAGGGTGATCCAGTGGATAGTATCTCGGTACAAGCAGATAAATCATACTGACAAATAGCAAAGAGCCATATAAATCAGCAGGTCGATGCATCCCTAACCACAGCCGACTAAACGCCACGCCGCAGGCCCACAACATTAAACCCGCCACAAGTGCATAATGTTTTTGTTCAACCAATAATCCACCAAAAAAAGCTAAACAAATGGCGACGAAAATAGTGTGCCCAGATGGAAATGAGTAATCTATTTCCCCTTGCCAATGACGCAAACGCCACTCGCTAACTCGACTCGAAACACTTTTAATAACCTGCGCTTTTTGTATAGCATCCAATTTATAAAAATGCTCTGGGTTTGGAATAAGCAGTTGCTGGGTCATCAATTGCGTATAGGGACGCGGACTTTCCGTTAAGTGTTTTAGACCAGTTTTCGCACCCATACCAATCACAAGCAGTAAACCAAGCTGAATTACTCGATTAAGCATCATTTTCCTGGAACACTTGGTGCGAGTGACCAAAAAAGCCAGCGCTACTAAAGTCAAACCAAAGCCCTGCCAACCTGCTGAATCGGTTAAATAAGTAAAAAACGCACCTAACTGCTCATTAACCGGTGCAGTCAAATCAATCAGCAAACCAGCATATGATATAGGAATTAACAATAAGGCAAACAACGCCAACAAAACCATACTCGTTTTTTTTATATGAATTTGATTCTTTACACCCAACACATCACTCACCACAGCACTATAAAATAGAGAGAGATAATAACGGGGCCGATGTGTAAAATGTATCAAATCGCGGTCAATTCGATGGCAAAGAAATGCCAAAAAACGACAACTTTATACCCAAACTACTTGGAGTTGCAGGTAGGCGGCAAATGAGTTTATCCCCCCTGAGCATAGGCAGGCTATGTGATTGGGGTAAACGAACGCAGCCAACACCGCAGCATCTTCAAGTAGGAAGGGGATATATTTAACGCTTAGAGTCCAAACCAGTACGTAAGTTATAAAAATGATCGACAGGCCCATGCCCATGCCCCACGTGTAACCTATCAGCACAGCTGATCGCTTGTGAAAGATACTGTTTCGCACCACTAACTGCGGCCTGTAACTCATCCCCTTGGGCTAAGCGTGAGGCGATAGCCGAAGAGAGTGTACACCCAGTACCGTGGGTATTCATCGTTGCGATTCGCTGCGCTTGGAATAGGTGAGTCTCATCCGCTGTTATCAATAAGTCGTTGCTATTCACTTCATCTTCTAAATGGCCACCTTTGAGCAATACTGCAAAGCAATCTAAGCCACGGATTTTTTCTACCATTTGGTGCATTTGAGCCTCAGTAGCTGGTATTGCAGTACCAAGTAAAGCAGCAGCTTCCGCTAAATTAGGCGTCACAACAGTGGCAATCGGTAATAGATGGGTTTTGAGAGAATCAATCGCCTCTGGTTGCAATAACAGATCACCACTGGTTGCGACCATCACCGGATCAAGCACGATAAATTGCGGTTGATACTGGCGTAATTTCTGCGCAACGATTTGAATGATATTAGCGTCTGCTAACATTCCAACCTTTACCGCAATAATGTTGAGGTCAGTAAATACGGCGTCGAGTTGCTGCTCAATAAAAGTGACAGGAACCGGTAAGACCCCACTGACTCGCTGCGTATTTTGGGCCGTTAATGCAGTAATAACAGAGCATGCATAACCACCCGTCGCTGAAATGGCTTTTATATCGGCCTGAATACCCGCACCACCACCAGAATCAGAACCAGCAATGGTAAGTACAATAGGAATATGAGAGTTAGGATTTGCTTGAAACATACACGCTCCGAAAAGTAAGCGCGTAGGAATGATGACTAATATTAGTCCACCACATCCGCAACATGATTGAAAAGGAAACAAGTTTTCATTTTCAATGACAAAGTGGATAGTTCCCTACGCCAGTATTAACTGAATCAGGTTCAACGGGTCTCGCACTGCGATCTCAGCCCAATCAAACTAAAATAAGCTTGATATTTGGCTCCCCGACTATAGAACGGTGATGATATCAATTGTCAGCAAAAATAGAAAAGCAAAAGCGAGTGGTAACGCTACGATGTATTACCCTATCGTGTTGTTTTTCAGGTTTAGCTCTTATCTATCGAGATGAATGTATGCAAACGTAAGTTTATGATTTAATCTTAAATTAAGAATATTTTGTTATCCGTGTGATTGACGATGCTTAACCCAATCTGGCTCAATACTTTTAAAACTCTGATCGATGTCGGTCATTTTACCCGCACGGCAGAAAAGCTACATATGACACAGCCGGGCGTCAGTCAGCACATCAAGAAATTAGAAGAGGCGTGCGGCCACGCTTTGATAAAGCGAGAAAAAAAGAGTTTTGATCTTACCGAGCAAGGTCGATTGATGTATCAGTACACATTGGAACAAAAGCGCAACGAATTGCAGCTATTGGAACAACTGAGTTTTGATGACCCATACGCTGGCAACTGCTATATTTCCTGTTCTGGTGCAATGGCGATGCGTATTTATCCGACGCTCATTGCGCTACAGACGAAGCATCCACAGCTAGTCATTCATATCGAAGTCGCACCTCACAATAAAATTGTAGAGGCGATAAAAAATGGCACGACTGACATCGGTATTGTTACCCAAAAACCTGCACAAGGTGCCTATCAATGGCAACAAATTGGTCAAGAGGCTCTGTGCTTAGTAATACCAAATTCGACCAAAAATACGCAGGTCACACCAGAACTGTTACAAAAACTTGGTCTCATTCGCCACCCTGATGCCGAGCATTACCTCTCGATCTATTTTGCACATAGCCAAGATGAAGCGCTGGCAGGCATTGCCATTGACTCATTACCTAGCGTCGGTTATATCAATCAACTTAGTCAAATCTTAGTGCCGATCACACAAGGAATTGGATTTACTGTCTTACCTTTTGGTGCGGTAGAGGCTCACGTTGAGCAGCAGCAGGTCAGACTGCACCAGCCTAAAACCAGTATTAATGAGACGGTCTATAGTTTACAGAAATACCATCGACAGTTACCCACTCGCTACAAAACCGTATTACAAAGCATCCGAGTTTTAATGCAAAACTAACAAAGGGAGCCGAAGCTCCCTGAATATTATATAGCCAACGGGTTATTATTTTTTGAACGGTTTAGTGACTTAAACTGGTGTCGTTATGCACCGATAACACCGCCATCTTCGCGAGTGATCATCATTATCGTTGAACGAGGTTTGGTACTACCACCGTCAGGAAAATGAGAAGGAGCCCCATCTTCACCGGGATGCTGCACACCAATAAACATAGTTTTTTGGTCTGGCGAGAAGGTTAAACCGGTAATTTCACACGCAATAGGACCTGTTAAAAAACGCTGCACTTCACCCGTAATCGGGTCACCACACAGCATTTGGTTGTTGCCTTGACCTGCAAAGTCCCCCTTATTGGAGTACTTACCGTCAGTTTGAATCCACAAACGACCGGCTTTATCGAACCCAATACCGTCAGGGCTGTTAAACATGTTGTCGGCATGAATATTGTCACTACCAGCGTACAAATTACCTTTGTGAACCGTTGGGTTACCGGCGATTAAATACAGATCCCATGCAAATTTGTCGCTAGTGTGGTCGCCGTTGACTGGCATCCAACGCAGAATCTGCCCGTAGTTATTTTTCGCACGAGGGTTGGGACCACCGACAGGTTGTCCATCTTTTACGCCACGGTTTTTGTTATTGGTTAAAGTACAGAAAACGTATTTGTTACTTGGATGCACCGCCACCCATTCTGGACGATCCATAGTGGTTGCCCCAACTTGCGTTGCCGCACGACGAGCAAAAATCATCACCTCTGCGTGATCCTTAAAACCATTTTCAGGTGTTAAACCGTTTTTACCAAAGGTTAATTCAATCCATTGCCCTTGGCCTTTCAGCTCTTTATCATTCATATCAAACTTAGCAACGTACAACGTACCTTCTTCGAGAAGATTGCGGTTTGCCGCATCATTGCCCTCTTGGTAACGATTTTTTGAAACAAATTTGTAAAGATGTTCACCACGTTCGTCATCACCAAGATACACCACCGCATGCCCATCATTGTTGATGGTCAGTGCCGCATTCTCATGCTTAAAACGGCCTAACGCTGTACGTTTTAGTGGCGTGGCAGTTGGATCATTCGGGTCAATTTCAACTACCCAGCCAAAGCGGTTTGGTTCATTCGGGTTCTTCGCCACGTCAAAACGTGCATCATGTTGATGCCATTTATAACTGCTCGGTTTGGCTTCAATACCATAACGTTTTTGATCTGCCGTTAGTGACACTCCCGCTTGATCGGTCCCAAAGAAATCATCAAAGTTCTCTTCACAAGTCAGGTACGTGCCCCATGGGGTTTGGCCATTGGCGCAGTTATTAAAAGTACCGAAAGGTTTCATGCCACTAGGGTCAGCATCGGTTTTCATCAGTGCATGGCCTGCCGCAGGTCCCGTCACTTGCATCGGGGTATTAGCTGTAATACGGCGGTTTCTTTGCCCTGAACGATCCACCATCCATTGGCCATTTTTTCGTACTACTTCAACAATGGTCACCCCAACAGCAGCTTGCGCTTTACGAACATCGTCGGCGGTCATGGCTTCGCCTTTGTGAGCAAACAGATATTCGTAATTGGTGTATTCGTTATTAATAGCCAGTACAGCGCGATCGTCAGCAATGGGGAAGAAGCTCATACCGTCCGTGTTATCGCCAAACTGACGTTCTTGTGCACTTGAATCTTGTTTGCCACTTTGGTCAAATTCGGGCGCATCTGCAAAAATCGGGTCACCCCAAGACATTAACGGTGTTGCCTTGTAGCCTTTCGGCACGATGACGCTATCGGCTGTTGATGTCGGTATTGGTTCGAAGTTAAGCAACGATGAATTAGGCTGCGCAGCAACAGCTTTAGCGACTGGATTCAATGTTAAAAATGCACCAGCACTAACTGCCGCACTGCCCGCCATAAAGCGACGGCGAGAAAGCCTCGCTTCGATCATTTCACTAAATTGAGACTCTTGCTCATCACGCTTCCACATGTTTGCTCCTTGACTTTACTTGCCTTGTTATTAGATATGGAAAGCAGCTTAGCGGTTAAACATGACAAATTGGTTAAATTTATATTGCCTAATCGTGACGATTGTTTGACCAAAATGAGAACTAGATCTAGGGATTCACAGCATGGATTTTTTATACTTAATGCAATAACCACAAGATTTATGCAGACATTAGCACCTTATGACACGCACTTTATTCAGCACCTAATTAGAAAACCCTACTTCAGTGCGTTTTCATAGAGCTCAACATTCATCGTAGCAACCTGCTCGAAGGATGTGAGGTGTAACTCTGAACGTGCGTATCTTTTTAGGGGCGAACTATGAAAGTGGTGATCAATGACGTTCAATATCAAGTTGGTCAAGCATCAACTCTACTGGAAGCCGCCACATCGGTAGGAGTCGCCATTCCAACCCTTTGCGCAGCCAGCCACCAAACCGAAAAAGTCCATTGCGATCTCTGTGTGGTTGAAGTCGAAACTAAAGATGGCAATAGTGTGTTAGTTCGTGCCTGTGAGCACCCGGTTGATAACAATATTCACTTCCGAACACAGTCAAAAGCACTATCAGAAAAACGCAACCTTGCCTTGGCTAAATTACTATCTGACCACAACGCGGACTGCGAAGCGCCTTGTCAAGTAGCTTGTCCTGCCCATGTTGACGTTCAATCTTACCTACATCACATAGCCAAAGGAGAACATCAAAAAGCCGTAGAAATCATCAAGCGTCATCTTCCTCTACCCGTTTCTATTGGCCGGGTCTGCCCGGCGTTTTGTGAAGCACAATGTCGCCGTTCGCTGATTGATGAACCCTTAGCTATCCGCCAACTGAAACGTCACGCTGCTGATATCGATTTACAACAAAACACGCCTTATCAGGCGAAGCCAGTCTCAAACAATGGTTACAATGTCGCCATTGTAGGCGCGGGGCCTGCTGGGTTAGCGTGTGGTTACTACCTACGCCAACTGGGGTTTAGTGTTACTTTGTTTGAAGCGATGCCCAAACCGGGCGGGTGGCTACAGTACGGCATTCCAGAATACCGCTTACCCAAAAAGCTACTCGATCAAGAAATTGAACTCCTTACTGCTTCAGGCATGAAAATATTATGTAACCATAAAATTGGAAAAGATTTCACTCTCGATAACCTACAGCGTGACTATCATGCCGTTTGTTTAGCCATTGGTGCAACTAAAGCAGTAAGTGCTCACTATCCTGGAAGTCAATTAAAAGGCTGCTATTTAGGTGTGGATTATTTAAAAGATTCACTTACCACCAATCAATGTATCACAGGCAAAAAGGTCGCGGTCATTGGAGGTGGTAATACCGCTATCGATTGTGCACGCACAGCCCAGCGTTTAGGTGCACAAACTACCCTTATCTATCGTCGAACCTTGTCTGAAATGCCAGCTGAAGAATACGAAATAGAAGCAGCTGCACACGAAGGCGTTAAATTCGATTTCCTCACCAACCCGCTAGAAAACCTCAGCGATGAGTATGGACAGGTACGCGCTCTGCGCCTTGAAAAAATGGAGCTTGGAGAAGCTGACGACTCTGGCCGTCGTCAGCCTATAGCCACTGGCGAAATCTATGAAGAAGCGTTTGACACGGTGATCGCTGCGTTATCTCAGACTCCAGATACCGATATTTTTTCAGGGCTAACTACGCCGCCCCCTCTCACCCAGAAAAATACGGCGCAAGTAGATGCCCACACTATGCATCATCAAGGGTCTTTATTTTCAATTGGTGATTTTAGGCGCGGACCCGCCACAGCGATAGAAGCCATCGCTGATGGGAAGGTGGCTGCACAAGCCATCGCTCAAAAATTATTACTGGGTGAATTCGCCCCTAAACTAAAAACGTTCAATAGCCAAAAAGCCGCACAACTGAACGAAGTAAAAAGCAGTGAATACCACTTAGAAGCAAGCAAAAGGCGGGTACTCTTCCCTCACTTACCCAGCTTATATCGCCGTACCAATTTTTCAGAAGTCGAGCTGGATGCCGGCGTAAAAGCCTCAAAAGAAGAAGCAAAGCGCTGCTTAGAGTGTGGATGCCAAGCCAATACCGATTGTAAGTTACGTGATTACGCGAGTGAATATCATGTAATACCTGAGCAGCTAATTAACCAAGATAAGCAGCATTTTCCTGTCGACAAAAGTAGCGAGTTTATTGTATTTGATGCTAACCGCTGTATTAGCTGCGGATTGTGTGTGCAAACCTGTCAAGAACAAACAGTGCATGGTGCATTGCATCTCTCTCACATGCCAAATTCACACACCACAAATCGTCCATGGTTTACTCATGGCGCGTCAATGGGAGATTCCAATTGTGTGCAGTGCGGAGCTTGCGTACAAGTCTGTCCAACGGGCGCGCTGGTAGATAAACGAGATAAATCCCAAGGACGGATAGAAGTACTTAAACCGATAAAAACCATTTGCACTTATTGCGGGGTCGGCTGCCGAGTAGTGATGTACGTCGATGAAAAACAAAACAAAATTCGCTATGTCGAAGGAGATAAAAAGTCTCCCGTTAATCAAGGGATGTTATGCGTCAAAGGTCGGTTTGGTTTCGACTTCATTCATAGCCCCGAAAGGCTAACAACCCCACTAATTCGTAAAAATGGACAACTGCAGCCAGCTACATGGGATGAAGCCATTGCATTGGTGGGTAGCACATTCTCTCAACTAAAACTTAAACACGGTGGTAACGCATTAGCGGGCTTTTCCTCAGCAAAAACCACCAATGAAGACAACTATCTGTTTCAGAAATTAATCCGCTGTGAGTTTGGCACCAATAATGTCGATCACTGCGCTCGGCTATGTCATGCATCAACCGTCACAGGCCTAGAGGCATCACTCGGAAGTGGTGCCATGACCAATGATATCCCAAGCATTAAGCATTCTGATGTTATCTTTATCATTGGTTCGGACACCACCTCTGCTCACCCGATCATTGCTTCGCACATCAAACAAGCAGTAAAACAAGGGGCTCGCTTAATTGTTGCCGATCCTAAACGCATCACAATGGCTGATCACGCTGATGTCTACGTCGCCCACCGTCCGGGCACTGATGTAATGCTGCTCAATGGCATCATGCAACTGATCATCCAAAATGCTTGGTATGATCAAGATTACATTCAAAAACGAGTTGATGGGTTTGACGAATTATTAATGGAAGTCATGTCAGACGCTTATTTACCCGCAAAAGTAGAACTGATTACGGGTGTAAAAGTGGATGACTTAAAACGCATCGCAGAAATGATAGGCACCGCGCAAGTCACTGCGGTTTATTACTCTATGGGAATAACCCAACACACCACAGGGCATGACAATGTCCGTTCAATCGCCAACTTGCAGATGTTATGCGGCAATATTGGTGTTGAAGGCGGTGGCATCAACCCCTTGCGAGGACAGTCGAACGTGCAAGGAGCCTGTGATATGGGGGCATTACCAGGCGATTATCCCGGTTATCAAAAAGTGACCAACCCGTTGGTACAGACCAAGTTTGCAAAAGCGTGGCAATGTGATCATCTCTCTCAAGAAAAGGGCTTAACGCTGACTGAGATTATTGATGCGGCGCAGCAAAAACAGGTGCGGGGATTATACGTGATGGGCGAAAACCCCGTTTTGAGTGACCCTAACCAAGCCCATGTGTTAGCAGCACTTAAACAACTTGATTTCTTGGTAGTGCAGGATATTTTTCTTTCTGAAACAGCGCAACTGGCCGATGTAGTGTTGCCTTCTTATTCATTTGCTGAAAAATCAGGTCATTTCACCAATACCGAACGACGTGTTCAACGCATAACACCTGTCGTTAAAGCCCCCGGTGAAGCGAAAGAAGATTGGTGGATAATACAACGCATAGCTCAAGCGATGGGCGGGCAATGGCGCTACCAAAACGTTAGGCAAGTTACTCAAGAGATCAGCCAAGTCACCCCACAATACTCTGGTATTCATTGGCACAACATTGGTGAAACAGGTCGACAATGGCCATGTGATGAACATGCCCCTGAAGGCACACGAATTTTACACCAAACCACTTTTAAACGTGGCAAAGGCGAGATGGTAGCCGTTCCGTTTAGATACGCTGCGGAGTTACCTGATAGTGAATACCCACTTATCTTAACCACTGGACGCTTATTGGAACAATTCCACACAGGCACCATGACCAGAAAAACACGAGGTTTAGATAACCTAGCAGGGCCTAGAGTGATGATAAGCGTGCAAGATGCCCAGCAATTAGGTATCAATAATAGTCAAATGGTTCGTTTAAGTTCACGACGTGGCATGATTGAAGCCCCTGCCTTTGTCACCAAAAGAATGCAGCAAGGAGTAGTATTTGTACCGTTTCATTTCGCGGAATCTCCCGCAAATAAACTGACTTCAAGTGCCACCGACCCTCACGCGAAAATACCGGAATTCAAAGTCTCCGCGGTCAAATTAGAAATCGTGCTGCCAAATACATCCGACATCGCTGTCGATCATTTACTGACTTATCAGCATAATATTGATGGTTAAGAAAAGTGTTCTCCTAAGCCACATGCGTAATTTCGGGCGACAAGGCGAAAAGTTCATCGAAAATCTCTTTCGTCTGTCTAGAATAAATGAGCTTATCCTTTGCTCCCACTAACTGAATTAGCTTTACTTTTCCTGATAAAACACATTGTCTTAACGTTCTTAGCACCATTTGATTATCAAGCGCATGATTCTCATCAACGCCCATCGTCGAAACAAGCGACGCAAGATCAATACTAATGATCAATTGATCACAATGTTCAATGTAACTCGCTAGCTGTGCTTTTAAGTTATTACGGAAACGAAAACTGCATTCACTTAGAGTTAACCAATTGACGCCAAGATCTTCGGCATATTCCACTACTTGATTTGCCTGCAAAGTTTCATCAATTCCTAAACAAAAAAGACGAGTATTGCTATAGCGAGTCAAGGCAAAATGAAAAACCGAACCGAGCTGTAAATCCAGCGTCTGTTTGAGATCAAATCGATGTCCAATGTTAATCAGACCAACTTCTTGATCGTCTAACGCCATTACCGGCAAGGCATTGAGTAAGGTTTCATGACAGTTAGAGAGAACAACCGGCAATGAACGAGCGGCCAAATGCTGATATAGACTGTCTTGAAAACCGGCTGCATTTTTATTTTGCACCACCATATGACCCGCATCAGAGTAACAGCCGTTTGCTTGATGCTGATAAAGCCAATCGGAAGAAAATTCTAAGCTCTGCTGCGCAAATTCAAACTCTACTTGAGACATCGGCTTAACACGTTCACACAAGGTCATGAATGTGAATGGGTGTACGTGTTGATTTGGCGTTCTAGCCATACGATAGCGTTTGAATAAACTTAGCATTGTGAATTACCTTTCTGGTGGCAACGCTCTTGCTGCCTGTAATACATGTAAGATGATCCGTTGCTTATTGGCTTCAACTCGATGGGCTGGAGCCATTACCGAAATTGCGCCGATCAACTTACTCCCTTTCATTACCGGGGCACTAATACCTGACACGCCAGGGTCAATTTCCGACGTACTGACGGCGTACCCATTACGACGTATTTTCTCCAACTCAGCCTGCCATTTCTCCATACGATGTTCTTCACCGAAATAACGAAGAATTTTCTCGCAGCGTTGAGCCGGTAAATACGCCAACATAACTTTAGATGAGGCACCTCGAAGCAGGGGTTGACTTTGACCCTGGACGAAGCTGCATCGAAGCGCCTGCATACTTTCTTTCTGGCTCACACACAAGGCTCGGTAACCAACCGGAACCATGTAGGCCGCCATTTCACTGGTTTGCTTTTGCAGCCGACTTAACACCGCATCAACGGCATCAAGATTATGTTGGCTCGTTTCATAACTACGCATCAGCAGCAGTGCAGCAGAACCTATGATTAACGTCTTGTCATGAGGACTTTCTTCAATCAGGTTCCACTCTTTTAAAATTTTAAGGTGGCGATACAAGCTACTTAGCGGCACTTGTAACTGCTCGCTCAATACTTTTGCCGACACAGGTTCTTCATTAACTGCCACTTGCATTAACAATTGCAGTGACTTTTCATTAACTTGGTTGGCTGAGAGTTTTGTTTCATTCATGTTTTCTTTTTAGCTCCATTCATCACACACCTCAACTATGATTCTTATATAGCGAGAATTTGCGTTGAATAACAGAGCCACTTTCTCACTGAGTGAGAAAACAAGAAAAACGAAGTGAAAAGAGCCCACATCACCCGATTTAAAAGAGTTCCATCGCCAGAAACAAAGGTTTTACATATTCAACTGATTACATTCTATACTTGTTGATTGGGATGGGTTTGTAGGGTAAATCTGATCTTTAGCTCAATTTTCAATCGAAAAAAAACGATGCCGAAGCATCGTTTTGGTTTGTCATCAACATGACTAAGAAAGTTTAAAGGTCGCCACCTTGGCACTGAGCTCTTCAGCTTGCTGCTTGAGTTCATTGGATTGACTCAAGCTATCTTCAGCGCCGACGACTAGCTGCTCAGTCACGTCTTTTATCGAAGTCACATTTTGTGTGATTTCACTGGTTACGTGAGTTTGCTCTTCGGCTGCGGTTGCTATTTGAGTTGCCATATCACTGATCAACGCAACAGCGGTATTAATTTCCTCTAATGCATGAGATGCCTTGTCTGCATCATCAACTGAATTCGATGCTAATGTCGAACTACTTTGCATCAACGCCACTGCGCGCTTGGTGGTTTCTTGTAGCGTATCGATGGTTGACTTAATTTCTTCGGTAGAAGTATGGGTACGCTGTGAAAGTACTCGGACTTCATCCGCAACCACAGCAAAACCACGCCCTTGCTCTCCTGCTCGTGCCGCTTCAATCGCCGCATTCAAAGCAAGCAGGTTAGTTTGCTCTGCGATGCCCTGAATGGTTGCCAATACGGTTGAAATCTCTTGAGCATGTTGATTAAGCGCCGCAATAACGGTACTTGCTTCATTGACAGAGCTAGCCAAATCATTGATCGAACCTTTGGTTTGAATAACCAGAGCATGACCATTATTAGTGCTAGTTGCAGAGTCTTGCGCTGCTTGCGCTGTTTGCTCAGCATGTGACGCAATTTCTTGTGTTGCTGATGCCATTTCAGTGACTGCTGTAGCTACCATCACCACTTCTTGCTGCTGATGACTAAGTTCAGATGCCGACTGATTGGCGCGGTGTGCACCGTGCTCTGACTGCTCGGTTAATTGTTGTGATTGTTGGCGAATATGCCCAATCAGTTGCTGTAAACTTGCCACAAACGTGTTGAAATTTTTCGCAAGTTCGCCGACTTCGTCATTATTCTCTACCTCAATACGTTGAGTTAAATCACCACTACCGTTAGCAATTTGCCCCAAAGCTTGAGAAACGTTGTTAAGCGGGCGGAACAATACGTTACAAAGCAAATTAAATAGCACTGTACATAAAATAACTACAATAGCGGTCACCAGTAGCTGTCCTAAAATGGCGTCAAACAAGGGAGCAACTAAAGAATCATGATTAATTACAGCCACTGTACTAAGTTTTGTTCCATCAACCGGTCTGGCATACAACACATAATCATCACCTTTAATGGTGATCGCCAAATCACTTTGTATTGAAAGCGCTTTTTGGATATCAGCAAAGCTCAACCCAAGTTCAGAAACACTTTTGTTCAGCAGTTTGGTATTACTGTGGGTGAAAATATTCCCTTGGTCATTAGCGATAAACATGTAGCCTTCACCCGGCAGGATAACTTGCTTCATGGTATTAAGAATATCAGTAATTTCTACATCAGCCCCAAGCACAACTTGATCGCTATGTAGATTCAACGCCTTACCCAAAGAAACAACATTCGCGCCAGTTGCAGCGGCAACGGTTGGGTTATCCATAAAGACTTTTGACGGGTTAGCTTTAGCATTGGTGTACCAACCCCATTGACGTGGGTCATCGTTGCCTGGTGGCAGTACCACTCCGTTCGCATTGTCTTGTGAGCCATCGGGATACGCTAAAAAAACGTTATCAAACGCGCCTGAATCACGAACTTGTTTCAAGTGGGTTACAATGGCGTTTTTTTCTGTCTCCTGAGAAAGAGAGGTAAGTGAACGTTCTTTTGAAACCAACCAATCGGTTACATATTGGCTGTACGATGTGGTGGTACTTTGTAATCGTTGTTCAACGTCAACATCTAAACGCTCTAATGCAGCTTTATATGACAGTGCCTCAACTAACACTCCCCCTAGGATAATGGCAGCACTGGCTGAAATCGCCAGCTTGTTTTTTAAAGATAAATTTTTGAACATAGGAAGACCTATTTATTTGAAATAGTAGTTTTAGTATGGCCGACAGAAGCTCTCAACCTATTGAGCATTATAATTTTTAGCCTCGAAATAAATTTGACGTACTCTAGATATTCATCATTTAGGCTAAAAAATTAAATACAATGTCATACACAGCTTAGAATAGGTAGCGGCAGACAAGCAGATTTGTTGAGTGTAATAGTACAAATAAAATGAATTTTGTGAGGTTAGTAAATAAAAAGAAAGGAGCCACAAATGCTCCTTTACATAAAACTATACATAATCGATATCAGTTGGTTTTATCTAGCCCATAACGACGTCACTGATAACTCATCCGTACTGTAGAGCTTGTGACTGGCCCAGTAACTGACTAAACCAATTCCGAAATAAACCGCTAAGTTCCCCAACCCAACTTGTTCGAGTATCATGCTGATGTTAGATGATGTCAGCAGTTGCAGTGGTAAATTCAAAATTGCATGGTAAAAATCACCGACCATGTCCGTATTGAACGCCCCTATAGATAGCCATTTTAGTGCATAACCCCCAACAAATATCACCAATAGCGGTGAATTGAAGAGTTGTGAAATCAATAAGGTAAAACAAGCTAGCGGGATCATGCACACCCCAATAACCCACATAATGCCAACATAACTAAACCAATGCTGAAACGCATACCATAATGAGCGTTGTTCAAACAGCAATGCAAGACGGTCGTCGGTTGCAAAGTTTAGCAGCCACAACATGATATCAGCAGACACCACCAGCACAGAACAGATAACAGGGATCAAAAATAGACCGAAGCCGATTTTGACCACATGAGTCATTGTGTTGCTCACTGGCATGCTACGCCAAAACATCGAACTGCCTTCTTTGCGCTCTTTACGAAATGTTTTGGGGAAGTACAATGAACTTAGCATCAATGAAATGAAGCCCACGCTCGCGGTGATGAACATATTGAGATCATCGGCGAACTCTAAATGTATGTCACTGACATCTCCACCAAATTCCATTTCAAAAAATAGGTTATGTTGTAGTGTATTGTTCATCAATAAACTAACAAACAACAGCGTCCCACACACTAATAGGAATAAAGGAATACGCGTAACCGTTTTATTCTCGATGAGCTCTTTTTCAAGCATATAAATACTGGCGTGCATTATGCGTTCTCCTTCTGTAAAGCAAGAAATAGATCGGCAAGTTTTACAGTGTAAATGGCACCAAACCCTTCAACTGCTCCACGATATTCAGAGGAAAGTAACCACTTCGTCGTGCCTAAACTGACCTCAAATGCCAACGGCTGAAGCGATCGAATAGCATCACTGTGTGACTGATTGGCCTCTAGGATAAAATACCCTTCGCTGATACTCTCCATTGAATCTTGCAGAACCACTTTTCCTTGCTTCAGAATTAGCACGTCGGTCAGTAAATGTTCAATTTCAGAGACTTCATGACTGGCGATAATCAAAGCTCGCTCACCATCATGGAACCACTCAAGCAAATGGCGATAAAAAGTATCTCTATAAATCAGATCGAGTCCAAGCGTCGGTTCATCTAAAATCAATACCTTAGTATCAGTGGCAATCACAATGGCTAAATGTAACTGCACTTTCATACCCTTAGATAAGGTACGAATTTTACTGGATAGACGGATGTTAGTTTGTGCCAATACTTGCATTGCTTTTTCTAATGAAAAACTCGGGTGAACACCTGAGGTATACCGGAGGATCTGCTTAACCGTCATCCAATCAGGCAATACGTTGACATCAGAAATATAAGAAAGATGTGCCATCACCTTGGCGCGATCCGCTATCGGGTTTAGACCTTGAATACGAATATCACCTTGATAATGATGCGCCCCAAGCAGTGATTTGATTAAGGTAGATTTACCCGCACCATTGTGCCCAAGCAAACCCACAATTTGTCCAGCTTGGAGTTCAAGGCTGACGTCATGCAGCGCTTTATTGCGGGTATCACCCTGCTTCGCATATTGCTTTGATAGGTTTTTAATTTCGACTAACGGGCTCATTGATCACCTTCAATATATTGTTTTAATTGACTGATAAAGTCTTCCAGCGGCATTTCAAGCAGTTTGAGCGTGCTTGCTATTTCTGGGATTTGCTGTTGTAAAAAACGCTGCTTTTGCTTGGTTTGTAGTTGCGCTAATGCTCCTTTCGTCACATACATTCCTTGACCTCGACGCTTTTCAACAATGCCTTCATCAACCAATAGTTGGTAGCCTTTCATCACCGTAAGGTGATTAATCTTCATATCTGCCGAGACACTTCTTACCGAGGGAAGCGCGTGCTCTTCCGGCCAAATACCTTGCAAAATTTGCTCGGTAATTTTGTCGGCTAACTGACGGAAGATAGGTTGGTTATCTTGCCAATCTGTCACAATTCCACACCAATATAGTGTTATACATAGGTATAACACTATATCAAAATAGATGAATTACAAGTAATTATTAAGGAAAGGGATAAACAAAAGAGCCTCACACAGTGGTGAGGCTCAAATTAAATAGAAAATAAGGCGTTAGTTTGTGGAGCAGCTTGCTAAACCGACTTCCTTCCATACCCCCCAAGCTCCGGTTGTTGTCGGGTCTTCACCCGTTGTCCACCACTTGGCTTCCCACACCTTACCGGCCCAAGAGACTTGATTGCCACCAGTATAAACCGAGCCTTTATCCCATAGGTTGTCACACGTTTCTCCACCAGAGGCTTTCTTTATCACTACAACTGAAGCGCTGGCTGAAGAGCTTGCTTGCCCATCACTGACAGTGACCGTGAAGTTCAGTGTGGTGTCTTGCGTATATTCAGCAGCCACAAAAGAAACAATTGAACCTTGGACTGTCGCATTCAACCCCGTAGGAATCTCCCATGCAAAGCTCAGTTGGTCTTGCTCGGCATCACTTGAGGTGCCGGCATCAACCATCACAACATCACCAGCATTGACGCTATTCGGTGCTGTCACGACAGCAACAGGCGCTGTATTTACAGGTTCTGTAATTTTCGGGTTGATCGTAATGCTCACCAAGTCAGAGGCCTCTGCGCCTTTATCATCGGTGACGGTTAGCTTAAAGATGAAAGTTTGCGCTTGAGTTACGCTCGCAGCTTCAAAGCTAGCTTGAGCGCTATTAGCATTAGTGAGCGTAACGGCTGACCCCGCTGTTTGTTGCCAAACATAACTGGCAATCATACCGTCACTGTCTTTTGATGCTCGACCATCCAGTGTCACAGAGACTGGCCCAATCACGGTTTGATCAACACCAGCATTAGCCGTTGGTACGCGATTAGCTGGCGGCGTTGTACTTCCTCCTACTAAACCTTCATGCATTGCGTTGAGAATATCACCATTATCAGCATCGATTTCCCAAGAGAAAAGACCAGCTAAACCTAAACTGCGAACATAAGCCCCTTTCGCTTTTACTGAGCGATCATCATCAAAGGTAATTAACTGACCAGTGGTGCGGTTCCAAACCCAAGGTGCTTCGGCTTGCTCATCATAACCATACTCAAAACCATTAATACCAGTGTTGTTTGGTCCTAACATGAATGACTTAATCCCTTTGTAGTCAATCACCCCATCTTCCCACACGCCTTGAGCCGTCGAGCCTTTCAACTTGCCGTTAGCCACACCTGTCATAGGGTCTGTCGGGTCACTCATTGAAGCTTGAGTTACTCCTTCCCAACCGCGACCATACATCGCCGCTCCTAGTACGAGTTTATTCGCAGGGACACCTTGCGCTAAAAGTAACTGAATGCCGTTATCTGAAGTATAAGCAGGGCCAGGGTAAGCTTTACCAGCTTCATCAGTACCCGTCCCATCACATTGACCAGGGCGCATAAACGAACCACAATACAAAGCAGTTTGATGGCCAAGGACATTATTCCAACCTCCATAGAAGTCATAAGTCATAGCGAAGATATAATCCATGTACTGGATAGCTTCACCATAATTTACATCTTCAATTTTATCGTGACCGACACCAATCGCTGACGTCAACTCATAGCTGCGCCCTGTTTCTGCTTGTAGTTCATCTAACATCGCGCGCAATTCCCGCATTAGCGCAATGTAAGCAGGACCATCATTGACCGGATCGCCTAGGTTCGATGCTTGACCACCACCACCAGGAAATTCCCAGTCGATATCAACTCCATCGTAAAATTTCCATGTTTTAAGGAATTTCTTCACCGATGCAACAAAGGTGTCACGGTTCGTTTTGGAGGTGAAATCAAAGAAGGGATCAGACAATGTCCAGCCACCAATCGAAGGGATAATTTTAAGATCAGGATTGCGCTGCTTAAGCGCCATCAACATCGCGTAGTTTCCTTTGATCGGAGAACTATATTGATGCCCTGCTTGTGGAAAACTCTTTTGAAATGCTGCCCAAGGATCATGAATAACCACTTCATAATCGTTTACGCCATTACAGGCTGTCATCAGTGCATTGTAACTATTACCACCCACAGATTTAACCGATTCGTTCGGACCACAAATAGGAATAAACCCGTAAAGAATGTGGGTCAAATTATCAGCAGGAATATTGTCGACCGTGAATTCTCGACCATAAATACCCCACTCAACAAAATACGTGCCGACTACGGTATTTTTATCGGTATTGTATGTTTTATTGTTTGAATCCACATTCATCGCAAGTGGCTTCAGATGCGAGCCATCAGTATCGGCAATGGTAATCTCAACTGGCAAACTTTTACTACAACCAGTAGCATCACACGCTTCTATTTCCATTTGATACAAACCGCCATGTGCATAGTCAAAACTTGCGGTGGTTTGACTGCCGGAAATCGGCCCAGTAGCTACTTCCAACCCATCAAAATAAATTTTATAAGTGTCGCCAGTGGTACCGCTCCATTGGTTAAACTTAACCGTAATGGTCGCTTGGTCATGATATTTGACCATTTGGTTGTAACCGGCCGTGGTTTCCATAGCCAATTCAATTTTAGAAAACTGTAGATTGTTCGACCCATAAACGTCAACGCTAGGGGTCGCTGGTGCTGCTATTGCGGCTCCTGACAGAGCCAGAGCAATACTTGCAGAGCACAAAGTAATACGATTCATATCTATTTCTCTCATTCCTTGAATGTTTCACTTACCTGATCTTCAGCTAAGACATTGAAGAACATCAGCATCAGTATTCACGAGACTTATTTTTTTTAACAAAAGAATAAAAACACTTTACGAGTGATGATGAGAAATTTGTAGGAAGGATTCACCGTGTTACATCTTAAAAGCAATTCTGAGTCAGGAAATTAGAATTTTGACATAGCAAGGTAGATGAATTTAATTTTTTGCGCTAACAAAGTCTAATTGCGCAGTGGAATATCATCAATTGACTGCAAAAAAGCCCTCGCATTGAGGGCTCAAGAGATTGCTTTATAACGGTTTAAAACGAGCGGTAAAATGTCTTAGCACTGGTGGTTCATATTCGAAGGTTAAGCCTTTGAATTGTTCAGCTCGCCGCTTGACTTCAATCAAGGCATCAGCGACATAGTCCATATGATCGTTGGTATAAACACGCCGTGGGATCGTTAAACGCATCAATTCAAGCTCGGCGGCTTTTTGCTCTCCGGTTACAGGATCTCTCCCCAGCAGTAAGGAGCCAATTTCAACAGCTCGAATCCCCGCTTCTAAATACAATTCATTGCACAATACTTGGGCTGGGAATTGCTCAGGCGGAATGTGAGGCAGTATTTTTGCCGCATCGACAAACACTGCATGTCCGCCAGTAGGGTATTGGATTGGAATTCCGGCTTCTTTCAATCGCTCCCCCAAATAAGCAACTTGACCAATGCGATAATGCAAAAAGTCTTCATCTGCGGCTTCATATAAACCACGTGCTAATGCTTCCATATCACGACCCGCCATGCCACCGTAGGTCACAAATCCCTCCATTGGCACACAACGTGTTCTCACTGCTTGGAACAACTCTTCATGATCACGAATACAGCACAAACCACCAATATTCACCATTGGATCTTTCTTCGCTGACATCGTCAACATATCACCGTATTGGTACATTTCACGAATGATCTCCAACATGGTTTTATCTTGATAACCCACTTCACGTTGCTTGATGAAATAAGCATTTTCACAATAACGAGCCGAGTCAATCACCACCGGAATATCGTGCTTATTAGCTAATTCATATACTGCGCGCATGTTGGCCATAGAAACCGGCTGACCACCGGAGCTATTGCACGTGATGGTGGTAATAATGGCGCAGATATTTTCGCTGCCATACTGCTCAATCGTAGTTTGCAATTTATCAAGGTCAAAATTGCCTTTCCAGTCATAGGGGGTGGTGGTGTCAAAAGCTTCATGAGTGACAACATTGACCGCTTTACCACCATTCATTTCAATGTGACCAGCTGTGGTATCAAAGTGATAGTTGGAGATAAATACCGGGGTTGTGCCTCCGCGCACCTGCTTCATTCGCTCAATCAAGGCTGGGAACAAAATCTGTTCTGCTCCGCGTCCTTGGTGAGCAGGCACCGTCAGTTTATAGCCGAAGAAATGCTCTACCGCAGCGCACAAATTATAGTAGTTACGGCTACCTGCATAAGATTCATCTCCTAACATGAGTCCAGCCCATTGATTGTCACTCATGGCTCCAGTTCCGGAGTCGGTCAGAAGGTCGATATACACATCGTCGCTACGCAGTAAAAATGGATTATAACCAGCAAGTTCTAAAGCTTTTTCACGGTCTGCCAAAGTAGTCATTTTGATAGGCTCAACCATTTTTATACGAAAAGGTTCTGGAATACGTTTCATGCTTAATTTCCTTTAGATGATCAAATTTAACCGCATTAGCGGCATATCAGTTTGAAATGGGAGTTAATTGGCTAGAAATTAGGCGAGGTGATCAAGCTTGCTGAGTAGCGATAAGCCGTAATCGAGGTTATACCACGGTGACAACACTAACGTGCTGTCGAACAAGTGGATTTGTCGCATAGCGTTATCTCATGGTGGTTACAGGTGCAACCAATATAGACAATTGTTAGTTATTAGAATGTGAATATGCACCCAATTCTTTCGATCTCTTCTATTGTTTGACTCACACTTGACGCAAAGACGTAACAATTTGAAGAAACTTAATGGCTTATTTCACATGAGACTTGCTTTTCAAACTAAGTAGCGGCAACCTCTTATGATATCGCTTGCAAGGATAAAAATAATGAACGTAATAAAACCTCTATCATGTGCTTTAGCCATACTGTTTAGTGCTTCAGCACTGGCAACTGTTACTCTTGAAATCCCCGATACGATTAATCTGCTAGTTGTGAATGGTAAGAAACCTGATACCGCTGGTAGTATCTTTTCCTCGACAAAAAGCGTTGAACTTGCTGATGGTGAACAACAAATCGTATTTCAGTACGAACCTTATTTTTCTCAGGGTAATGACCGAATCATCGTCGAAAGCGACGTCGTGATCGCGAAGTTCACAGCAAAAGATGCAAAATTGAGTTTTGATATGCCTCAATACCGTGATGCCAACCGAGCGCAAAAAGGCATTCAATCAATGCAGTGGTCGCTAGTTGATAAAAATGGTCAAGCGGTTGAGATCAAACAAGATCGTCTGCTGAAGGATGGATTCCAGTTTAACCGTGATTATTTCCGTGAAGCTGATGACTACAACCGAACTGGCGGTATTGCTGCCGTCGGTATCACCAATGTTACGATGCTACAGAACGAGATTACGCAGTCTAAAAATGCACAAAATGCAGCAGAAGAAATGCTGCATTTTTGGTACGACAAAGCCGATGAGGAAACCAAAGCGCGCTTCAAAGCTTACGTAAATCAATAGCCGCTTCAATGTGAGCTCCTATCTGGAGCTCATTACAACACGCAAAATTTGCCTACTAAAATTATCATTTCTATAGCTATCGATTACGATATTTTAGCCTCATCGTACCTTTGTTTTTCTATCATATCGATTAATGGCTAAAAACTAACGGCTTACGGTAACATCCGACACCAATCAAACCTTAACTAGAATGTGAGTATCTTTTGCGTTCAGCCTGGATCAACCGTTGCAATTTTGCTAGCGTGAATAGTACCGATAAGGAAATGAAAACCTTAAAAAAATAATAAGGATAAATGGTCATCATGTTCAGTCTTAGCATTGATAGCGAACTCAAACTCGCCCTAATAGAAAGTTCATTTGCTCCTCTTTATGTGGAACTCGTCCGTTCACAACAAGATTACCTTTCACAATGGCTTGCTTGGCCGCCACACTGTCAAACAGAACAAGATTTTCAGGCTTTCATTAAAAGATCACTGCACGACTATGCCGAAGGAAAAGCCATGACATGTGCGATTTTTTATCAAGATCGCTTAGTTGGCAACTGTAGCTTCAATCAGATTGACTATAACCTGAGCAAGGTAACTATTGGTTATTGGTTATCACAACAAGAGCAGGGAAAAGGCATTATTAGCCGGGTGGTCAAAATGCTTACTGATATTGCATTCAACACCTTAGAGATTGATAAAGTAGAAATAGCAACGGCCGTTGATAACCGGCCAAGTCGAACGGTGGTGGAACGTTTAGGCTTTAGCTATGAAGGAACAATTACCAATAGTGAAAATCTCAATGGCCGAATTGTCGATCACGCCATCTATGGGTTAAAACGCCCAACAGCCTAATTTATTAGGCGGAGCATAACACTCCGCCTTGTCATTATGCCCAGAACAACATCGCAATGACGGTCAGTAAGCCGATACAAGCAATATTGAGCAACATTCCTACACGCATCATTTCACTCTGTTTTATATGTCCCGACGCAAATACAATCGCATTCGGTGGAGTCGCAACAGGCAACATAAAGGCGCAAGAGGCCGCAACAGCAATTAATACCGATAAGATGACGGGAGAAATACCAAAAGCCTCCGCCACACTCGCAAACACAGGAATTAACAATGCTGCACTGGCGGTATTACTGGCAAATTCTGTCAAAAATACCACGAAAACAGCGATAACTAGCACAATGAAAAACAGACCAAAATGAGAAATCAACGCACTCAATTCGTTCGCTAAGAAAACACTGGTGCCAGTTTGCTTTAAGACATTGCTTAAACAAATACCACCACCAAATAATAGCAATACGCCCCAGTCTGCGGTCTTTTCAACATCTTTCCAATGCACAACGCGAGCAAAGTTGACCAAAACAATCGCCCCTAAGGCAACAATCGTATCGAATTTAGCAAACCCACCTAGCATTGCATTCAATGGCTTACTAAAAATCCAACAAAACACCGTTAACGCAAAAATGCTTAGCGTAACCACTTTGCCTTTATCCCATTCAACCGGAGTTCGATTTAACTCAAATTCGCCGTTCAAATCGGGCTTCAACGCAAAATAGAGAATAGCTATCGCAACCGGTAACATGATGGCTGCCGTTGGCGCTCCAAATTTCATCCAATCTGTAAACGATAAACCCACTTCAGCCGCAGCAATCGCATTCGGTGGACTGCCGACCACTGTTGCAATACCACCGATACTGGCACTATAAGCAATACCTAGCAGCACAAAAACATAGGTCGAGTGGCCGCGATCTTGGTCAACTTTACTCAGTACACCGAGCACTAATGGCAACATCATTGCAGCCGTAGCGGTATTACTGATCCACATAGATAGGCCCGCTGTCACACCAAATAGCATAAAGACAGCAACACTCATTCGGCCACGAGCCATAATCAATACCTTATCGGCAATGACCTTATCTAAACCTTGGCGATGCATAGCCGCAGCTAACGCAAACCCCCCTAAAAATAGAAAAATAATTGAGTTCGCAAAATTGTTCAGTGCTGTTTGAGTATTAAAAACCCCAAACACGACCGCCATGATTGGTACCAATATCGCTGTCACAGTTACGTGTAATGCTTCCGTTAGCCAGAGCACGGCAATAAAGGTTAACATACTGATACCCAAAGCAATATCAGGCTCCACTGGTAAGTGGTTGTACATCAAAAAGAACAACACCATATCCGCTAGGATAATGAGGCTGTTGCGGTTAAAAAACCATTCTCGGGTATTGGAGGGTAAAGGGACACTATCGTTTCTATTCATTATTATTTTCCTTATGAGGGCCTACTGGCATAAATATCATCACATAGATTCAAACAAGGAGATAAATAATCATTGCAAAATTGTTAACCACATCAAAGGCATGGTTAACAATTTAACATATTGAAATAAATAGAAAACATTTAACTAACAATAAATCATGGGGCGTTGTCGTGAATTGTATTTAAAACGAACAATTTTTTACAAGACTTATATTAAGCGATCGAAAGCTAACATCACTTCTTGGCACTTCATCACACGTCCATGCCCTTGGTTTTGAGTCGTGATCAATGACACGTTCGCGATTTCTTGTGCTGCTTTTTTGGAAACGGAGTACTTGGTGAACTTATCACGCTCGTCGTGAACAATCATGGTTTGGGAGTCACGCAGAGCCAATTTTTGATAGGGGTCTATCGACTGAATCGGATAACGATATTGCTGTTCAACTTCAGTAACAACGGCTTCAAACAATTTCATGGAATAGCCTGATCTCGCCACACTACCAAACAAGTTATCAAGATAATCGAGCACTGGTGCGATCAATAGCATTGGCGTATGAGCAATTTTATTGTGACGACATTCCAAAGCCGCTGCGGTACCCATACTGTGGCCGACCACACCCACTACATTATCAACACTATCTAATATTGTTTCTAACCCGCCAACGAAGGCAGGAATATGCCCATGTATTCCATCACTTTCTCCATGAGCGGGGTGATCATACGCCAAAGCCGTGAAGCCTCGCGAAGCAATATGTTCCATTAATGGGTAAAACTGACTCGCAGTCCCAGACCAACCATGGGCCAATACCCAAACTGGTCCAGTGCCCAATTGATAAGTCTTGAGCGTTCCTTCGTGTGACAACACACTACTTTTTACCAGTCCTTGCGGCTCTTGGTTTTTCGGTTGAGTCCTTGCAGGTGTAAGCAACAAACGTCGTGCTACTTTTTTGGCATGGGCTGGTGCAACCGTATGATGAAGACGGGTAGTTACATTGACCAACGTGCGCTTCAAGCTAAATTTGCTTGAGGTATTAAAGTAGATTTTCTCACTCACTCTATTTCTCCTTGCGCCTTAAAATCAAACGCTCCTAATATTTTAAGGCCAAAAAAGGTCGTCAAAACATATCCGGTTGACGACCTCTTACGATTGCATTGTCGGTAGACTTACTTTTGAAGTCGCTCTTTAGCTTCTTCGACTTTTGAGAAGTCCAACCCTAGCTCTTGTACCGCTTCTTTAATCAAAGCTGGGTTTTGCATCACCTGCCCCATCAACAGTTGAAGTTTATCTTGAGGTAAACCCAGTTGGCTGATGGTCGCCATCGCAGCAAACGGATTTTGGGTCAATGTTTGGAAAAGCTCGTTGATCTGCTCATCGCTGATATTGTTCTCTTTCAACATCGCAAGAATCGGGTTCATAGCACTACCTTTTAACTACTAAATGAAATAGAAGGTCAGTCTAACATTTGGCTCTGCTCAGTTGTACTAAGAACTCACATCAACGCTTTCAGCGTGTAGGTACTACCATGGCAGCGACTTTCCATCGTACGCCCAAAATGAGCCACTATCTTGCACGCTGGCTTTCTCTATTAGGCCAATCAAATCATGGGCGACACGTTGCGGCGTAAATAACTTCCCCGTAAGAACATTAGCCTGAAATGGCGCGGATAAAGCGGTATCCGTTGTACCAGGATGAAGTGCTAGCACCACACCATGTTTAACCATGCGTTGCCATTCAATCGACATGGTTTTTAGGAACATGTTCAGCGCGGCTTTTGAAACGCGATAACTGTACCACCCACCTAGCTGATTATCTGAGATGCTACCTACTTTGGCAGAAATGGTCGCAAATTTCGGTGCAATACTGCGTTTAAGTATTGGGGTGAAGTGCTTTGCTAGCAGAACAGTCGGCAATGTATTCACTGCCATGGTTTGTTGAAAGAAATCACCATCTAATGCATTAAGACTTTTCTCTGGTCCTTTTTCTTGAGTATGCAACATGCCCACGCAGTTAATGACCCAGTCAACATCATTCAGTGCCTTACTCAGCGCTTCTACTTCATTTTCAACACTAGCATCAAGTTGATGCCAAGTTACTCGCTGATGGTGCCAATCAGGTTGAGTGCGACGATATGTGGCTTGGATCTGCGTATCTGGAAACCGAGCCACAGCCTCTTGTACCATCGCTAAACCAATACCACCATTGCCACCTACGATCACAATTTCCATTACAAATTCTCCAAATTCGCGATGTAATATTCCGCCGTATCCAAAATCGCTGTACGTTGCTCATGTTCCATATTGTCCCATGAACGAAAGATCATCCCGATACGAGGATTGCTCGCAAGGCGTGTTTGATGCTTATCCATAAACCGCCAGTAGAGGCTGTTAAACGGGCATGAACCCTTTCCGCTACGGACTTTATGGTCATAGTGGCAACCTTTGCAGTAATCACTCATTTTGTTGATATAAGACCCACTTGCCGCATAAGGTTTAGTGCCAACAATTCCTCCATCGGCAAACAGTGCCATCCCCCGAGTATTGGGCATTTCTACCCACTCTATTGCATCGACATAAATGCCGAGATACCACTCATCGACTTGATCAGGGTTGATTTCCGAGAGCAAACAGAAATTTCCGGTCACCATCAAGCGCTGGATATGATGGGCGTAAGCGTAGTCTAACGACTGTTCGATTGAATGGTGCATACACGCCATCTTGGTTTGCCCATTCCAGAAAAAGTTTGGCAGTTTTCTATTCGCATCCAGCGCATTTTTCTTCGGATAATTGGGCATGTTCGCCCAGTAGATACCCCGAATGTACTCACGCCAGCCTAGAATTTGCCGAATGAACCCTTCAACCTGAGAGAGATCAATATCAGGGTTAGAGTAAAAGGCGTTAAGTGATGCCGTGATCACTTCTTTGGGGTGCAATAATTTAGTGTTGAGCGAGAAAGACAACCGGCTATGGTAAAGGCTCCATTTAGCCTGATGTTGACTGAACATTGCATCTTGGAAGCGGCCAAACAACGGCAAACAAACTTGGCAAAAGTGGGCAAGTAAAGACAAACTTTGACAGCGATTAATTGGCCAGATCAACTCACCATTTAATGACCCAATGGTGTGAATATTATGCCGCTTTAACCGTTCAGTAATATGCCCAACATCCCGTCTAAATATCATGGGTTGAGGAAGTAGTTCGATATCGTTCGCTTTTAACTTGTTGCGGTTGTTGGCGTCATAATTCCACTTCCCGCCCATAGGTTTGCCGTCTTGCATCAAGATATCGAAGCGCTTGCGCATTCGACGGTAAAAATACTCCATCATGACATGTTTACCCTGCGGGAACTGCTGCTCAATCTCCTCAAACGGCAGTAGAAAATGCTCGCTATCGACACAACGTATCACTACATCAGTAATCTTCAAGTTGGCCATTTGAGCCAGTAAGCGGTATTCATCTGGGCGTTGGTACTCAAACTTACTCGCCCCCACGTTAGTCACGTAATGCTTAAGCATTTGATCAAGGTCGGCAAATGACTGAGTATCATCAAGCGTTAAATGCAACACCTGGTGCCCCTCACTTTGCTTCTCTTGCGCAAACTGTTTCATCGCCGAGAAGAAAGCACACACTTTTTGCACATGATGAGTAACGTATGTGTTCTCTTGCTTGAGTTCTGCAATCAAATAGAGGACCTTATCGTCAACCTGCTGAAACCAAGAATGTTCACTGTTGAGTTGATCACCAAGAATCAAGCGAACCGTTTCAAATTGCATTAACCCTTCTCCACGCACTTATCTGCCACTACAGGTATTTATATTCCATAAACGGTTTATTACGAGCCACCAACGCCTAGAGATCATATTGAAAGCATTGAATAAAACTTGAAATGCTGCAAATTCTATTTTTAAGTCTTCGCGACATGTGGAAAAATGGTTCGGTTGTGATCAACTTCAAGGGATTGATATGGCAGGTATTATCGAACAGCTTCTGTTTTCAGCATCTATTACAGGCCCAATCTGTTTGATGTTGGTACTAGGGGTGATACTTAAGCTCACAGGGTTGATTAACGACAACTTCATTGATGTTGCCTCACGCATCGTTTTTCAAGTCACACTACCTGCGATGCTATTTCTGAGTATCGTCAAGTCTGAGCATGACTTTGCTTCAAGCGCGACGTTGGTAATCTATGGGCTATCTGCTAATTTCTTGTTTTTCTTATTCACGGTGGTGTGTACCAAGAAAACTTTTCATCGCTCAGAAGATCATGGGGTGATCATCCAAGGTGGCTTTCGTGCCAATACCGCGATTATTGCTCTTGCTTATGTGGCCAATGCCTATGGTGAGCCTGGCCTAGCCTTAGCGGCGATTTATGTTGCCGCGACGACCGTGCTTTACAATATTCAAGCGGTGATCGCCCTAACTCCACGAGGTGAGAGTACTGGCATTAAAGCGGCGGGAGTTATCGCCAAAACCTTAACCAAAAACCCACTGATTATCGGTATTTTGCTAGGTGTTATTTGCTATTCTCTTTCACTGCCAATCCCTAAAATGGTGACCGATGCCGGCCAGTATTTCGCCAACATGACGCTGCCGTTGGCACTACTGTGTACTGGTGGATCTCTAAATATTGGCTCGTTGAGAAGTGATAAAGCTCCTGCTTGGTTTGCTACTGGCTACAAACTGGTGTTAGCCCCTTTGTTGATCACCTCTGGTGCTCTATTTTTTGGGTTTAGAGGGCTAGAACTTGGTTTAATATTTTTGATGAGTGCCTCCCCCACCGCCGCTGCCAGTTATGTAATGGCAAGAGCTATGGGAGGTAACGCAACATTGGCCGCTAACATCATTGCACTGACAACCGTATTTTCACTGTTCACCTGCACGCTAGGCATTTTTGTACTGTCGAGCTTACAACTAATTTAATACTAGCCTGCGCTCACAAATCAAAAAATAAAATGCTGATTATTCAAAGAAATATTAAGTTTTACTAGTATTTTAATGGCGATGACGGGTAGCGTTAGGTTTATTATTTTTCACCGATGTCAGTTATGTCTTCTTCTCAAAAAATTGCGAGTTTGGAACTTGGCCGAGTCATTGCGATTCTGGCCGTTATTGCCCTACACTGCCAAATGTTTCTTTCCTATTTTACCTATCAGGATGAACCTTGGTTTGGTTATGTCTTCAATCAGCTGACGCGCTTTGCTGTACCCCTGTTTTTCTTAATTTCTGGTTATTTAATTCAACCTAAATTGGTCGCAAGCCCGATTGTCACTTTAAAACGTTATGCTCGACCTTTATTTCGCCTATGGGTTATTTGGAGCGTGATCTGCTTATTAGTACCATTTAACTGGCCAACCGTTGCTCAAGACGGCTATTTAACTGAGCGAATTGGCTATTGGGATTATTGGTTGAGTAGCCCATTCGACGCCCTACTTGAAGGTGGTTTAGTGCACTTATGGTTTATTCCTGCACTCATTTTCGCGGTGGCGATTTTGGCTTGGTTGCTACAAACCAAACGAACCAATTTGATTATCCCGCTTGCTGTAGCGCTCTATATATACGGTGTACTGGCGGGCAGTTATCAAACAGTCACTGAATTAAGTGCACCCTTTTTTACTCGTAATGGTCCTTTTTTTAGCACCTTATTGGTCAGCATCGGCTTCATGATTCGTCAACACGCCTATCAACTTAGTGCTGCGAAAGCATGCGTCATGCTTGGTTTAGGCCTACTCATGCATTTGGCCGAAGCCTACGCCTTACATCCCCATGACCAACTCTTTAATGCCAATGACTACCTATTTACGACACCATTGTGGGCAACAGGCTGTTTTTTACTCTTATTAGCCAAACCAAACTGGGGCAACTCGCCTTGGGTTTTTGCACTTTCACAGCGTATTTTAGGTGTCTATGTCAGCCACCTCCTTGTCGCTATTTCAATGATGAATATCGCTGGAATATTAGCACTACAAGATGGCATGAGAGATTTGTTTGTGTTTACTGGCACCGTAATCTTTACTCTATTACTGGTAATAGGAATAGAAAAAACACCACTGCGTTCAATACTGCTGCGTTAACCAAAAAGGGATAAACGAATGACAAAATGGATGTCGTTGGTGTGCGTGCTCTTTTCAATCACCGCCAGTGCTGCCCCCTCTTTAGAGTGGCAGTTTATAAAAACGGATAATGGCATAACCCTCCACTCACGGAATCACAGCGATGGTTTGGTGGAGATCCGCACCCAAATGTTTGTCCCGACATCGTATTCGGCTTTTTTGCTGTTATTGGAAGATAGCGAACGTGTGCCAAAGTGGATAGATAACGTCAGCCACAGCAAAGTTCTTAAGCAGCTGTCTGCAAACGAGAACGTTGTATACACACAATTTTCCGCGCCTTGGCCCGCCAAAGACAGAGATATGGTGACATATTCAAAATATGCGCTGAAAGAAGGCGCATTAAGGTTAGAAATCTACGATGCACCAAATTACTTGCCAGAGCAAAGTGGTTATATTCGAATTACGCAGGTCAAAGCGAACTGGACACTGCAGAAACTAACCGATGGCATGACGCACATTGACTACATCGCCTTCGCCAACCCAGGAGGGGCATTACCAGATTGGCTAGTGAATAAGCTTTCCGTCAACAGCGCTTTTGCCACATTTCAAGGATTGCGTAGAGAATTGCCCGCTTACCAAGGCAAACCACATCCTAACCTGCAGGAATGAGTGATTAACCTAGAATTTTATCAAACGGCAGGTAAATGAGGTTGAGCACCATTAATGCAACCATTGCAGCAAAGGTTAATTTCATGCCCGCAATACGCCCTTTTAATTGGTCACTCAAAATGGCTTTTGCATGTAATATGCGACCAATCACGAACGCCATACCAACGCCATGAATCCACCACACACTGGCACCATTAACTTCCAATAACGCCATTAAGATAAGTGTGATAGGAATATATTCAGCCGCATTACCCTGCGCACTACGCGCCAACTGCAATGCTGGCACACCACCATCGGCGTATTTGACTTGGTTAGCACGACGTTGTTTGATGACTTCAATAGCCAGCCAAATCAGTATTGCCGTCAGGATAATGGCATAGAGAGCAGTGATCATAGCAGTGTATCCCGTTAAGAAAATAAGTGATCAGTGTATATGAGGTTGATAGGTAGGATCCAAATAAATAGTAAAACGCCCCAAATGGGGCGCAGAGAAGTGAGTCTAAGTACTGCTGTCGTCGGTTATCAATCCACCCAGTCATCACGGCTAGTGAAACCATCGATATATATCATTGGTGTAATATCTTTCATAAATAACTTAACTTTTTCATTTATCTTTGCTTTTTCTTCTTCATTCAAAGTATGAACATCAAAAGCATACTCTCCTGATAAACCTTTATAGAGAGCATTATAGAAATACTCATTCTCACTTCCTTCATTAGAACGATGGTATTTATACTCCACGATACTTGTAGAGCCAAGCTTCAAACTTGCATCCAATAATCTATTGCTCTCATCCTTTTCAGTTTCCTTCAAGAAAAAAGCTAAGTCATTTATGGCAGGAATATAGTTATTATTGGCCGCAACCGTTAACAAATCGATGGCTAATTGGTACTGCTCTGGTGTTTTAGCTTCAGACTTACCTTTACTCGGCGAATAAATTAAAATGGTATTGACATAATCCATCAACGGTTGGTAGTAATGTGCTTGAGAAAAGCGAATAACCTCTTGAATATACTGAGCCCTAGTTTCTTTCGATTGGTCTAACTGTTGCTGTTTTAGTAAAAAATATTGGGCACGCAAATCGCCTTGCGCAGCAAGAGGTTTGAAAAGCTCGATGGCTTTTGTAAAATTATATTCTGTGCAAAGTTGAGCTGAATTAGGATCACTAATTCCTAACGATTGAACAACCTGACTATCTAATGAACCCGACCCTAAATAAGCGCAAGCAAGGCTATTTTTTGAAATGGCTAAAGCTGCGTATGGATTGCCCAAGGTTAATGATTTAAAAATTAAATTGGTAACTTCGGGTCTCTTATAATTATCTAAAAGTATCATTTTTGCGTACCACAACATAGCATCAGAATTTCCTTCTTCGATTAGACCCAGTAATCCACTCTTTGCTACACTCCATTTCCCATGCTGAATATTGACCAATATGTCATACATCTTATCTCCCGGTTTTACGGTGCTCGAAATATAAGGGTCAGCTGATTTTTTATTAACATTCTCGGTAATAAATGGCTGAAATAGGGCAATATCGTCTTGTGGGTTAGGCTTGCAAGCCACCAGCCCAACCATAACGCTCAGCAGCAAGACAAGACGGACAAGTCGATTAAGATAAAGCGTCATGATAGTTATCAATCCACCCAGTCATCACTGCTAGTGAAACCATCGATATATACCATTGGCGTTATGTCACTCATGAATAACTTAACTTTTTCATTTATCTTTGCTTTTTCTTCTTCATTCAAAGTATGAACATCAAAAGCATATTGTCCTGACAAGCCTTTATAGAGAGCATTATAGAAATATTCATCTTCACTGCCTCTATTAGAACGATGATATTTATATTTCACTGCGCTTGTAGAACCCAGTGTTAAAGCTATATTTATTAATCTCTCACTCTCTTTCTGTGCTGTATCCTTTAACAAGAAGGATAATTTATATATGGCAGGTATATAATTATTATTGGCAGCAATTGTTAACAAATCGATGGCTAATTGGTACTGCTCTACGGTTTTGGATTCAGACTTATTTTTACTCGGCGAATAAATTAAAATGGTATTCACATAGTCCATTAAGGGTTGGTAATAATGTGCTTGAGAAAAGCAAATCACCTCTTGAATATACTGAGCCCTAGTCTCTTTTGATTGGTCTAACTGTTGCTGTTTTAGTAAAAAATATTGAGCACGCAAATCGCCTTGTGCAGCAAGTTTTTGAAAACCCTCAATCGCAAGATTTATATTATTTTTATTACAAACATTAGCCTCGGAGGAGGATGTATGTCCAAGCGACTCCGCTACTTGCTGATCTAACTTTATATTTCCCAAGTAAGCACAACTTTCACCCTTATCAGAAAGTTCTATACCCGTGATCATTGAAGATGCTTGATTTTCAATAGAATCAGGATCATGCTACAAACCATGAAAATCACACTGACTCCTCAACAGAAACTGCAACTCGAACAGATGCACGACATTGAGCGTGATA
>NZ_SJFM01000070.1:0-5061 GCF_029478545.1 Vibrio sp. 1180_3
CGTAAAAGACCAGAAATAGAATAAGTCAAAATACAGCTCTAACATACCAACTATAAATATATTAATAATCAGTATGATAGAGATTGATGTACATGGGAATCAGACTCATCAAAGCGGAGAAGAGCCCCAAAAACAGGCCAATTTATGACAAAAGAAATGAGTCATGATTCTTGTGCTAGAAAGGTTTGGGGCAAAATATTCTTACATTAATCACTAAAATTAGAAAAATGTGGATAACTTTTGGTATCGGAAAGTTGCTTAGTTAAGCGTCCAGTTCTACTGGAGCAGAGCACCTTAGCGCTGTTTCTCTTTCTTAAGACCGCGTTAAATCAATCTATCAGCAACTCAATATGCAACTTTGTCACTATTCATGGATGGTTGAACAAACAAAGTTCATCTCTAAAGGGGATAGCCAACCCAGAGATGAACTTTAATCTACAGCTAATTGACGTTGCTGTTGGGTGTATACTTCAGTCAGATTAGCTGATCACAACACCAATACTTAGAAGAATCATGATCATGGTACAAAGCACGCCAAGCAATGGGCCAATGAATTTTAGCCAAGATGAGTAGGCGACTCGCCCAATGGCTAGACCACCCATCACCACGCCCGATGTCGGTGTCACAAGGTTTGGTAAACCAGAGGCAGATTGGTAGGCAGTGACAACCAGTTCACGGCCAACACCAGCAAAATCCGCGAGTGGGGCAAGGACTGGCATTGAGAGTACCGCAAGCCCTGAAGAAGAGGGAACGACCAAACACATCACGGCTTCGACCCAGTAGATAGCATTGATGAATGCGATTTCGTTTAACCCACCTAATAAGCCTTCCGCGTAATGCAAAATGGTGTGGGTTATGTTGCCGTTATCCATGACGACCACAAGGCCACGAGCAATAGCGATGATCAGGGCCACTCCCAGAAGATCGCGCGCTCCGTTTACAAAACTGTCGGTAATTTCAACTTCTGACATCCGGCCAACGAAGCCAACAAGAATGCTTGAGCCAAGAAATAGAGCGGAGAGTTCAGCCATCCACCATCCTGCTGCGGATACGCCCCACATCATAACGGCGAAAGTTAAACCGAAGATAGCCAGTACCGCTTTACGTGTGTTGTTTAGTTCTGGTGTTTCTTGCTTTTTACTGTGCAGGAAATATTCTAAGTTTGACTCTTTCTGGTGAGCGACGATTGAAAGCTCAGGGTTATTTTTCACTTTCTCTGCATAGCGCATGACATAGATAACACAAACGATCCAACCAAGAACAAGGATCACGGCACGCAGAGCAAAGCCCTCCATAAAATTGATTTCAGCTGCGTTAGAGGCAATGACAGTTGCAAAAGGGTTAATAGTAGAGCCTAAACAGCCAATACCAGCACCAACCATGATAATAGCAACGCCAACGATACTGTCGTAGCCTGCTGCGATCATTACAGGTATCAGCAGAGCGTAAAAAGGAATAGTTTCTTCCGCCATGCCGTAAACGGTACCACCCAGCGCAAACAACCCCATTAGTATAGGGATCATCCATTTCTCGCGACCTGATAGGCGTTTCATGGTTCCGGCGATGCCAGCATCAATCGCGCCGGTTTGGGTTACTACAGCCAAAAATCCACCGATAACCAATACAAATAGGGCGACGTCCACTGCACGCGCCACGTAGCTACCTGGGTCATAGAAGCCTTGAATTGGTGCCATTAAAATATCGACGATACCTTGAGGGTTTGAATCAACGGTTTGATACGTACCAACCATTGGCACCATACGGCCTAGTGTTTCATTGGTTTCCATCTGGTACTGACCGGCCGGGATAACCCAAGTTAAAATGGCCATTAGTACGGTCAGTATCATCAAAATTGTGTAGGCAGAAGGGAATTTAAATTTTGTCATTACGATGTCCTTTTATTTCTTATGGGGCCGAAGCCCCATTGGTCGGATTTAGCCCAAAAGCTGTTCCTTCACGTTAGCTAACGAATTCCATGATTTGTTGAGCGGACATATCGCCAAGTCCCATTTTTTTTAATGTTCTTCCAGATTCGAAATAATTGGTCTCGTTATACGCATTGTCGATGTGCAGACAAGATGTCACCATAGGTGTGTCAATACCGACCAGTTTACCGAGCTCGTAACAAGGGACGAGAAGGTAAGCGGCATCTTCCGTGATGTATCGGTTGCTGGCTGAGTTGGGTGCGCTGTTCAGTTTGCCGTGGGTTTCTGAAGTGCGGTTAACCTCATAAACACTTTCACATTTCATACCGTAAAGGGCATTCATTGCTTGAAGCTCAGGCAACAGTTGTAATCCTAGCGCTTTGCCTATGGATTGACGTTCTGACTCCATTACTGCTGCCGCTTTTGCTGTTGAAACTGAGCAGCAATCTTTGTAGTAATTGAATTGGCCATCGAAGTTTTCTAGTAAGCCAATATTGAGTGTTGTTAGTAATGGATGTCCGCCAAAGTTGATGTTTTCTAATCCGGCTTCAATGACATTACTAAGCCTTGTTAGAGGTAATGGCATCACAGTTTGTAAGGCTGCAATAGCCTCTTCCGTTCGATTTGCAGGATAAGCGGCGACAGGAAGGTGCTCTTTCATGCCTAAAATAGCGATCTCTGCAGGCCCAACAATTCGAGTTGCCCAGGGAATCGAGATTGCGTCAACAAAAGTGATATCTAAATGGGCAAACCCTTGTTCATTTTTAATTCGATTTAGCGCTAATGAGCCATAATTCCCTGGCATAAGCATGATAATTTGGCCATCACGTAAATGAGGCAGCATTTGAGTAAAGAGTGGCTCTTGCGCAAATGATGGAACCGGTAAGACGAGTAAGTTGGCATATGAGACTGTCTCTGCCAGATCGCGGCTGATTTTGTCACACACCTGAAAGCCACTGTAAGTCAGTTCAACGTCATTAAAGCTTTCAAGTGCACAGATCCCTCCTCGTTGTTCTATGTCTGCCAGAGGATGGTCAAAACCTGGCGAGCCATAGAGGCAGACATCAGCACCTTGTAGGGTAAAGTGATAGGCAGCTGTTAATCCAGCATTACCGGAGCCAATCACAGAGACGCGCGTTTTCATAATTTCTTCCTTATTGATTTTTGTTTTTCTGGTTGAGAGCTTAAGGAAGAAGGCATATTCGTCGCCAATGATTAAGCTGGAGACTAGTATGCAAAAAAGGAATGATGAGCGACTAGTGTTATCTCAAGGCATTGACTTTATTAGTATAAATTGATTTCACCAAAGTAGTCTGGCATCTCTGTAACTGTGAACTTACTCAGAATCATATTCATTGAGGTTTCGCATTGGCCCGATTTTGAGCTGAATATTCATCGCGTCAGCTTGTAACATGAATTGCTCAATGAACTGTTCCGCATTTCGGTGAATGGGCTTTAACGAAGGGTAGAGAATATCAAATTCAAACGGCAGGCCGAATACTAGTGGTTTCATTACGACCTTTGGGTGCTCGCTTTCCATGTAAGCGGTAAATGGATCAGTGATCGCGATCCCGACGCCTTCTCGAACTAAGGTTGCAGCGGTGCTTGCCAGTGAGACTTCGATTTGCTCAATCGTTGATAGGTCATAGCGACGTAACAATGCATCGACTCTTCTCTGAGTAATATCCTTTTCGTGGCGGATGAGCACTTGACCCGCGATATCGTAGATGTCTATGACCGATCGTTTGGCCAGTGGCGAATCGGAGGGAATAAGACAGACGCATTCGCATTCTACTTTCTGTGCTTTTACACCCGCGAGATACTCATCAATAAACGCAAAGCCAATGTCTGTTGTTTGACTTTGAACCCGCTGAATCACCTCTTCGGAACGATATGTTTTAAACCCGACTTTGACTTTAGGCGTTTGCTTTAAAAAGACCGCTAAGATTCTGGGCAAAAAGGCGTTTGAGAGAAGAGGCATCGCTGCAATATTCAGTGTCCCGAAATGGCGCGAGCGAATTGAATTCGCAGCGTGATCGAGACTTGATACAGCATCAAAGACTTTGGAGACTTCAATATAGAAGGCTTCTCCCTCATTGCTAAGCTCCAAGCGATTTCGTTTACGAATAAAAAGTTGAAAGCCAATTCGTTGTTCTAAACTGGCTAATAGTCGACTGACGGCGGATTGACTAAGTGATAAGCGCTCTGCTGCGGCAGTGACGGTTTGACATTCAACAATGGCTTTAAAAGCATTGAGTTGGGTTAGCTTCATTACATACAGCTCTGGATACAGGAATCGATGAAATTACCAGAAGCTTTAGTGGAATACCTTGAGCTGCTATGAGTAATCAATATTTCTTGGCAACTTTAAAGTGGATAAAGCTCAACTAAAAGTCGTTTTAAACAGTGATCCGCCCCAGAATTTTTTGACATCGAGTTAAATGAGTACAATCACTAACGAGGTGAACAATGACAACCAAGAAAACTAGAATTAAACACTCCCCCTGAATTAAAAGCAGAAGCACTGAAGCTAGCAGAGAAAGTAGGAGTAGCTGCGGCAGCAAGACAGCTTTCTTTGCATTAATCTCAGCTCTATGGTTTGCGTAAGGTTGTCAATAAAGACGCTAAGACCAGTCGGCGGAGACCGCCACAACTACACTAATAGCAGCAGTAATGACTGGTAAATGAATAAAACGAAATGATTCCATATGAACCGATTTACTCGATAAGCCTAACGGTTAATAGACGGATTTCTTCCATGCTTATATGCAACCGGTCATGGCGATAATTATGGTTATGCTTAATCAAAATCACGTACTATGTAGCTTACAGAATGTGAATTACGGGAATTACTGAAACTTTCCGTAAACTCCGACGGGTTCTGAAAAATACGATTTCCAACCTGTCCACGCCCAAAATGAGCGTGGTCTGCTCTTCTTAATTCGGATTAGATTTGGTAGGAAAAAAGCACGCCACTAAACTTTGTAGAGTATTTGATCTAATATATTTTGGGGCGTGCGACGTGAGGTCGTATGAAGCGCTGTTCACCGCTTAATGTGTGAACCATCTGTATCACCAGATGAACCTAGGACTCTGAATAAAGTAGCGAGTCTGACAATGTAACGAAGGCTGGTCA
>NZ_SJFM01000071.1:0-4575 GCF_029478545.1 Vibrio sp. 1180_3
TACATTATCGGATATTACTGCCAACTCAGACCACATCAGTATAACGGTGGTTTAACTCCCAATGAATCAGAACGATTATATTGGGAAAACTCTCAAACCGTGGCCAATTTTAGTTGACCACTACAACTCAACCACTCCCCACTAAACCCTTTAAAGCGGATTTCTGGAACGGTTTCACCTTGCTTGGGGAACATTTTTTCCAGCATGGCTTTTTTAAGGCTGCTGAGCTTGTCATGCTTTTGTTGGTGTTGGTTAATTAGGCCATCGAGCTTTTGAAAGTAGGTTCCTATGGCTGTTTGTTCTGGCCTTTCTGGTGTATTAATTTCTGTGTCTAAGATATTTTTATTGTACAATCGCTTGATGGTACTTCCTTCTAAACCACTCCATTGTACCATCGAATAGAAAACCTTTAAGAATGAGTTATCTATCCTTCCATCATGCTTTAGCCATACAATATTTGAGTCTTGGAAGTATTGCTCTTCTCCTTTATATTCGACAACTCGACCAATACTTCCAGAAGCAGATAACAAAAGGTCTCCTGTAACTGGATATGGGTATTTGGCTTTATATTCTTTAAATAGAGCCATACTAATAAAGGCATCGGGTTGCTTTCCAAAAGTACCGATTTTGAAGAATGGTACTTCGCCACTTCCGCTAGTTTGATGTTTAAAAATTCTTTTATTCATAGCCACAGAGCCAAGATCACCCAAAGTTAAGTTTTCCCACTCCCCACTAAACCCTTTAAACCGAATCTCAGGCACCTTCTTATCTAAATTCATCTTACTCACCCTTCAACAAACTAGTGAATTCAGTCAAGCCTTGCATATCGAACTCGTTACCTGTGAGACCACTCATCATTTCCGCTAATTCATCTTCAGTGGTTTTGATGTCACTCGCGACTTGCGAATAGGTTACAGCGTATTTATCCGCAAGGGCTTGTACCTTATTAGTAAGCTGGGTAATCAAACTGCTTGGCATTGCAGCGAGCTCGCAACTCAATGGCGCGATCCATTTCAGATGTAGCAGGTTATTCACTTGCTCGTCACTTAATCCCTCAATGGTGGTTTTGGTTTTAAGGTGCAGTTTAGTTGCCGCCTCTTTCACTGCTTTTTTTAGAGCCTTTTCTTCAATGATAAGTTTGTTGGCACGGATAATTTTGGTCTTATAGCTTTCTTCATGGACAAGGCTGTCTTCTGTGAACTTAACGTTACCGTCTTTCTGCTCTTTCAAGAATGCCTTAGCTGCTTTTGCTACTTCAGCATTGACAAAAGCATCTTTGCTTTCTTTGACGGTTGCTAGCTCTTTATCGTCTTCACTTAGCGATTCTAAAATGTCTTCCAGTGAACTTGAGATTTCAGCCAAACGATTCTCTTGTTTAGCCAGTGCTGCTAGGTCGTCGCTTAGATGAGTTTTTTGCACTAAGCCAAAAGGCAGAATGTGACCTTTCCAAGGCGTCGCTTTGTCTTGTACTTCCGTGTCTTTACCATTTGTCTTTTTGATAACGATATTTGGGTCAACTTGCTTAGTCGCATCAAAACCTTCGGTTTGCATCATTTCTAAATCGGCGCTAATGATTTGCCATTGGTTGTTTAGAAGCTGATAGGTTTGATATTTGTCGATTAAAGCAATAGGACTTAGGCGGGTAAATAGCTCAACACTTAATGAAGCCTCTTGTTGATTGCGTTTAACCCCTTCCCAATCTTGAATGAGTTTGGTGTTTAAGTCGTCATCAAACCCAGCAAAAGCTTGTTTGTAATCTGCTATGAACTCAACCACCTGTGTATGACTACTAATGCTTGTATTGACTGCGTCTTTAGCAATTGCCAGCTCACTGTACGCAGAAGATTTAGTCGCAAACAAGGTGCTGCGTAGTTCAGGAAAAGCAAGCCAGTATGCATTGAGCTCATCAATTTCACTGTTAGGGATGCCGCCTAACATAGTGGCGTGTAAGTCCCAGCTTTCAGCCGCCGCTGAAGAGTCCACATAGCGTGGTATGTTTAAGTTGTAGCCATTGCTGCGCAAAGTTTCTTTGCTCACGACTTTCGAGAATTTATCGATACTTTCACGCTTGATAACAACATCAACAATGCGCTTAATATCACTCGCTTGCAGCTTGTTGTTTTTACCTTCTTTAATAAAGTGCTTAGACGCATCAACAACCAAGACATCGGTATTCTGGCGCTTTTGCTTCAGCACTAAAATCACGGTTGGAATACCCGTACCAAAGAAGATATTACCCGGCAAACCAATAATGGCATCGATGTGGTTCTGCTCAATAAGCTGCTTGCGGATCTCCCCCTCTTCACCACCACGGAACAACACCCCATGAGGTAATACAATGGTCATAATACCATCGGGCTTTAGGTGATAGAGATCGTGCAATAGAAAGGCAAAATCGGCTTTAGTTTTTGGGGCTAGACCAAAACGCGAATAACGAGGATCGCTATCTTTATAGCTAGGGTCCCATTGTTGTGAATACGGCGGGTTAGAGACAACAGCGTCCACGTATAATGCATCATAAGTGCCTTGTGGGTCATTCTCATCGAAGTATGGCCAATCGTCTTCTAGAGTATCGCCATTGCGGGTTTTAATGTTGCTGGCTTTAATACCACGCATGATCAAATTCATACGGGTAAGGTTATAGGTGTTCGCTTTTAACTCTTGCGCATAATAGGTAATGCTGTCTTTGTTTTTAGCGTACTTTTCAACAGCCTCGCCGATATTGATAAGGAGTGAGCCAGAGCCGGACGTTGGATCGTAAATCTCAATGGTGTCTTTATTTTTGAGTTCATGAGCAATGATGTGCGACATGAGAACCGAGACCTCATGAGGCGTATAAAACTCCCCGGCTTTTTTACCCGCATTAGCTGCAAATTTTTCAATCAGGTACTCGTAGATGTAACCCAGAACGTCATAGCCTTGCTGACCGTTCATAGGGATACTTTTGATTAAGTGCAGCAAGTCGCTGATAGCTTTAGTTCGCTTACCCGCACTTTCTCCGAGTTTGCTTAACCCTGTTTCTAGGGTAGTAAAGATGCCTTCAAACAACTTTTTGTAAGTAGGAGAAATCAAACGGCTAAAAGCAGAAAGCGCATCACGCACGTTAGACTCGTCAAAGTCGGACGTTGGATCAACCCACGTTGAAAACAGATTTTCGTAAGCAATATAATAGCCAAGGTTATCTTGAATGTATTTGACTGTTTCAGCGTCCTCTTCTGTTAGCGCTTTGATTTCAGCAGACGTCATCCCTTCTTTGGTGACAAACTGCACCTGTTGATCGCTGAGGTACTTATAAAAAATGAAACCTAAGATGTAGTCTTTGTATTCGTTTGCTTCGATCTTTGAACGCATCTGGTTCGCTGATTCCCAGATTTTAGCCGCTAATTGTTGCTTATTCATATTCTGCTCAATTCATTTCAACTATTGACCGACATCGTGAAAACAGTCGGCACATGTTCGTCATATTGTGTTTAGGGATTCAGTTAAACCTGAGCTTCTTGCTCTGGTATCTAGGCTTTGAGAGCTTCACTTTTAAACGTCAAAAAGCCACCGAGTTTAAAACTGATGAGAGCCTATCTTTAAAGGCAAGTCTCTAAGTGTTTTTCTAAGCTGACTTTAACTATGTCGCTGATTTTTTAATCGCTACTATTTCAGCAACCACCGAGTTGTACTCTCGTGAATTCTTTATCCATTTTGAAACACGGAGAATACGGGAGAATTGAAGAATCAACAATGCGCAAAACCAAACTTTCAGCACTCCGGTTTTATATATGAATTTTTTGTTTTAGTCGAAATGACTCCCCATTCAGCATCACGCCCTTCTACCCCTGCCATCCATTTGAATCAAAATTTTTTCAAATATATTTAATCACTATGCATAACCCCATTAGTCGAAAAGGAGCCACTTATGCATAGAAACCGCTTACCCACGACTTCATTCAACAAAACAGCTTTGCCTACCTCCCTGGCTCTTCTAGAGACATTAAACAACGTTCTAAATAAATACGCAGATCTCGCAGAGGGGCATCACATTATCAACTACAGTAACGAGCACTACTCCGCTGAACATGGAGGCTATCACCCTATTGAGATTGCATTGAAGAAAGACATTAACAACAAGTACACAATCCTCTGCATCACTGACTTCAGCTTCAATGGATACCCTTACCCGATACTTGAACGAGATATTGAGTTCGATTTCACTCATGCCACGGTTTTCACTCGATACTCCGGTTTAAAGAGTATCAACGCACCCAAAACCGACAAGCTATACACACTATGGGAATCCAAATTCATCGCTAACTTAGCCAGGGGAGCCTACAGCCCAATCGAACTGCGTAGCCGCTAATACCTGAGCACAATTAATAACCACTCTCTCCCCTCGTTTCTAGTATCACCATGATTTTACTACCTTACTCTTTCACAGGAGAAACCCTTATGTCCTATGACTGTAATGGTACGGTTAACTTGGATGGTATTTAAGCCTTATAATTATCACTACTTATAAGGAATCTGATATGTCACCAAAACTACGAGTGCAAATCACCCCTCAACAGAAGCTTGAATATGCCAAGA
>NZ_SJFM01000072.1:0-4563 GCF_029478545.1 Vibrio sp. 1180_3
ATTCACATAACAAACAATTCAAGTGGATTCTCAACGCGTGGCAGTTTTACTATGCGTTAGGTAAAGTGTTTTACGGTGTAATGCAGCGGCTTGGCCAGTGCGTTGTTCACCACTTAATTGGGCGTTATGCAACTCAGGTAAATTTAGGGGTTCAATCTTTTGGGATTTCTCCGGCTATTCGTTTTGTGTTGTCGGCAAATGAGCATTTTTACCCTCAAATTCTTGGTTAACTCAAACCGTAAAACAGGCAAATTTCTTTGTTTGCCTCAATTGGTTTTAGCGTTGGCGCGTTGTCAGTTTAGCGGGTGCAAAGTGTGGAAAGGGCAAGTTAATCGGTCATTTCGCATTTGCTGAAAGTCTTGCTCGGTGATTTTGTTTCATTCAAAAGCTTGGTTTGTCGTTGAAAGGTGGACTTTGTTTTGGCGGCTTATTTATCACGTTTCAGGCTTTGGCTGATTCTTGATTCACTTAACCAATATTTTGATTGTTTTCTTAATCAAATTTGGTGTAACTTCTTGTTTATCTTATTGAATTTGCATAACAAAGCATTTAAGACGGATTCGCAACGCTTGGCGGTTTTAGTGTAAATTCAGTTTTTGTGTTTTAAGTGGTTTGTCGAGGCATTGGTGTTTAGCGTCGCTCACCACTTAATGCGGCGTTAGGCAACTAGGAGGAATAAATTGAATATCGATGTGCAAATAGCAGGTTCTTGGCCTGATTCAGAAAGTCATATTACAACGGCTCTGGTAAATAATATCGTCACTACTTTCATGGAAATGGTCAATAAAACATCTTTTCCAAAATTGTTGATTTTGAATGAACCAAATCGTGATTGCCCAATGGCTAATTTTGACAAAATTGCTGATGATAGAACTCTTATTTTTCTTTCTTCGGTAAAAGGTAACCTTTGGTCAAAGATCGCTTATCAATTATCACATGAACTTTGTCATGTTCATGCAAACTTTGCAGACCAAAGAGGGCATGTTTTTAAATGGTTGGAAGAGTCACTATGTGAGTTAGCATCATTCTGCAACATGCTTAAAATGAGTGAAGATTGGGAGCACTCAGCACCGTTACCATTTATGAGTAGTTATGCTCCTAGCTTAAATGATTACGTTCAAAATATGCTTGTAGATATTCCTCAGCAAGATAAATTTGCAGAATGGCTTGAAGAAAACTTTCAGTCATTAAAAATGGACTCTTGCATTAGAAATAAAAACAGCATAATCGCATTACATCTTATGCCCATTTTCCTACGTGACAATACTGCCTGGAAAGCAGTGGGGTATATTAATAAATGGCCTGTTAATCCGGAAGATAGTCTTCAGGATTATTTTAGTTCATGGGAGATAGCATGTCCCGATGAGCTAAAACCAGTAGTGCAAGAAATCGGCAAACTACTCGGGGCGTAGTTGCCTAACAAACAATTTAAGTGGATTCTCAACGCGTGGCAGTTTTACTATGCGTCAGGTAAAGTGTTTACGGTGCAATGCAGCGGCTTGGTTAGTGCGTTGTTCACCACTTAATTGGGCGTTATGTAGCTATATGCATTTGGTTGAGTTAATTGCAGCTTGATGTATAATTCGCGCCAAATTAAAAAAATCATACTGGAGAAAAAGTTTGCGCTGGAAAGAAGTAATTATAGGTGCAATTGTTACACTCGCTGTAACTATAATTGGTGGTCTGGCTGTTTATTATTTTACTAATGAGTCAGGCTCGAAAATTGAAAAATTGACATATCAAATTGATCGTCAGGTTTCATTTTCTGGTGAAAATAATAAGCTGGCAATTGGTGTAGTTCGAATAGCGAACGTAGGCGAACTGGGTGCTAGTGATGTAAAAGCAAGCATATCAATGAATAATTCATCTTTTCTAGAATATAACATTGAATCTGAAAATGGTGTGGAAATTCATCATCAGCTAAATCAAGCTAATGACCAAATTGATATAGAAATTAGCTCCTTACTTTCTGGGGAAAGCCTTACAGTAACTTATTTACTGCCTACAAGTCATGAAATTCAAGTAAGTTTACGTAGTGATCAAAGTGTAGGTGTAGAAGGTATTACATATCTTATCCCTAAAGATAAAAAGTCAGAATTAAGTGGGTTCTTGAATGTATTTTTACCGTTACTGGCTATTATTAGTATTATCATACTTTTTGTTGCTAAAAGGATTGTTGGGCGTACGAATGAAGTTGTTAGAGATTCCAGTGCAAACAACGTTGGTTTTGCCCTTTTTCATAATGGTTTGACAAAAAAAGCAAGGAAAGTACTTACACGAACAATTGAAAAAGGTGAGGAAAGTTCATCTTATGCGATCTCAAATTTAGCTGCAGTATTGGCGGTTAGTGGCGACGTAGAGCAGGCTTGTAAGTACATGCAGTCAGCGAAAATGCTATGTGACTCCGATTGTCACTCAAAAGCTATTATGTTTTTTAATGAAGCAATTGTTTCATATCAAAAAGGCGAATATGCTTGCGTAGAAAACGCTCTGGTTAAAGCTTTAGAATTATCAAATGATGAGATTGTTTATTACATTAAAAGTAGTGTGGTTATGGCTAATATGCGAGGAACGATACCTACTATAGATTCAATCTTTACTGACTCCGCTACATAACAAAGCATTTAAGAGTGATTCCCAACGCTTGGCATTTCCGGCTTCGCGTTGGGTTTTGCGTTTAAGGCACAGAGTTTTAGTGTTGTCGTAGCGTTGCTCACACCTTAATGCGGCGTTATGTTTATTAAGGAGTTAGGTATGTATGAAGAAAAACTGAATATTCCAAAGAGCCATAAGCTTGTCAGAAAAAGTTGCAAAAGTGAGCAACGAAAAGGTCGTGATACTGACATTTATGGTTATGACGAATTAGATCAAAACGGGGAGCTAATCGCCAAGTACATCGTAAGGGATAGCATGAGCATCTATCCTCCTCAAAGCACTACAGTATCGTTCGTCAAATATGATGTTGATGGAATAGAAATTGAAAAAGGCACCTTATGAAAACTAAACAAATATTTTATAAAGTTCGTGGACATGATGATGAAACATATATCTTTCTAGACAGGCTAGATGATGGTACATATCAAGTAAGGCAAGGTACATCGAAACCTGTAAGTCATTTTAAATGGGAAGAAAACAGTACCACTATGTCTCTAAATGACTTTCTTGCTCACAATGAGTCCTATCGCCCCCGTGTAGAAGAGTTGATAGCAGAATTCGAAACAGAATAAACATAACAATCTGTTTAAGAGTGATTCGCAACGCGTGGCATTTTTACTATGCGTTGCGTTTAGTGTTTAAGGTGGTATGCAGGAGCTTCTGTATTGCGTTGCTCACACCTTAACAGGGCGTTATGTGAATTGGAGAAATTGAGTATATGAAGAAGTTAATCGCTATATTTATAGCTGTCTTTTGTCTAGCTTCGATTGGTGCTAAAGCTAATGATCATCAGTTAAAAAATGCGTATGAAAATCATCAAAGTGATCTTCAAGTTCAGGGCTCAGGCACAGTCATTCGCTTGTTACCTGATGACAACGAAGGGAGTAGGCATCAAAAATTTATATTGAAACTGGACAGTAAACAAACTTTACTTGTTGCTCACAATATTGATTTAGCTCCTAGGGTTCCAAATCTAAAAGTTGGCGATCGAGTCCAGTTTTACGGTGAATATGAATGGAACAAAAAAGGTGGTGTCATGCACTGGACGCACAATGATCCAAACAATAAACATCCGCATGGTTGGTTAAAGCACAACGGTAAGACGTACGAGTAAAATTCACATAACAAGCAATTCAAGTGGATTCTCAACGCGTGGCAGTTTTACTATGCGTTAGGTAAAGTGTTTTACGGTGCAATGCGGCGGCTTGGCCAGTGCGTTGTTCACCACTTAATTGGGCGTTATGTGTTTGATGAGTTTTTAAGGTCAAAGCTACGATTTCATTGATAATTCGTTTCGTGTTTTCGGCAAGTTGGCTTGGTCGAAATGGATTCTGAACAACCTGAGATTGATCGTTTTCAAGGTTCTTGGGTTGCCTCAATTGAGTTTTGGAGCTGGTTTGTGTTGAGTTTCGTTGGTTTTAAATCGCTTTAATTGAAATGTCTTTTTGACTGGTTTTCTTGCTGACATTCAGCTCTGAAAATCTGGTGACGCAAAAAATTTAGCGGTTGCTGAAAGGGCGCTTTCTTTGTTGTCGATTCTGTAAGTGGCTCTCTTCGGCTAAGATCGCTGTGAAATTTAGGGTTTGGTAAGCATCGGTTTTTTACGTAACTTATTCAAATTTCTTCGTTTCTACGGTGGCTTACTTTGAATTCACGGTAAAATTCACATAACAAACAATTCAAGTGGATTCTCAACGCGTGGCAGTTTTACTATGCGTTAGGTAAAGTGTTTTACGGTGCAATGCAGCGGCTTGGCCAGTGCGTTGTTCACCACTTAATTGGGCGTTAGCTGGGGTTAAGAAAAACGGTGAATTTAGGGTGGAAAGGCTTTGGGTTTTCTAGCTACACACCGGACAAATCTCTGCTTCTCAACTATCTCGCCAGTGGCACTTTTCGGGAAGAGTTTGA
>NZ_SJFM01000073.1:0-4341 GCF_029478545.1 Vibrio sp. 1180_3
TGAAAAGCATCAAACTCAGGTTGTTCAAGGATCCATTTCGATCAAGCCAACTTGCCGAAAACACGGAACGAATTCTCAATGAAATCGTAGCTTTGACCTTAAAAACTCATCAAACACATAACGCCGCATTAAGGTGTGAGCAGCGCTTGGCTACACTTGAGCGAAGCGAAAATGCCAAGCGTTGCGAATCACTCTTAAATGCTTTGTTAACTGCACTTTTTCGCAATAACTAAACCATGGTTACTGCTACCAAGCAATGATGGTTCTGCACATGTAGCAAGGTGATACTTCAACCAAGCTTGATACTGCTGCTCGCTAAGTTGGTTGACCTCTTGACCAATAAAACGAACATAACCATCTGTTGCTACGTGATTTTCGACACTAAAACCCGTGTTAACTGCTAGAGATTCAATTTCAGACGGTTTAGCAAAGTAACCAGTTCTAAAAAATGGGTCTACGTCAGGTGACGTAACTAAGCCACTTTCATTTAAATCACTTAAAACGGTTGGAGAAACCAAATCGTTAGACATTTTTGCTAGCAAACCTGCAACAAAGAAACGGCTGATATAAGCTATCGCAACAATCCCATTTGGTTTTAAAACTCGATGAGCTTCTTTCAGCACTTCTTCTCGGGCTGACTTGGATTGTATGTGATAAAGCGGTCCCAATATTAATACGATATCTTGACTGTCATTCTCTATAAAGCTGACGTCTGTTGCGTTTGCTTCGTGGACAGATAAGCTCAAAGACTGTCGTTTTGCATTACTATTGAGTTGTTCAACTAGTTCAGGGACTAGCTCAACCGCTGTTACATTAACGCCTTGTTGTGCGTAATGAAGAGAATAACGTCCAGTCGCAGCACCAAGCTCAGTTAAATGACTTGCTTGCTCGATATAAGGCTCCAACACACTCAATGTTGTATCAAACTCAATACGCGTAATATTTTGTGAAAGAAGACGCTTCTCCTCATCAAAACTTGCGTAGTACTCCATATATTCTTCTTGCACGACTTCCTCCTGTGCAGTTAACGCCCAATTAAGTGGTGAACAACGCACTGACCAAGCCGCTGCATTGCACCGTAAACACTTTACCTGACGCATAGTAAAACTGCCACGCGTTGAGAATCCACTTGAATTGTTTGTTAGCCGTAATTTGGGAACACTTTTTGTTTAAGCTTTCGCAATAACCGAGAATAAGATATTACTTGAACATTCGGATGCATCCGATTCCAAGCAGCTTTAAATTCTCTAACCATTTCTGCTTCGGACTCTTCTTCCGTACCTATAAGAATAATACCTCTAGGCTCACGAAAACCTTTAAGACCTAGCTCATCACGCAGATATGCTTGAGATTTTGAAGCAGTATCGATGTAGCTAATTAATTGACAGATCCCTTTATTAGAATCTGCGGAAAGATAGACTCTTTTCCCTTTGTGAACAAAAGCGTTTTGGCGAGGACCTTTTAACTCGAGAATAAACCACTGCAAACCATCACTATTTGCACCAGAAATGACGTAATCTGGAATCATCCCACCTTTTGCGTCACCCGAAGAAGGACGCAACTCTAATTTAGGGTATATCCAAGTTGCATGGTGGCCTGTCGAAAACAAAAAAACAGTTAAAGCTAATACTTCCGGATTGCGCGCAAAATACTTTTCAACTTCAGTTTCACTTGCCTTACCATTTACTAATGATTCAAATTCAATATATTGCGCTTCCGTAACGTCATGCTGCGATACATAATGATCTTTCTTGGGCCAGTGTTCAGGCCAATCTTCAAAGATGGAATCTACGCTTGCTGGTCTTATTTTTATCATCCAAATCTCCATTACGGCTAACGCCGCATTAAGGTGTGAGCAACGTTGCCACCTAACCTAAACCATTGCGCTGTAAACACGAAACCCAACCTTGAACTGAAAATGCCAAACGTTGGGAATCACTCTTAAATGCTTTGTTAGGTACTTTATCGCTGCAGATGTTGAATGAAAATTGTCCAAAAATACTCTGCCGCCCCCTCTTGCGACAATTCATTAGAGTTAGTTTGGATAAAGCTCATCCCTAAAGGCTTAAGGTGTAACGAATACCCATCATCACCAACTGACATTTGCTCATTATAACTATTGTCACTCGAAGTTTCGGTATTCGAATAGTAGATACCCTTTGATTGGAACGAGTGACCGCCTAGCCATAATGTGCATTGGGCTGAGCGCTCCCCATGACTGTACAACGAAGCAGTAAACCGATTATTGTCTACATGCCTGAATTTCGCTTGTAAATGGCCGTAGCGACTTTCAAGCTCTTTTAAAGAACCTTCGAAATAACGAGCCACATATTCGAAGCTAGCGTCAATAAATTCATCTTTTTCATGATCACTAAACGGGCGCTTAACTCGCAAATTGCTTGAACGGACAGAGTTATCATGTCGAACTGATAAGGAAGGCTTTGGTTGCAGTTGAGGTGTTGAAATATGGCTTACTGAAATACTTTCTACCGCCTCTCGGATATGTTTAGAGATGATTGCGAACGCTTCATGTTGATTGGCATACATAGAAATAGGCTTGCCATCTGTTGGCGTTGCCAAAAGTTTGCCAAAAGGCGCACCATGCCAATCGCAAGGGTGCAGGATCACTGGAATAACTACAGCTTCACCAGTGTTGTGCCTTTCCATAGCACGAGCCATTTCCTTTTCGTAGCAATAGTCCGAAGCTAGGAAATAAGGACTCACTAGCAACACAATGACATTAGCTGACTCCAAGTGAGTATTGATATCTGCATCAATTTCAGAGCCAACTACAATACGACGATCATGCCATGTTGAAATAACGCCTTGTCGTTTTAACAAAGATAAATGGACTTCCATTTCATTGCGATAATCTTCATCCTTATGACAATACGAAAAGAATAACTCTACCACTTCCGACTCCAAGCAAATTTTGTACACAACTACAGAAATTGCGCCACTTGTAACATATTTCAAGATGTCATACCCACAATTGTTCTGAATTGTGACTGAAGTTGACTTGTGACGCAAAAGTACCTAACGCCGCATTAAGTGGTGAGCGACGCTAAACACCAATGCCTCGACAAACCACTTAAAACGCAAAAACTGAATTTACACTAAAGCCGCCAAGCGTTGCGAATCCGTCTTAAATGCTTTGTTATGCAAATTCAATAAGATAAACCAGAAGTTACACCAAATTTGATTAAGAAAACAATCAAAATATAGGCTAAGTGAACCAAGAATCAGCCAAAGCCTGAACCTTGATAAATAAGTCGCCAAAACAAAGTCCACCTTTTAGCGACAAATGAAGCTTTTGCACCAGAAAAACTCAACGAGCAAAATATTCAGCTAACTGGAAACTCTCGATTGGCTAGCCATTTCCACACTTTGCGCCCGCTAAATTTACAACGCGCCAACGCTAAAACCGATTGAGGCAAACCAAGAAATTTGCCTGTTTTACGGTTTGAGTTGACCAAGAATTTAAGGGTAAAAATGCTCATTTGCCGACAACACAAAACGAATAGCCGGAGAAATCCAAAAGATTGAACCCCTAAATTTACCTGAGTTGCATAACGCCCTGTTAAGGTGTGAGCAACGCAATACCAAAGCTCCCGCATAACACCTTAAACACTAAACGCAACGCATAGTAAAAATGCCACGCGTTGCGAATCACTCTTAAACAGATTGTTATGTGTGTCTTTTAAAACATGCAATTCGTCTTTATGACTTATGGTTACAGTGATAGACACTACTAGTTGCATTCATTAAACGTAAGTTTTCCATATGTTCACCGATAAAAACTGCAGAATATATTTTTAACGTGTTATCACTATATTCAATAGTCATTGCTCTTTTAGTGGAAAGTTCGGCATTTTCTAACCATGATGTGAATAAAAGATATGTTTCATCAACCACCCATATGCCATCAATATCATACTTAGATTTAGATAACTGACCATTTCCGAATGTTTGTTCTTTTATCACGGCGGTATTCATAATAGTGAATGAGATATCTTCTATATGTGTAAATATTTCTTGGCAGCCTCCCAATTTAATAACTTTCTTACCATCCATTTCATGGGCACTGACGGCCATATTCAATGAAAGTAATAACATTAAAAATCCAGTTTTTAGTCTCATAACAAACCCACTTATCTAACAACACCTTATTAACAACAACCATAAATGCTTATACTTACTTAGCAATAAGCGAGGCACATAACGCCCAATTAAGTGGTGAACAACGCACTGACCAAGTCGCTGCATTGCACCGTAAAACACTTTACCTGACGCATAGTAAAACTGCCACGCGTTGAGAATCCACTTGAATTGATTGTTATG
>NZ_SJFM01000074.1:0-4300 GCF_029478545.1 Vibrio sp. 1180_3
CCTGTTTTACGGTTTAAGTTAACCAAGAATTTGAGGGTAAAAATGCTCATTTGCCGACAACACAAAACGAATAGCCGGAGAAATCCCAAAAGATTGAACCCCTAAATTTACCTGAGTTGCATAACGCTGCATTAAGGTGCGAACAACGCTAAATCTCCAAACCCAAACCACTCCACCTTAAACACTAAAGCCAAATTTAAACTGAAGTCGCCAAGCGTTGTGAGTCACTCTTGAATGCCTTGTTATGTCACGACCAAAGTCAGTCAAATTTAAGTGAAATATTCTTTTAATACAATAAGGTAGCTGTAAATAGACAAAAAATCGAAGCCGAAGTATTTGTTATCGCACTACCTTGAGTAGCGCTAGCGCGATCTCTTGAATTGTCGCGCAATTAAGGATCGCGAAAGCGCCTCAAGGTTAGCATGGAAATAACTAATATTCGTCCTTTTTGCCGTCTTTCTTCCACCCCGTTAGATTACACTCAAACTTGAGTATCATTACCGTACATCCAACCTGTGATGACCGTCGTGTCATAACGCCCAATTAAGTGGTGAACAACGCACTAACCAAGCCGCTGCATTGCACCGTAAAACACTTTACCTAACGCATAGTAAAACTGCCACGCGTTGAGAATCCACTTGAATTGCTTGTTATGTGAATTTTACCGTGAATTCAAAGTAAACCACCGTAGAAAGGAAGAGATTTGAATAACTTACGTGCAAAAACGATGCTAATCAAACCCTAAATTTTACAACGATTTTAGCCAAAGAGAGCCACTTACAGAATCAACAACAAAGAAAGCGCCCTTTCAGCAACCGCTAAATTTTTTTCGTCACCAGATTTTCAGAGCTGAATGTCAGCAAGAAAACCAGTCAAAAGGACATTTCAATTAAAGCGATTTGAAACTGACAAAACTCAACACAAGCCAGAACCAAAACTTAATTGAGGCACCCCAAGAACCTTGAAAACGATCAATCTCAGGTTGTTCAAGAATCCATTTCGACCAAGACTACTTGCCGAAAAAACGGAACGAATTCTCAATGAAATCGTAGAGTTAACCCTAAAAACTCATCAAACACATAACGCCCGCTTAAGTGGTGAGCAACGCAATGCGATGTTTCCGCAGACCACCTTAATCACTAAAATCAACGCACAGTAAAAATGCCACGCGTTGCGAATCCGTCTTAAAGCGTTTGTTATATTTTTACGGTTGATAGGGCTGATTAAATGCATTACACCAGCGTAGATAAGGGTCTGAAAATTCGACTTTTTTCGGGCTAAACGCATGCTGGTCGTATGGCCAATAATTTTTTGCATGATTTTTCAGCCATTCAACTGTATCGACATATTCCTCATGGCTTTGATCGGACAATATTTCTAACACACTCTGATAACCATATAAGCCACCACTATCTTCTGGTGGACAAGCCATTTTTCCGTCTAAGCATTGAGGGAAAGTAGAATCTAAGGGAGCTAAAAACATACCAACCAAAGTGATTTCGTGATGCCAACTATCACCAAAATCATAAACATAATCAATAGTATTGCCCAGGGATGTGAAATATTTTTTGGCCGAAAGTTCCCAACCTGCAATTATACTTTCATCATGCTCTGACTCGGGAAGACCGATCCGCTTACCTTTTGTAGGACCAGCTTTTCTTGGAGAAAATTCATGTAAATGGTAATCAAGCCAACCCATTGCATCTTGAATAGCAACATGCAATTCCCAGAAGTTGTAATGATCTGGCACATCAATTTCTCGCCAAATTTCCGGTTCGCTTCCCGAAAGAGAAACTCTGAATCGAAGAATCTTTTGATGCATAATTTATAATCCTATGAATTCAAATAAAAATATAACGCCCAATTAAGTGGTGAACAACGCACTGACCAAGTCGCTGCATTGCACCGTAAAACACTTTACTCAACGCATAGTAAAACTGCCACGCGTTGAGAATCCACTTGAATTGCTTGTTATGTGAATTTTACCGTGAATTCAAAGTAAACCACCGTGGAAATGAAGAGATTTGAATAAGTTACGTACAAAAACGATGCTGACCAAAACCTAAATTTCACAGCGATCTTAGCCGAAGAAAACCACTTACAGAATCAACAACAAAGAAAGCGCCCTTTCAGCAACCGCTAAACTTTTTGCTTCACCAGACTTTCAGTGCTGAATGTCAGCAAGCAAATCAGTCAAAAATGCATTTCAATTGAAGCGATTTGAAACCGATAAAACTCAACACAAACCAGATCCAAAACTCAATTGAGGCAACCCAAGAACCTTGAAAACGATCAATCTCAGATTATTCAAGAATCCATTTCGACCAAGCCAACTTGCCGAAAATACAGAACGAATTCTCAATGAAATCGTAGAATTAACCTCAAAAACCCATCAAACACATAACGCCCAATTAAGTGGTGAACAACGCACTGACCAAGCCGCCGCATTGCACCGTAAAACACTTTACTCAACGCATAGTAAAACTGCCACGCGTTGAGAATCCACTTGAATTGCTTGTTATGTGAATTTTACCGTGAATTCAAAGTAAACCACCGTAGAAATGAAGAGATTTGAATAAGTTACGTACAAAAATGATGCTTACCAAAACCTAAATTTCACAGCGATCTTAGCCGAAGAAAGCCACTTACAGAATCAAAAACAAAGAAAGCGCCCTTTCAGCCACAACAAAACCTTTTGCTTCACCAAACTTTCAGAGCTAAATATCAGCAAGTAAATCAGTCAAAAAAGCATTTCAATTAAAGCGATTTGAAACCTACAGAACTCAACACAAACCAGATCCAAAACTTAATTGAGGCAACCCAAGAACCTTGAAAACGATAAATCTCAGGTTGTTCAAGAATCCATTTCGAGCAAGCCAACTTGCCGAAAAAACGGAACGAATTCTCAATAAAATCGTAGAATTAACCTCAAAAACTCATCCAACACATAACGCTGCGTTAAGTGGTGAGCAACGCGACCACAATCCTAAACCATTGCGCCTTAAACACAAAACTCAACCTAGAGCCGAAACTCCCAAGCGTTGGGAATCCGTCTTAAACGCCTAGTTAGCTGCTGCACTTTCGCTAGCGAATTACGCCAAAATGCCAAATTTGAAACACATTATTGCTTTCAAATGACAAAGTAAAACGGACAGCTGTGAAATTAAAGCCTAATCCACGAAATGCGCTTTGCAAAGAAGAAATGGCAGAGGAAATCTCCATTCCTGAGCGTGGTAATTTGCAAAGAATTCTATCGAAAAAGCCAACGACAGAGCACACGAAATGAATTTAAGCATTCATGAATTTCAACAGCAAAGAAGCCGCGCCAATGAACTTAACAAACACAACATTTCCCGTAAGTAGACTTCGTTAAGTTCAAACGCTTCCCGAAAAATGCCACTGGCGAGATAGTTGAGAAGCTGAGATTTGTCCGGTGTGTAGCTAGAAAACCGAAAGCCTTTCCACCCTAAATTCACAGCTTTTCTTAACCCCAGCTAACGCCCGCTTAAGGGGCAGACAACGCTACTACCAAGCTTCCGCATAACACCGTAACCACAAAAACCAACGCATAGCAAAAATGCCGCGCGTTGGCTGTCCCTCTTGAAGCGTTTGTTATGTGCGTAGCCCATCAATGAACGCCCTAGCCTTTTTAGGGCTAGTTACCCTAACGAACTTTATGTGGCTGTACCTCGGGTCATTCAGTAACTCTTTGTAACGAATACGATTTGTTTTATACGTTTTCAACGTCCAGAGAATAATCGAATCTTTGCTAAGAAACGACTTTTTGAATGACTCGACATTACCGGCTTTACCCCAAAGTTCCTGTTTAGTCACAATACGAGTTAACGCTCGTTTCACAGCTTGGAATAGCGTCCTAGGAAAGGAATAGTCCACCCAAATGATGGTGTCAGCCCTAGCCCATTTGATTCCGGCTGTCCGGTTATAGTTGCCATCAAGCACCCATTGTTCGCAACTTAGACTCTCAGTTAGATTTGCGAAGAACTCTTCATCTGTAGACTCTTGCCAATTTGGCTTCCAAAATATCGCATCCATTTCCAAGTATGGGTATTTGAGCTTATTAGCAAGCTGGCGACTGAAAGTACTTTTCCCACTACCACTTGTACCTATTACATTAATTCTTTTCATCACCAAACCTGATTTGTTTGCCTAGCACATAACGCCCAATTAAGTGGTGAACAACGCACTGACCAAGTCGCTGCATTGCACCGTAAAACACTTTACCTGACGCATAGTAAAACTGCCACGCGTTGAGAATCCACTTGAATTGATTGTTATGTGA
>NZ_SJFM01000075.1:0-4174 GCF_029478545.1 Vibrio sp. 1180_3
TGTTAAGTTCGTTGGCGCGGCTTCTTTGGTGTTGAATTTTATGCATTCTTAAATTCGTTTCGTGTGCTCTGTCGTTGGCTTTTTCGATAGAATTCTTTGCAAATTACCATGCTCAGGAATGGTGATTTTCTCGGTTATTTCTTCTTTGCCAAGCGCATTTCGTGGATTAGGTTTTAATTTCACAGCTGTCCGTTTTACTTTGCCGTTTGAAAGCAATAATGTGTTTAAAATTAGGCATTTTGGCGTAATTTGCTAGCGAAAGTGCAGCAGCTAACTAGGCGTTTAAGACGGATTCCCAACGCTTGGGAGTTTTGATTCTAGGTTGAGTTTTGTGTTTAAGGCACAATGGTTTAGGATTGTGGTCGCGTTGCTCACCACTTAACGCGGCGTTAGTTTGCCCACCGACTACAATCAGTCGGTAGGGAATTTCTGCTTCTGGTGTAGAACTCGCATTATACGAATTACTGAGCCGTCAACCCAGTAGGAAACAATCATCGAGATTTCGGGGATAATTAGTAGTCGCCCTCGAATACCATCTCGTTGAACACCCATCAGTGGTTGCTCAAGTAAATTCTCTACTTTAGTTTCGATGATTTCGTCAGTTTTATCTGCCGCGTCAGGGTTGAAGTCATAAAGAAACTCAAAGATCTTTTCACGATCATTTAGCGATTCTTCTTCCCATAAAATCATTGTTGACCTCGGTTACGAATCTTAGCTTTTCGTTCAGCCATTCGTGCTTTTGCTGAGTCGTGATCAACAAATGAAGCTTTTCCTGAGTCAAACTTCTCAAATGCTAGGTTTACTTGTTCAGTTAACCAATTGTCGTGAGATAATGCTTTTCGTTGTTGCTCAGCCATTTGCTCGGTAAGCTCACGGCAAGCATCGCTAAGTGTGCGTCCTTGGCTCTCTGCCATTTGTTGAGCTAAGCGTTTAACTTCGTCATCAACACGAAATTGAATTCTAGTGTCCATGAGTAACTCCTAAATTGATGTGCGTACAAATGTTAGCACTGGAGTTGGGCAAGGGCAACTAACAAAGCATTTAAGACGGATTCCCAACGCTTGGCGTTTTCGGCTTACTTCAGTTTAAGTGTTTATGTCACAATGGTTTAGGTCGGGTGGCTAGCATTGCTCACCACTTAATGCGGCGTTAGCCGTCACGTCGAAAATCTCAAGTGACGGCATAATAATTAGCTGTTTACAAACATGTGGTTAGCTTTAGTTACACCTCTGTCGTAAGTACAGAAGGTGTCGGTAGCAGCTTCAGTCTTGCTGTGAATCTTAATGTTGGTGATAACCTCAACAGCGCCAGCATCGTAGCAAGCTTGTTGTGCATCTTTTACGATTTCTAACAGTTGGTTTAGTTCACCTTTCAACGTGGTTTCCATTGCACTGACTTGGAATGGGACACCAGAAGCTTTCACAACTTCAATGGCTTTATCGACGACTTCAAAGTTATTGCCTTCTTTAACTCGTGGAATTACTTGGAAAGCTAACATTACTTCATCTAGTAGTGGTTTTTGACCTGACATCAATAATTTCTCATAGGTTTTGTTGGTATCGAATGGCGTATAGTAACATCAATTGAAAGCATCGAGGTTTGACCTTGAGAGTGTCGGCTAACAAACAATTTAAGAGGGATTCCCAACGCTTGGCATTTTGCTTCTACTTCAATTTTAGTGTTTACGGTACAATACGTTAGGTTGGGTGGTAGCGTTGCTCACCCCTTAATTGGGCGTTATAACGCACTTCCGATAATTTGTTTACAAAAAACTACATGTAGTGTTTTCCTCTCTATTTTGCTCAATATGTTGTGTTTTATTGACTTTCATCAAGTTTCATATCACCGTTTCGAGTATGTTGTTATGTAGCCCGAAGTATTAAAAAAAGGGTTACATAAATTTGAGCACATAAGTCTAGGGGAAAAAGATGAACTTTGATAAAAATTTGTTAGGAAAAATTTTAGATCCGATTCATGGGACAATTATGATCACTGATATTGAACGTCAGGTTATTGGTCATCGCCTTTTTCAAAGGCTTAGGAACGTAAAGCAAAATACGTTTCTGTATAAAGTATTTCCTTCAGCAATGCATAGCCGATTCGAACACTCTTTGGGAGTTATGCACGTTGCTTACGAGATGTTAAATAACCTATTGTTAAATTCATATCGATATGATGCAAAATATGGTGATGAGATTCTATTTCCCAACTTAGATCAACTTTCACATTCAAATATTCAAGAACTAAGATTGGCTGCTTTATTACACGACATAGGTCATGGGCCAATGTCTCATCAATTTGATTCATTTTTAATGTCTAAAAGTCAGCTTAAGAGAGTGTTAGGTAATGAGTATACAGACGTTTATAATCTAATTAGCGATGAAGATGGTGTAGAACATGAACATATTTCCTTAATATTTATTAGAAAAATTATAGAAGATTTATCATTAGATAAAAATGTTGACACCGATAATATACTAAAGCTTATTGAAAACGAATATAAAGGTGGCAAAGTACTAGTTGAGATTAATGGGAATGAATTTGATATTCAGCCATTGTTTACATCTCTTATTTCTTCATGTCCCATTGATGCTGATAGAATGGATTATTTACTAAGAGATAGCTACTTTTCCGGTGTTAAGTGCGGCATATATAATATTGAACGACTATTGAAGTCTATTGTACCTGTTCTTGATGGTGATAAAATATGTTTGGCATATAAAGAGAGTTGCTTGGACTCAATTTCTGAATTTGTCTTTTCGCGTTCTAACTTATTTAGTCAGGTATATTTCCATAAGACAAATCGAGCATTTTCTGCAATGCTTTCTAAAGTATGTGATATTGCAGTAGGAAAAGGAAAAGAACATATTCTTTCAGAAATGTATCAGTTAGAAATAGGCATGGGACGTCATAATTTAGAGTTATTACAAGAGTTTTATCTAGACAATTCAGATGATGAATTTATTAATGCTACAGTCCCAAAGCTTATCGATGGTAGTTCTGTTGCTGAAAGTTTGATCAATGATATTGTAGATCGGAAACCATGGAAAAAGCTCTACGAATCAAAACTATACATTTCAGGCCAAGGCATTTCTTCAAAGATTGATAAGGCTATGATTTCTGATCTGAAGGAAAGCTTACACCTAGAATTAGAGAAATTTGTTTCTCAAGATGAATTTATGATTGATATAATGAGTGATAATACATTTAAAGATATCGATAAAACAGAAATAAAGTTATTAGTTAAATCTCCAGATGGTTCTTATGAATCTAAAAAAATATCTGAATGCGGTGAAAAACTAGATATGTATCAGTCCATAAGATATTTCATTCGTGTATACATCAAGCCTACTGCGCTGGAAATGATAAGTGAAAATGTATCGAAAAAGTTGGAGGATGTTAAAATAAATGTTTGTAAAAAGTATCGATAATTAGTTCATATAGTTCGTTATAACAAAGCATTTAAGAGTGATTCGCAACGCTTGGCACTTTCGCTTCGCTCAATTATAGCCAAACGTTGCTCACACCTTAATGCGGCGTTATGTGTTTGATGAGTTTTTATGGTTAATTCTACGATTTCATTGAGAATTCGTTCCGTGTTTTCGGCAAGTTGGCTTGTCGAAATGGATTCTTGGACAACCTGAGATTAATCGTTTTCAAGGTTCTTGGGTTGCCTCACTTGAGTTTTGGATCTGGTTTGTGTTGAGTTTAGTCAGTTTCAAATCGCTTTAATTGAAATGTCTTTTTGACTGATTCGCTTGCTGATATTCAGCTCTGAAAGTCTGGTGAAACAAAAGGTTTTGTTGTGGCTGAAAGGGCGCTTTCTTTGTCGTTGATTCTGTAAGTGGCTTTCTTCGGCTAAGATCGCTGTGAAATTTAGGTTTTGGTAAGCATCAGTTTTTACGTAACTTATTCAAATCTCTTCATTTCTACGGTGGTTTACTTTGAATTCACGGTAAAATTCACATAACAAGCAATTCAAGTGGATTCTCAACGCGTGGCAGTTTTACTATGCGTCAGGTAAAGTGTTTTATGGTGCAATGCAGTGGCTTGGCCAGTGCGTTGTTCACCACTTAATTGGGCGTTATGTGTTTGATGAGTTTTTGAGGTCAAAGCTACGATTTCATTGAGAATTCGTTCCGTGTTTTCGGCAAGTTGGCTTGGTCGAAATGGA
>NZ_SJFM01000076.1:0-3838 GCF_029478545.1 Vibrio sp. 1180_3
GACTTCAAGGCGGCAATAGACCAATTTTTTTCTGTGACTCTTCCAGAGATCGCAGGCTCTTTGACATCTCGAATTAATGATCATTTTCAGGTTCTCAAGCCTGCATCTTCAAGTTGATTCGGTATAACGCCGCGTTAAGTGGTGAGCAACGCAGACCACCTAGCCTAAACCATTGTGACATAAACACTTAACCTAGAGTAAGCTGAAAATGCCGAGCGTTGGGAATCCGTCTTAAACGCTTTGTTATGTGAATTCTCGATTGAAGCGCCTAACTTTTGTACGCATGTTTTTCATAGGTGATGATGTATTAAACTGAATCATGCGTCCCAAAGTCCATTGCTCATACCACGCTACACCATACAACTCATGGTCACTTAAGCTTGAAATAAGTAACTGTATTTCATTAACTGTAGACTCGAGTTCAATAAGTAAATCATCGTATTTCCAGCTACGATACTCATCGTGGAAGCTTTCAGCGAGCAAGCCCAATTGATTCCATTTGTAGCCTGTTTCCGGAAAATCTACATTTTGATTTTGAGATTTCAAGCGATACCATTTCAGTACGAGCTTCCCCCAACCAATCAAATAAGCCACCGTATCACTAACGCTAATGAGGGTACCTTTGACGTTTCCCTCTACACCTGGTTTGCGAACGCTACTTTCTGGAGTTAAACGATAATCAGCCATAAGTTTCGGAAATATCGACTTTATAGCAAGCTCCAATTCATCCTTATTTCTTGGTACAGAAGACATTTTGACCTCCATTCACATAACGCCCAATTAAGTGGTGAACAACGCACTGGCCAAGCCGCTGCATTGCACCGTAAAACACTTTACCTAACGCATAGTAAAACTGCCACGCGTTGAGAATCCACTTGAATTGCTTGTTATGTGAATTTTACCGTGAATTCAAAGTAAACCACCGTAGAAATGAAGAAATTTGAATAAGTTACGTACAAAAATGATGCTTACCAAAACCTAAAATTCACAGCGATCTGAGCCAAAGAGAGTCACTTACAGAATCAACAACAAAGAAAGCGCCCTTTCAGCAACCGCTAAATTTTTTGCGTCACCAGATTTTCAGAGCTGAATGTCAGCAAGAAAACCAGTCAAAAGGACATTTCAATTAAAGCGATTTGAAACTGATGAAACTCAACACAAACCTGATCCAGCACTCAATTGAGGCAACCCGAGAACCTTGAAAACGATCAATCTCAGGTTGTTCAATAATCCATTTCGACTAAGCCAACTTGCCGAAAACACAGAACGAATTCTCAATGAAATCGTAAAATTAACCTCAAAAACTCATCCAACACATAACGCCGCGTTAAGGGGCGCAGGCACGCAATACCAAAGCTGCCGCATACCACCCTAATCACCAAAAACCAACGCATAGTAAAAATGCCACGCGTGCCAAGTCCCTCTTTAACGCTTTGTTATAAACCGATTTCGATGAAGTGATCTTTATAAGCCATATTGAGAACTATATTATTAAATACCCACTTGATATGGGAATTTTCACCTCGTCCTTTTTTGGATCTTTTTCGAACGTACCATATACCAAAAAATATATACTCAGCCCCAACTTTAAAGTACTTCAAAAGCCGTGGATCTTTAACTGTAATTTCAGGTGTTGGTTTATTTATGACACCTTGCTCATTCACTTCAATGAATGGAGATTCTAACTTGATTTGATAGTATCGAAATTTTTCTGTTGGTGGGCTAATTTCTTTTATGTGCCCTGATATCGCCAAAGGCGGTGTTGTTTGCTCAGGTTTATAGAATTTCAAAAACTCAAACAAATTACTGACATCAAAGAAGAACTGATTCCAAGGTATTTTGTGCCCCTTAAAATCAAGTGTCACTAAAGAAGAAAGTTCTTCTTTTTCTTCACATAACTCTCTTAGTTCTAGTATCTGTTTTAGTGTGCGCAAATAATTTGTTAAGCGTCCTTTGTTTGAATACTTTTTGTCTTGTTCACCTGCAGATCCCCAACTGGCTCCCTTACGTTTCACCTGATGATCTGTTAACTCCCATAGGGCTTTCAATAGTATGTGTAACCGAAACTCATATTGAGATGCTGAAACGGCTCTGAATACTTCAGAGTCCGATCTTTTAGCGACAAGTTCTAATCTTCCAGATAAATCAAATTTGCAACCTAAGCTATGTTGCTCATATCTCTTTAGTCTAAAACAAGGTGCGATTTCTACCGTTTTTGACTCATACTTCCTGTTATGCCTTTTGACAAAGCTAAGTTCTGCGCTGCACCCATCGATGCAGCAATAAAGTTTACCAAAAGGCTGTTGTTCAAAGCCTAAAGCGGACACCAAAGTGCCATTCGCTCGAATCGCTTCTGGAATTTTGCTACCCACTATTCCTCCATAGGTTTATAACGCCCAATTAAGTGGTGAACAACGCACTGACCAAGCCGCCGCATTGCACCGTAAAATACTTTACCTAACGCATAGTAAAACTGCCACGCGTTGAGAATCCACTTGAATTGCTTGTTATGTGAATTTTACCGTGAATTCAAAGTAAACCACCGTATAAATGAAGAAATTTGAATAAGTTACGTACAAAAATGATGCTTACCAAAACCTAAAATTCACAGCGATCTGAGCCAAAGAGAGCCACTTACAGAATCGACAACAAAGAAAGCGCCCTTTCAGCGACAGCCAAACCTTTTACGTCACCAGATTTTCAGGGTTGAACTTCAGCAAGTGAATCAGTCAAAAAAGCATTTCAATTTAAGCGATTTGAAACTGACGAAACTCAGCACAAGCCAGATCCAAAACTTAATTGAGGTAACCCAAGAACCTTGAAAATGATCAATTTCAGATTGTTCAAGAATCCATTTCGAGCAAGCCAACCTGCCGAAAACATGGAGCGAATTCTCAATGAAATCGTAGCTTTGACCTTAAAAACTCATCCAACACATAACGCCCTGTTAAGGTGTGAGCAACGCAATACCGATGATTCCGCACACCGCCTTAAACACTAAACGCAACGCATAGCAAAAATGCCACGCGTTGCGAATCACTCTTAAACAGATTGTTATAACTAAGTCAGCGCGTGTAGATACTTGGTAGCATTACGAGTAATCCTGTAAGACATTCCACCATAATGTTCTTTCTTAGATGATATCAGACCTAACGATAACAACTGCTCTATATCATCTTTAATAAACATTTTGTCTAAATTCTCAATCCACCTAAGTTCGGATTGAGTAAAACCTGAACCAGGTAAACGAGTTAAAAATATTGAATACATTTTATCATCTGATAAACCATATCGAGTCTGACCAAAACAAGGTACCTCAGCGAGTATGTATGATGATTGGTTATTCATCGATTTCAGTAAAGAAACGGCTTGGTCAGAAAGTTCTTCATTTTTTCTTAGAGCTTGACCAAGTTCTTTAAAACCGCTCATTCTAGATGTTAGCTTAGATAAAGCATCATCGATCGATGAAAGCTTCAACATTAATTCGTCATGATTTTGTCCCAATAAAGATTTAATGCTCAGACTTAATAGATGGTTTTCTTCTAGTTCAGTTCGAATATCTTTATGCCTCTTATCTTCTAACCACTGAGTAAAATCTCTATATTCGTCATCAGTTGTAGCTCTTCGTTCGGACTTAAAGTTACAAATTAAGCCGATAATAGTCGCTAACGACCCAAAAATTTCCACTATAAACTCCTTAGTTATAACGCTGCGTTAAGTGGTGAGCAACGCGACCACAATCCTAAACCATTGTGCCTTAAACACAAAACTCAACCTAGAATCAAAACTCCCAAGCGTTGGGAATCCGTCTTAAACGCCTAGTTAGCTGCTGCACTTT
>NZ_SJFM01000077.1:0-3799 GCF_029478545.1 Vibrio sp. 1180_3
TCAAACTCTTCCCGAAAAGTGCCACTGGCGAGATAGTTGAGAAGCAGAGATTTGTCCGGTGTGTAGCTAGAAAACCCAAAGCCTTTCCACCCTAAATTCACCGTTTTTCTTAACCCCAGCTAACGCCGCATTAAGGTGTGAGCAACGCCACCACGAAACCTAACCATACCACCGTAAACACAAAACCCAACGATGAAATGAAAAATGCCAAGCGTTGGGAATCACTCTTAAATGCTTTGTTATAACGAAGCTTCTTAGTGCGCTTGTGGCTTAACTAACCCGTTTACTGAACCTTTTTATGTTTAACGAAGGTAACAACCAAAGCCACTAACGCCAGTAGCTGAAAAAGCCAAAATAAAGGAATGAACCCAAATGGCTCAACTAAGAAGCCATTCTCATCTACGTACGAACCGATGGTGTTATAAGCAATTAAACACAAAATACCGCTGATACAGAAAAGAACGCTTATTTTATACTTACGAAGAAATTTCATCGGAGCCTCAATATTTGAATATCTAACAATGTTAGACATTTTGTAAGAGTACATGGTTCACCCCAATAATCATGATTGGACAGACAAGTTATAACGCCCTGTTAAGGGGTGAGCAACGCAATACCGAAGCCGCCGCATACCGCCTTAATCACTTAAACCAACGCATAGTGAAAATGCCACGCGTTGCGAATCCCTCTTAAACAGTTTGTTATGTTGTTATTGCCAACCAGAGGTTTTGAATTGTTGCGGTATCCAGCTTTATCAAAGTAAGAACTATAGCTGTAGAACCTAGAAAATAAGGTCCCCATAGATCAAGGTTTTCTCTATATTTCAATAATGCTTCCAAACGGTACCTCAATTCATAAGAATAAAGCACTAGAAAGTTCCATCGAGTCCACTTTTCATTGTATCGGTTTAATGAAACGTCCTCATCTAACAACTCGCTACCTTCTTCGTTATGGTATTCCTTTTGGTAGACAATTTTACGTCTCAAAAAGCCGTCAGTTTCGTACTTAGCGTCTTGTAGACCCGGTTCATCACCACCAAAAAGATCAATACCGTCTCCAAGCAACCCTGATATCTCCTCGGTGTGGTGGTTAAATCTAAATATTTTATAGTCAGACATCATTCTTTCAGCCATGAGTTTGAATAGCTCTTGATGATATTCATGTGCATAGCTGTAATAACGAATCATCAAGATGACGACAGCCAAGAGCAAAAATATGCTTAGCCCACCTTGGTTGGTAAACTCAATTTTAAAGATAAATGTATTCGCTTCTTTAAAGACAGCACCAGTAAATTGTATCGCAAGAAGTAACAACGACAGTGTGACCAGTATTCTACGCTTGGAAACTAATCCAGTATTACTATCTAGCCTTTCTCTAAATGCTTGTAATGATTCATTATTCATTGTTTTCTCTGTACTTCATTTAACAACATAACGCCGCATTAAGGTGTGAGCAACGCTACTACAAAACCTAAGCATAGCGCCGTAAACACTGAACCCAACGATGGAATGAAAAATGCCATGCGTTGGGAATCACTCTTAAATGCTTTGTTAGCTTTATTTTTTGTCGTCACTTTTTGGTGGCTTCACTTTGGGCATAACATTTTTTGTATTTGTAGGAGGTAACTGCCTATTTAAAGCGGCATCTCTTTCATGGTCAGTAACAGGACGTCGATTTCTGTTTTCATTGTCATTACTCATTATGATCTCCGGTATTGTAGGTGGATGTAAAATACAGTTCAGCTTCACTCTCAGCTTGCTTAAGTGCTTTTTTGTTTCGAGGAAGAGTTAGGTTACCTAAACATTTTTTCTCGGCAGCCAATGACTTTTCGCGTAGTTCTGCCCATTTAGTATGAATATCGTGCTCAGTCCATTGACCTTCAGCAACATAGTACCAATCTCGTTCAGCAACCAACGACAACTTCGCTATCGAATCACCCAAAGAATTCAACGCATCTAAGCGCTTTTTGTAAGGAAGAATTGGTTTTACAGCTGTAATTACTTGAGATATAGCGATAATCACTCCCCAAACAAATGCATAATCTTTCCAAATTGCCCACGCCGCAATACTAGTAGATGACGTAATTGCTAATATGATATTCAACGTCTGTTCTTTTCTACTTTGCTCGATTGCAAAGTTTTGAATGTACAACGAATGAGTTTTAAGTTCTTTTAACAAGTTCCAATATTTCTGTTGATACAACGAATATCTCCTATAAAGCTAACGCCCAATTAAGGTGTGAGCCACGCTAGCACGACACTCAATTTGAACACCGTAAACACTAAACCAAATCCAAACCAAAAATGCCAAGCGTGGGGAATCACTCTTAAATTGTTTGTTATATTTTTGATGCCGCCATCAGTAAACAGTAGTTTTTTACGCTTTCACAATGCTCACCCATCCAGTATGCAAATGGGGTACTTCGGTGCCAATTTAGATCAACCAAGCTATTGTGAATGGTACTATCTGGAGTACTAAGTGAACCATGTGCCACAACTTGCTCTGGTACATTGTTTAGTCCACACCACCATTCAGGCATCGAACGTTTCCACTTTGTCTCAAGCCAAACATCAGATAAAGCAACTACGTATTCACTTTCGAAACCGGTAACCCCATTGTCATTAAGGAACTGTTTGTCTCGATGATGTAGACGCTCAATATCGTTTATAATTTCTTGTTTTTTCTTTGTGTGAGATAAACGTTTTGCCTCAATGAAAAAAACAGCTTTGTGCTTAGGAGAAAAAACAAAACCATCAATGTGCTGCTTTTTCTCAACCCAAGGAAACTCAAGCCATGATACAGCTCGATCATCATCGAGACATTTCACTAGGGCATTTACGTAGATATGAACTTGGTTAGCTTCTGTGAAACCAGTACTCCCTCGCGCTGGATAAAAGTTTGTTAGCGTTCGGGTGTAAGTCGCGACCATTTCATCAAATGATCTAGAAATTATTTGTTCCATCGAAACCTCAGAAAAATATAACGCCGCATTAAGTGGTGAGCAACGCTAAACACCAATGCTTCGACAAACCACTTAAAACGCAAAAACTGAATTTACACTAAAACCGCCAAGCGTTGCGAATCCGTCTTAAATGCTTTGTTATGCAAATTCAATAAGATAAACCAGAAGTTACACCAAATTTGATTAAGAAAACAATCAAAATATTGGTTAAGTGAATCAAGAATCAGCCAAAGCCTGAACCGTGATAAATAAACCGCCAAAACAAAGTCCACCTTTCAACGACAAACCAAGCTTTTGAATGAAACAAAATCACCGAGCAAGACTTTCAGCAAATGCGAAATGACCGATTAACTTGCCCTTTCCACACTTTGCACCCGCTAAACTGACAACGCGCCAACACTAAAACCAATTGAGGCAAACAAAGAAATTTGCCTGTTTTACGGTTTGAGTTAACCAAGAGTTTGAGGGTAAAAATGCTCATTTTCCGACAACACAAAACGAATGGCCGGAGAAATCCCAAAAGATTGAACCCCTAAATTTACCTGAGTTGCATAACGCCGCATTAAGTGGTGAGCGACGCTAAACACCAATGCTTCGACAAACCACTTAAAACGAAAAAACTGAATTTACACTAAAACCGCCAAGCGTTGCGAATCCGTCTTAAATGCTTTGTTATACGCGTGCTTCCGACCAAACTGCGAACTCATTACCACTTGGCTCAATGAAGTGGAAACGACAGCCACCAGGAAACTCAAATATCGGGCGAGAGATTTCACCACCATTTTGAATAACTTTAGCCAATGTAGACTCTATATCTGCGCTGTAGAAGACCAAAAG
>NZ_SJFM01000078.1:0-3795 GCF_029478545.1 Vibrio sp. 1180_3
CAATATTTTGATTGTTTTCTTAATCAAATGTAGTGTAACTTCTGGTTTATCTTATTGAATTTGCATAACAAAGCATTTAAGACGGATTCGCAACGCTTGGCGGTTTTAGTGTAAATTCAGTTTTTGCGTTTTAAGTGGTTTGTCGAAGCATTGGTGTTTAGCGTCGCTCACCACTTAATGCGGCGTTATAACACAGAATCAACTTCTTGCTCAAAAGGGTCAGTTGAACTATTATTTGTACGTTATTTTGTACTAACTGGAGTTCAATATGAGTCGTATTCATTTCGATCAAGATATTCAGCCTTTGTCTGAGTTTCGTGCCGGTGTAGCTTCATACATCAAACAAATCAATGAGACTCGTCGTCCATTGGTTATTACGCAACGTGGCAAAGGTGTTGCTGTTGTTCTCGATGTTGCTGAGTATGAAGCAATGCAAGAGAAAATCGAATTACTGGAAGAAATGCGAACAGCAGAAGCTCAGTTAGCTTCTGGTCTCGGTGTTTCCAATGATGATGCGCGTGCTCAAGTACTTGGGCGCATTAAAAAATGAAAGTAGTCTGGTCTCCATTAGCACTTCAGAAACTAGGTGATGCAGCGGAGTTTATTTCTTTAGATAATCCACCTGCAGCAGAGAGGTGGGTAAATGAAGTTTTTGATAAAACTGAACTACTTGGAAGTATGCCTGAAATGGGGCGGTTTGTTCCTGAAATGCCCCACACGAACTATCGCGAAATCATCTTTGGTCACTATCGTATTATCTACAGTTTAAGTCACGAAATCCGCGTACTAACAGTTCGTAATTGTCGTCAAATTTTATCGGAAGATGACGTGTAAAACTGTGTTATAACAAACTGTTTAAGAGTGATTCGCAACGCGTGGCATTTTTGCTATGCGTTGCGTTTAGTGTTTAAGGTGGTATGCGGAAGCTTCGGTATTGCGTTGCTCACACCTTAACAGGGCGTTATGTGTTTGATGAGTTTTTAAGGTCAAAGCTACGATTTCATTGATAATTCGTTTCGTGTTTTCGGCAAGTTGGCTTGGTCGAAATGGATTCTGAACAACCTGAGATTGATCGTTTTCAAGGTTCTTGGGTTGCCTCAATTAAGTTTTGGATCTGGCTTGTGTTGAGTTTCGTCAGTTTCAAATCGCTTTAATTGAAATGTCTTTTTGACTGATTTGCTTGCTGATATTCAGCTCTGAAAATCTGGTGAAGCAAAAGGTTTTGTTGTAGCTGAAAGGGCGCTTTCTTTGCTGTTGATTCTGTAAGTGGCTCTCTTTGGCTAAAATCGTTGTAAAATTTAGGGTTTGGTTAGCATCGTTTTTGCACGTAAGTTATTCAAATTTCTTCCTTTCTACGGTGATTTACTTTGAATTCACGGTAAAATTCACATAACAAGCAATTCAAGTGGATTCTCAACGCGTGGCAGTTTTACTATGCGTTAGGTAAAGTGTTTTACGGTGCAATGCGGCGGCTTGGTCAGTGCGTTGTTCACCACTTAATTGGGCGTTAGCTGTTAAAAAGTGTCTACCTATAAATTATTGGAGGATTTATGAAAGGTCATGCTAAATGTTTATGCGGCTCAGTCGCACTAGAAGTTGAATATGCTAGTAATGAGGTGGCGGCATGTCACTGTAGCATATGCCGCAATTGGGGCGGTGGTCCAATGCTAGCCATCGATTGTGCTGATTCAGTACAAATAGCAGGTGAAGAAAGTGTCACAAGATACTCATCCTCAGAGTGGGCAGACAGAGGGTTTTGCAATAAGTGTGGAACACATTTGTTTTATTACCTTAAGCCTGCAAATCAGTATCACCTGCCAGTTGGCTTGCTTCAAGGTGATGACAATTTTCAGTTTACTCATCAAATATTTGTTGATGAGAAGCCCGAATACTATGATTTCAAAAACGAAACTCAGAATATGACTGGTGCTGAAGTGTTTGCTCATTTTGAAGCTGAAGGGTAAACAGCTAACAAAGCATTTAAGACGGATTCGCAACGCTTGGCGGTTTTAGTGTAAATTCATTTTTTGCGTTTTAAGTGGTTTGTCGAGGCATTGGTGTTTAGCGTCGCTCACCACTTAATGCGGCGTTAAGTACTCGGAGGTATTTGTGAGTCGGTTAGATAAATGGAAAGAAGAACAAAGAGTTCTCACAATGTTAGTTGGTGAAAATGAAGAACTAGCAAAACAGATTCATTCTGTCCGTTGTAATGATGCAGACTCTCCGTCTTTAAGTGAGTTTGATATTATAAAATCGGCAAAAGAGCTTATATATTCAAATGTGAATGGTAAAAGAACAATTCATATCATTTCCTATGTGTTTGATTTGAAAAGAGGCGAAATTTCGTTAGGTCATGTCTTAGATTCAGAATTGAGCGAAGACTGTGAAGACGATTTTTTGAGTACTTTAGCAATAGCTGCATTAGAAGAAGTTCCTGTACATGCAAATACTCCAGAATGTGAAGATGAATTAGCTGATTTTCATAGAAAGATGATTGAAAGTGGTTTTGATGTGCAAGGAACTAAATATAGATTAACAGCTCGCCAAAGTGATGAGTTCAAGGATGCAAAGAAGCTAATTTCTAGTATCGATTCTTCGAAGTATTATTCACCTTCAGATATTTCGATCATCAGAAAAACAATTAAAGACGAACTTTCGAATTTAGAGCATGCAGACAGGTTGTTATTTAGTTTGCAACTAGCACTAGATGAACTACTCGCATTGTTGGGTACCGAAAAAAGAAATGAAAACGCGATACAATCACACTTATCACAAAACCCTATTCTGTTTGGCTTAGAGTATCGCAAGGTTATACCAAAGCATCGTCTTGGAGCTGAATATGAAACCGACTATGCTCTAGAAAAATATGATGGTACTTATGAAGTCGTAGAATTAGAATCATCGAATCTTCAAATCTATACAAAAGCAGGTAACCCATCATCCCACTTAGTTCATGCAGAACAACAAGTTTTGGACTGGCTAGATTGGATAGAAAAGAACAACCCCTATGCTAGAAATTCATTGAATGGGCTTTATTCTCCTTCTGGCTTTATCGTCATCGGAAGTCGTGAATCTTTGTCCGAAAGTGACTTGAGTCGTCTGCGTCGAAGGAACATATTCTTTTCTGGGAAAATTAAAATTATGACATATGAAGACCTGTATGACCGCGGGTTGGATATATTGATGCGCCTAAAAGGAGAGCGTACTTAACAAACAATTTAAGAGTGATTCAGCACGCTCGGCAATTTTGGTTTGGGTCAGGTTTCGTGTTTACGGTGTTCCAATTGAGTGTCGTGATTGCGTGCTTCACACCTTAATTGGGCGTTAGCCATCTAGTCTTGTTCGTTAGCATAAAAATAAGGATCATTTGTGAAAAGCTACAAAGAAGTTACGGAAATAATTAAAGGGGAAAGTGACAGAGGTGCAGTCTTGATTGCAGCTGCAATGGTAGAGCTTGAGCTTGAAAACTTGTTAAAGGCAAAATTAGTCGTAAGCGCGTCATAAACCCCACATTCTAATCATCCTCAGTCCGCCATAAGATCAAATCTCCAACTACAAGGAGATCTGAAATGGCAAAACGACGCACCAACCAAGAATGGCAAACCTTGTTCGAGCAATACCAATCCAGTCAACTATCCCAGCGTGTTTTCTGCGAGCGCCATAGTCTGAGTCTTTCGACCTTTTATGCAAAGCGTCAACAATTGCAGTGCTTTGGGCAATCTCAAACTGGTGGCTTTATCAAAGCTGAAGTCGTTGAAAAAACGACTCGCTACCAAGTGGCTCAAGCACCCGTCG
>NZ_SJFM01000079.1:0-3641 GCF_029478545.1 Vibrio sp. 1180_3
GACTGATACTCTACGATTACATGGTCAAATGTATGAAAGAACTGGCAAAGCCAGAGCCTGATATCAACTCACTGCTTCCTTGGAACTTCTCACACTAAAACGCCCCGTGGGATTATGGGGCGCATACAATTAGTCGACACTGATAAAAAGAAAGATCCTATATTTGAGCACAATGGACCATTGGGTAATTTCTCATCAAAAATAGAAATGGCCTATAGACTAGGTTTGATTACTCAAAAACAGAACCTTATGTTTAATACTTTTCGGAAGCTACGAAATCAGTTCGCTCATAGTTCGGTATCATTGAGCCTTGAAGATGATGCGATTAAAGATCAGTTAGAGGCGGTATTCAACCATAACTCTGATATTAAGGATTTGTTCGTTACTGCCGTTCAAGCTACGGCTGAGTCTCATGATTTACCAAATGAAATTATCAATCAAGACTTAAAGTCTGGTCGTTATATGCTTAACATGGTGTTCTCACTAGAAATATTAGCTCTGCATTTTGCGCAAGACAAAGTGATAAAAATCGAGCGAAAAGATGGCTAACAAACAATTTAAGAGTGATTCGGCACGCGTGGCATTTTTACTATGCGTTAGGTTTAGTGATTAAGGTGGTATGCCGAAGCATAGGTATTGCGTGCCTCACACCTTAATTGGGCGTTAGTAGCTCAGGCTAGTTTTAAATTTAGAGGTCAAAATGGCTCCAAAATCTCATACGTTATTCCATTTTACGAATAACAAAGAAACACTAAAGTTAATTTTTAATCACGGTTATTGGCCTCGATATTGTCTTGAAGATATTCGTTGGGTAAATCAAGATAATGCACCTTACATGGCTTTTCCAATGGTTTGTTTCTGTGATATTCCGCTAAGTCGAATATCCGAGCACGTTTCATTCTATGGTAACTATGGTCTGGGTATGACAAAAGAGTGGGCTAATGCAAATGGATTGAATCCTATCTTATATCTAGCGTCGGAAAATAACCTTATGGCTGAGTTTAGAGCATTAAATGATCATGCCAATGGGCTTGGTGATGCTAGCAAGGTTGAATCAGCTAAATGTACAATGAGACATATCTATATGCATGTTAAGCCAGCAGATGGAACTATGCTTATGAACAATCAGCTCGTTGAAAAGGAATTTTACCAAGAGTCTGAATGGAGGTATGTTCCAAAACATTCGCAGATTGTCAGCCATCTCAAAAAATCTGAGTTTGATGATGAAGAAAGGTTAACTTTGGAGAATGAAAAGACAAAAGAGCATGGCTCGCTGTATTTTACTCCAAGAGATGTGAAATATATCTTCGTCAAAAATGACGCGGATATTCCAGATATAATTAACTTCATTCAAAATGAACTAGATCACTATCAGGCCGCTGACCTTAAAGTACTAATGTCGCGTGTAGTCTCGTTAGAAAGCATCCAGTCAGATCTTTAGAGCGCTACTAACAAACTGTTCAAGAGGGATTCGCAACGCGTGGCATTTTTACTATGCGTTGATTTTAGTGTTTAAGGTGGTTTGCGGCGGCTTCGGTATTGCGTTGCTCACCCCTTAACAGGGCGTTAGCTTGCAGTGGGATATCATGAGATCTATCAAAGAAAATATATTATCTGTTTTGTTTTTGTGTGCGTTGGTATTAGCAATTGTTTTAACTCTTTATTTCATACCAAGCATTTCAAACAACTGGTTTACGGAAAATGCACCTGCATGGATACAGGCTATTGGCAGTATTGCGGCAATTTTTGCAGCAGCGTTGATTTCCAGTAACCAATATCGAAATGAACGTAGGTTAGAGTCTGAGCGTGTCGCGACTTCGGAAATAAATAAACTGATGGTCGTTAAGGCTTTAATGGCAAGGTCTCACCAATTAAGTAAAGACATAACCACGGCATTCACAACTAAAAAAGATGAAGATTTTTCACAAGTTACACCTGCGTTGATGACTGATACCCACTCAGTTCTTATGGGACTCCCGACATTCGAAGTGCCTAATGGCCTGCTTGCTCTGGATGTGCTTACCGTTGGTAGAGGACTAAATGTGTTGGCTGAGAATTGGGAAGAATTTTGCGTTTCTGTCGTGAAGAACAATAGTCTTGAAGTCCCAGAAGCTGAACCATTGTTGGAATTGGCAAGAGAAATTGAGTCAATCACAGGTGACGCAATAAAAATTTGCTCTACAGAAATTGCTCAACGAGAGCTAATAACAGGTACAAAGTCAGGTTGGGGAAAGCAAGCTAACAAACAATTTAAGAGGGATTCCCAACGCTTGGCATTTTTACTTCTACTTCACCTTTAGTGTTTATGGCACAATGCTTTAGGTTTGGGTGGTAGCGTTGCTCACCCCTTAATTGGGCGTTATGTGTTGGATGAGTTTTTAAGGTCAAAGCTACGATTCCATTGATAATTCGTTCCGTGTTTTCGGCAAGTTGGCTTGGTCGAAATGGATTCTTGAACAACCTGAGATTGATCGTTTTCAAGGTTCTTGGGTTGCCTCAATTAAGTTTTGGATCTGGCTTGTGTTGAGTTTCGTCAGTTTCAAATCGCTTTAATTGAAATGTCCTTTTGACTGACTCTCTTGCTGACATTCAACTCTGAAAGTCTGGTGAAGCAAAAGGTTTGGTTGTGGCTGAAAGGGCGCTTTCTTTGTTGTCGATTCTGTAAGTGGCACTCTTTGGCTCAGTTCGCTGTGAAATTTAGGGTTTGGTCAGCATCGTTTTTGTACGTAACTTATTCAAATTCCTTAATTTCTACGGTGGTTTATTTTGAATTTACGGTAAAATTCACATAACAAGCAATTCAAGTGGATTCTCAACGCGTGGCAGTTTTACTATGCGTCAGGTAAAGTGTTTTACGGTGCAATGCAGCGGCTTGGCCAGTGCGTTGTTCACCACTTAATTGGGCGTTATGTGTTGGATGAGTTTTTGAGGTTAACTCTACGATTTCATTGATAATTCGTTCTGTGTTTTCGGCAAGTTGGCTTGGTCGAAATGGATTCTTAAACAACTTGAGATTGATCGTTTTTAAGGTTCTTGGGTTGCCTCAATTAAGTTTCGGATCTGGTTTTTGTTGGGTTTCGGTGGTTTCAAATCGCTTCAATTGAAATGCATTTTTGACTGATTCACTTTCTGAAATTTAGCTCTGAAAATCTGGTGACGCAAAAGGTTTGGCTGTGGCTGAAAGGGCGCTTTCTTTGTTGTTGATTCTGTAAGTGGCTCTCTTTGGCTAAGATCGCTGTGAAATTTAGGGTTTGGTCAGCATCGTCTTTGTACGTAACTTATTCAAATCTCTTTATTTCTACGGTGGTTTACTTTGAATTCACGGTAAAATTCACATAACAAGCAATTCAAGTGGATTCTCAACGCGTGGCAGTTTTACTATGCGTCAGGTAAAGTGCTTTACAGTGCAATGCAGCGGCTTGGCCAGTGCGTTGTTCACCACTTAATTGGGCGTTATGTGTTTGATGAGTTTTTGAGGTTAATTCTACGATTTCATTGAGAATTCGTTCCGTTCTTTCGGCAAGTTGGCTTGGTCGAAATGGATTCTTGAACAACCTGAGATTGATCGTTTTCAAGGTTATTGGGTTGCCTCAATTGAGTTTTTGATCTGGTTTGTGTTGAGTTTCGTTGGTTTCAAATCG
>NZ_SJFM01000007.1:0-141894 GCF_029478545.1 Vibrio sp. 1180_3
AGAATTTGCTTGGCGACCATAGCGTTGCGGACCCACCTGATTCCATGCCGAACTCAGAAGTGAAACGCAATAGCGCCAATGGTAGTGTGGGGCTTCCCCATGTGAGAGTAGGACATCGCCAGGCTTTGAATATTGTCTAACCAGACACGCAGCGGAGCGGTAGTTCAGTTGGTTAGAATACCGGCCTGTCACGCCGGGGGTCGCGGGTTCGAGTCCCGTCCGCTCCGCCACTTTATTAGAAACCTCAGCAGCAATGCTGGGGTTTTTTGCGTTTAGGGCATTAAGCTATACTCGTCACTTATTTTCCTTCCACCAGCCTCTCTTTTCTTCCCATGTATTATTGCTATCGTTGCAGATACCGTCTCTCAGAAGTGACCACAAAATTAATTTAAGGTTAACTCAGACTTAGTAAACAATTGGTCATCCTAGCTTGTTAAAATACTCGATACCGACATTAGAATTGTTAATTGTAGAGTAACTACTTATCGAAAAATTCCGCCTTGCCATTAAGCATTTTTCCTACGCTATTTCTGATTACTTACTTACTTACTTACTTACTTACTTACTTACTTACTTACTGTGATTAGTGCGATTTTAGCTTCACCTATCTGCACGTTAATATTGAGTGTATGTAGCCTTATTTCTTATATAGTTGCCGAATGATTGACTTTATGGTGGTATACGGTTTTAAAAAGCAAGTTGATACAGGTTGATATGACATCATCGAAAAGTGGGTTGAAAGTTGTCGCGACATTAGAGGCTTTCAAGGGGCTATGTTCTCTTTTGGTGGCTTTTGGTCTTCATACGCTGGCTGGCCGCAACTTACAACAAGTTGCTGAGTCCATTGTTAGTCATGCACATTTAAATCCTGCAAGTCATTTGCCTAGTGTTTTTATTCATGCGGCGAGTACATTCTCAGATAGTAGTGTGGGCTTAGCTGCGATAGGAGCTTTTGCTTACTCATTGATCCGCTTCGTTGAGGCGTATGGTTTGTGGAAAGGATTGGTTTGGGTTGAATGGTTTGCGTTGGTTAGCGGAGCAATCTATATACCGTTTGAAATATATGAAATAATTATCCATACCAGTATGTTAGGTATCAGTATTTTTATCTTAAATATCATTGTTGTTTGGTATATGGCGGGAATCCTTCTGAGTAAGCGCAAGGAGTTTACTTATTTAAACTAGTTAAACCAAACTTGGCTTATATCCATCTTCACAAAAGCTAAAAGAGTCAAACACAGCTAACCACATTTGACTCTTTGTTTTGCATACTAGTTGTCAGTTAACTAACGGCGGAATTGGCGTCCACGAGAAGAACGCTCTTTATGAGCCGATGCCGCTTTGGCTTGCGACTTCAAAATTGAATCAACAGTGAGTTCCATTGGCTCTTTTGGCTTAAGCCCATGTGCAAAGGTGCGAGCTCGAGGTGGTAAATCATACTCTTCGCTAGATGCACGAGGCATACGCTTAAAACGGTATAGGTAAAAATTCTCTAATTTTTCTCTTGCCCAATCTGTTTTATTTAAATACTTAACACTGCTCGCAACCGATGGGTTAGTGTGAAAACAGTTAAAACGCATCGCGGTATCTAGAATATCCCAACCGTAAAAATCGACTAGCTCTTGTATTAACGTTTCTAACTTAAGACCGTGTAATGGGTTGTTCTTTTGTAATTCAATTCTTTCTTCATCAGTCATCATAACGAGTTCCTAAGTATCTAACTAAGCAAAGCTGGCTGGATTTGCGTACAAATCTTCAATTACACCTTGATACGTTTATTAAGCCGTTGTATCAAGGTTTGAGGGCGGGCAATTCTAACAGAGTTAGCTTAGCATCCCTATTATTATCGTTATGAATAACTGCTTGCTTGAGACAACCTCGCCCACCATCTATCTTCCTGCTATGATAGTTTCACTTAACGATAAGGGAAACTCACTATGCCGCATTTTAGATTTCGAGCTGTTGAACCTCAAACTGTCCAAGCTTTATCAAAGCCCTTAATTGATGAGTTGGAGTCAGTGATGGGATCACCACGTGAAGATTTTACGTTTGAATATATTTACACCACGTTTTTTCATGAAGGTGAAGTGAGTCCAGCTTATCCTTTTGTTGAGGTATTTTGGTTTGAACGTGGCCAAGAGGTTAGAGATACGGTTGCTCAAGTGGTCACGAAACAAGTAAAAGAAATTGTTGGTGAAGACAATAATGTAGCGGTTATTTTTACGGCTTTGGAGCCGAGCGCTTACTACGACAATGCGAAACACTATTGAGAGGGAAATCTGAATGAATTCTGTTGTTGAAACTATTCTTTCTCATCGTTCTATTCGCTCATTTACCGAACAGCCGATTTCTCAAGAACAAATGGATGCGATTATTTCATCTGGCATTGCCGCGTCTTCATCGAGCTTGTTGCAAGTGAATTCTGTTATTCGAGTGACGGATAAGTCGAAGCGTGAGCAATTAGCTAAGCTGGCTGGTAATCAAGCCTATGTGGCTACCGCAGCAGAATTTTTAGTTTTTTGTATTGATTATCAACGTCACTATGCAATGAATCCGGAAGTTAAACCTGAGTTTATGGAGTTGACACTTATCGGAGCTGTTGATGCAGGGATCATGGCGCAAAATTGTTTACTCGCCGCAGAATCGATGGGGTTGGGTGGTGTTTATATTGGTGGATTAAGAAACTCACCTAAAGAAGTTGATGAGTTGTTAGAACTTCCTAAGTATTGTGCCGTTCTGTTTGGTATGTGCTTAGGTCATCCAGCTCAAGATCCTCAGCTAAAACCTCGCTTAAGTCCTACTGTGATTGTCCACCAAGATGGTTACCAAAAACTCGATCAGAATGCGATTAAACAATACGATCAAACCATGCTTGAGTATTATCAATCACGTGTAACCAATGCTAAGCAAGAAATGTGGTCACAACAAATCACGGCTAAATTATCTCAAGAGTCTCGCCCTTTTATGTTGGATTATTTAAAAAGCAAAGGACTGGCTAGTAAATAAAAAAAGCCCAATCGTTCGATTGGGCTTTTTTATCAGGCTAAACCTTGAATGATGACAAACTTTTCGAGTAGTTCACTCTCAGTTTCGATGTGCTTAGGATCGGTGATGATGCAGTTAGTGATAGGACATACAGATTGACAAGTTGGTTTGTCGTAATGTCCCTTACATTCTGTGCATAAATTTGGATCAATTTCGTAGATACTGCTACCCATTGAGATGGCACCATTCGGGCACTCAGGATCACACATATCACAATTAATGCATTTCTTTGTGATCAGTAATGCCATGTTACTTACCTACAGGGTTACGGGTATCCTGACCAGCATTTAAGTTACGCATTAACAAGCCAAAGTTTAAATCCAATTCTTCAGGAACAGGAATATAAACAAAGTGCCCATTTCCTTTTGCATCGTCTACGGTTTCACCTTTACGATTTTCCATTGCTTCTAACGTGAACACCACGTTACCTTTTGGTGTCATCAGCTCTAAACTATCGCCTAAGATAAACTTGTTCTTTACTTCAACTTCAGCCATTTCACCGCGGCGTTTGCCTGTAAATTCACCGACAAATTGCTGTGAATCAGATACGGAATAACCGTAATCGTAGTTTTGGTAAGTATCATGAGTATGACGACGTAGGAAGCCTTCGGTGTAACCACGGTGAGCTAGGCTTTCTAAAGTACCCATTAAATTTTCATCAAACGGCTTACCTGCAACCGCATCGTCAATGGCTTTGCGGTAAACTTGAGCAGTACGAGCACAGTAATAGAAAGACTTGGTACGACCTTCGATTTTGAGAGAGTGGACACCCATTTGAGTGAGGCGCTCTACGTGTTGTACCGCACGCAAATCTTTTGAGTTCATGATGTAAGTACCATGCTCATCTTCGAACGCAGCCATTTTTTCTTCTGGACGATGGCTTTCTGACAGCAATACCACATCATCAATCGGTTTACCTAAGCCAAGCGTATTATCAGGGCGCTCTTCTTGTACTTCGATTGTTTGAATCGCTGCTGGATCAAATTTTTCAACAATTTGGCCAGATTCATCTTCTTTAGCTGTCTCGACTTTATATTCCCAACGGCAAGCATTAGTGCAAGTGCCTTGGTTTGGATCGCGCTTATTGATATAACCAGACAATAGACAACGGCCTGAATACGCCATGCAAAGCGCGCCATGCACGAAAATCTCTAGCTCAGTATCAGGGCATTGTTGGCGAATTTCTTCAATTTCTTCTAGCGAAAGCTCACGGGAAAGAATGACACGTTCCACCCCTTGAGATGCCCAAAACTTAACGGTTGCCCAGTTAACAGCATTAGCCTGTACTGAAAGGTGAATCGGCATTTCTGGAAATGCTTCACGAACCATCATGATAAGACCAGGGTCTGACATGATCAGTGCATCTGGACCCATATCAACAACCGGTTTTAGATCGCGAATGAACGTTTTTAGTTTCGAGTTATGAGGTTGGATATTACAAACCACATACAGTTTCTTGCCTAAAGCGTGTGCTTCATCGATACCAATTTGCAGATTTTCATGATTGAATTCGTTGTTACGTACACGAAGACTGTAGCGCGGCTGTCCAGCGTAAACCGCATCAGCACCATAGGCGAATGCATAACGCATATTTTTTAAACTGCCTGCTGGTGATAGTAGTTCAGGTACGAAAGGTTTATTTGTGCTCATTGCTATTCTCTAATTCTGATCTCAAGTCAGGCCAATACCACCTAATGGTATTGGAGGGGCGCAAATTTTACGCCAAAAAAAGAGATGTGCCTAGGGCGATAGTTAGGGATAGGAAAAAAAGCCTGATTTACTGTATGGATATCAGGCTTTAACTCTTTGATTCTTGCAAATGGATGAGGAAACTATGCCTCTGGGTGAGGTAAACCACCCAGAGCTTCAAACAGGTTAGGTAAGAAGGCTGATATTTCGCCACACATCAGAGAAAAGTCTGCATCAAAGCGTGCAGTAGGATCTTCGCGTGGAATGTCATCATTCTGATCTTTAAGATCATCACTAAATGCTAAACGTTTTATGCTGCAATCTTCAGCCAAAATGAAGCTGATGCGATCTTGCCAATTTAAAGAGAGTTTTGTGACGACTTTATTGGCTTCGATATGACTTAAAATCTCATCACTGGTCAATTCTTGCTTCTTACAACGAATAACAGCACCGTCTTCTAATAGCGATTTGAGTTCTGCTTCTTCAAGTAAAGTAAAGCCTTGAGGTAAATCACCACTTTTCACCCATGCCGTCAACGTGGTTTCAACCGCTTGTTCTGGAATCGCTGGTACAACGGGTAAGCTGCCCATGGTTTTACGCAGAAGTGCTAATACGTCTTCTGCTTTTTTATAGCTTGCTGCATCAACAAGAATAAGCCCTTGCTTTGGTAGGATCAGAACGAAAGTGAGATTACTACGGCTGAAAGCTCGTGGTAGAAGATCAATCACAATGTCTTCTTTCAGGTTGTCTTTTTCTTTCTTTTTGAGAGGACGACCTTCTTCAGCTTCTATCGCTTCTACTTTGGCATTTAAAGATTCTTTAATAACCGATGCAGGAAGCATTTTTTCTTCTTTTTTCGCGCAGATCAGAATACGGTCTTCAGAGACATGAGTCATCATGTCACCGTGTCTTCCCATCGCATGAACCCAGCCAAATTTCTGCTTATCTTGACTCCCGCATGGCGTAAAACGAAATTCAGCCAGTTGTTCTTCAAGTTTGTCAGCATTAAATTCAACATCGCGATTAACACGATAAACCATACAGTTTTTAAACCACATATTCTTTCTCTTACCTTATTAGAAGACGCAACATGATAGGGGATTTAAGTGTTAAAGTCTTAAACCAATTTCAAAATATAAACATGAACTTGATAAGAAAGTTATATGAAAAATTGTTTTCAAAGGTCACAAAAGTGTCATAATTGTTTCTCATAATGCATAGCGTTGATTACATAGAAAGGTTGTTCAATTATGTCTAGAAGGATTCTGGTTGTTGAAGACGAAGCCCCAATTCGTGAAATGCTATGCTTCGTACTTGAGCAAAAAGGTTACCAAGCGGTAGAGGCCGAAGACTACGATACTGCGGTAAACAAACTCGCTGAACCCTTCCCTGATCTCGTGTTATTAGATTGGATGTTACCTGGTGGCAGTGGTATTAACTTTATCAAACACATGAAACGTGAAGAACTGACCCGCAATATTCCAGTGGTAATGCTCACTGCTCGTGGTGAAGAAGAAGATAAGGTACGTGGCCTCGAAGTTGGGGCTGATGACTATATAACAAAGCCTTTTTCTCCCAAAGAGCTGGTGGCTCGCCTTAAAGCCGTTATTCGTCGCGTTACTCCTACCGCTCTTGAAGATGTGATTGATGTACAAGGTCTAAAGTTAGACCCAGTCTCTCACCGCGTTACCGCCAACGAGCAGCCATTAGATATGGGGCCGACTGAATTCAAAATGCTCCACTTCTTCATGACGCACCAAGAGCGAGTATATAGCCGCGAACAGCTGCTCAATAATGTATGGGGCACTAATGTTTATGTAGAAGATCGTACGGTTGATGTTCATATTCGTCGCTTAAGAAAAGCTTTAGAGGAAGCGGGGCATGACAAGCTGATTCAAACCGTACGTGGTGCCGGTTATCGCTTCTCGATCAAAGCTTAAAGACGGAATTGAGGAACTGAATGGTTGAACGACTTACGTGGAAAAGGCTAGCTTGGGAGCTGGCTTTTTTTTACTCCCCTTGGATCGTGATCGGGTGGATCTTCGGCTACATGCCCTGGCTGCTGCTTGCGGCAACAGTGTTGCAATTGGTGTGGCATTTGCACAACCAAATGCGCCTTTCTGCCTGGTTGTGGGATGAAAAACGTTTAACACCGCCTTCTGGTTCTGGCAACTGGGAATCCTTGTTTAATGGGATTTATCGTCTTCAACAGCGGCAGCGAAAAAAGCGCAAAGAGCTGACCAATTTAATCCGCCGTTTTCGTAATGGTGCAGAATCACTTCCTGATGCGGTGGTGGTATTTCGCGACGAAGGCAACATTGTTTGGTGTAACCGTCTTGCGCAGCATTTACTCGGTTTTCGCTGGCCAGATGACGCAGGACAACCTATCTCGAATTTGTTACGCGCTCCAGATTTTATCAAATATCTGCAAAAAAATGATTTCAGCGAGCCACTTGAAATGCGCTCACCGCTCAATGTAGAACGTATGCTTGAACTGCGTATTGTGCCGTATACAGACGGTGAGCATTTGATGGTAGTGCGTGATGTGACTCAGTTAAAACAGCTTGAAGGTATGCGCCGTAACTTTTTTGCTAACGTCTCTCATGAGCTTCGAACACCAATGACTGTACTACAAGGTTATCTTGAGATGACCGAAGATCCTGACATGCTTGTGGGGCCGATGTGGCCAAAAGCGCATGGAGTCATGACAGAGCAGCTGAACCGAATGAACAGTTTAGTTAATCAGCTCTTAACGCTCTCCAAAATTGAAGCAGCGCCAATGCATGAATTGGAAGATGTAGTTAATGTACCAGCCATGCTCGAAATTCTTGAAAAAGAAGCACTGAGTCTGAGTGGAGATCATCATCACAAACTGTATTTTAGTGTCGATAAGCAGTTAAAGGTGCTAGCGGATGAAGATCAACTACGTAGTGCGATTTCAAATCTTGTCTATAACGCGGTGAAATATACCCCGCCCGGTGCGGAAATTAATGTGCGTTGGTATCAAAATACGCAAGGTGCTTGTCTTGAGGTTACTGATAAGGGCGATGGTATTGAACCGCAACATTTACATCGTTTAACCGAACGTTTTTACCGGGTGGATAAAGCACGCTCTCGTGATACAGGCGGCAGTGGTTTAGGTTTAGCGATTGTAAAACATGCACTTTCTCACCACGATTCACATTTAGAGATACGCAGTGAAGTTGGCGTCGGTAGTCAGTTTTCATTTGTACTGCCAAAGCGTTTGGTTGTGAGATCATGATGAAAAAGGTATTGAAACCATTCGTGATATTTTCTTGCTTGATGTTTTCGCATCTTGTTACTGCGTCTCTACCTGATTATAAAAAAACGTCGGGTGTGGCGGGGAGTTTGTTGTCGGTTGGTTCAGATACGCTCGCGGGGATGACTACCTTGTGGGTGGAAGAGTTTAAAAACGTTTATCCGAATATTGATGCGCAAGTCCAAGCTTCTGGTTCATCAACCGCGCCACCGGCATTAACGGAGGGAACGGCACAATTTGGACCGATGAGCCGCCCGATGCGTAGCCGAGAAATTGAAGCTTTTGAGCGGATGCATGGCTATAAGCCTACAGCTCTGCGAGTGGCGATTGACGCTATTGGTATTTTTGTTCACAAAGATAACCCTGTTCAAGGGTTGAACTTTGTGCAGCTCGACAGCGTTTTCTCATCCACATTGCGTTGTGGGGCTAATCAGCCGATCAATACTTGGTCTGAGCTAGGTGTGGATTACGCTTGGGCCAAACGGGGTATTCAGCTGTTTGGTCGTAATTCTGTATCAGGAACTTATGGTTACTTTAAATTGAATGCGCTGTGTGGTGGTGATTTCAAAAAAAACGTCAATGAGCAGCCAGGTTCAGCTTCGGTAGTGCAGTCGGTTGCTTCATCAATCAATACCATTGGTTATTCCGGTGTTGGCTATCAAGTTTCCGGTGTTAAGTTAATTCCAATAGCTAAGCAAGGCCGTGAGTATGTTGAAGCTAGTCAAGAGAACATTTTGTCGGGGAAATATCCGTTATCTCGTTATCTTTACGTCTATGTGAATAAACACCCAACACGAGACTTTTCACCTATTCAGCGCGAGTTTATCCGCTTTATTTTTTCTCGTCAGGGACAAGCGTTAGTTGAAAAGGACGGGTATGTTCCCATTAGTGCTGAATTTGCAAAACAAGAGCTCGCTAAGGTCGGTATTGAATAGCGAACATTAATACTCGCTTTGTTTAATACCGACTGATCTATCTTGGGAGTGATTCTATTGAACTCATAGGTACAATTTAGAACTCTACTACTTGAATTCAACCAATTATCTGTTTTTTCTTTGATGTGGCATCTTTGTTTCAAGGGAGCAAGCCTAATATAGTTGTTTTCTTTTCAGTTATTTATTGCGAGCTGTAATATAATTGTCATGCAAATTACATATTGTATGCTCAGAAAAGTATAGGTAGAGACAGCGATGGCACCAGCCGAATTTTCATTGAAGGAACGAGACCAAAAACGACTGATTAAAGATCGTTTGTTTCGACTTGCAGTGAACATCGGCGGCATTAGTGTATTAGGCGCGCTAGTGCTGATTTTTGTCTATCTGGCTATGGTAGTTTTCCCGTTGTTTGGTAGCCCCAAAATTGAGAGTAATGTTGCACAATCTGCTGTGACGGCTGTTGATCCTCAGTTATTGTCGATTGATGAGTATGGTGAAAATGCCTTTATTTTTGACCATGATGGGCGAATGACGTTTTGGTCTCTCGATTCGAGTGATAACCGCGCTAAGTGGTCGCAGAGATTAGCGATTAAACCCGCTCTATTTTCTTCATCAACGGTCAATGATGGTTGGTTTGCAGTCGCTGATGCTAGCAATCGGGTTGTGGTAGCCCGTCCTCAATTTAACTCCCTACCAAGTAAGCAAGGCCGGCAGTTGACTCCTGATGTGGAATACTTGCCTTTGCCTGCCGAGCTGCTTCTCGCGAGTGACGATCAAGTCCTTGAGCGGTTTACGTTTGCCGTCGGAAGTGATGATGTATTTTTTGCTGCGTATACTGATACTGGACAAGTCACCATTCAATGGGGGGCAAGGCATTCAGCTCAGCTTTGGCAGCGTTTTACGTTCCCGGCTCAGTTTTCTAAGGTTGATCAGATGCTCTTTACGCCGGATGGAAAAACGCTTTATCTGCGTATGGGGTCAGACCTAGTAGTGGTGACTCAGTCCGAGGGGAGTTATTTCGTACGAGAGATTGTCGATTTAAGTCAAGGCAATGAACAACATCAGGTTGTTCAACTAAACTTACTCTCAGGAGCCTATTCTCTTTTGGCTACTCACCATGATGGCCGAGTATCACAGTGGTTTGATGTGTTACAAAATGGCGAGCGTAAGTTAACCCATATTAGGGAGTTTAAACTGGCTCCTCAGGTGCAATTTTTATTACCAGATAGTTATCGTAAAGGTTTTTATAGTTTTTACCCCAATGGCACCGTACAAAGCCACTATACGACGAGCGAAAAATTGGTGCTATTTGAGCGAGTGTATAACAAAGCGCCCCAATTAGCGGCGATGTCGAATAACGAGCTGTATTTGGTTACATTGAATGACCAACAGCTAAATGTGGCAAAAATTGACAACGATTATCCAGAAATATCGTTTTCTTCGTTATGGCAAAAAGTCTGGTACGAGGGTTACCCACAACCTGAATACGTATGGCAATCGACATCAGCAAATGATGAGTTTGAGGCCAAGTTTAGCCTAGTGCCGATTGCTTTTGGCACACTTAAAGCCGCAGCTTATGCGATGTTGTTTGCCGTTCCTATCGCGGTACTGGGCGCGATCTATACTGCCTATTTTATGGCACCAAAAATGCGCCGCGTCGTTAAACCATCAATTGAATTGATGGAAGCGTTGCCAACGGTGATTATTGGCTTTTTAGCGGGTCTTTGGTTTGCACCGCTTGTTGAGAGCCATTTAGCTGCGGTAGGGGCGTTAATGTTGGGTTTACCAATAGTTATGTTGCTCGTTGGTATCATCTGGTACTTGTTACCCAAAAGGTGGATTCGTCATTTCGCCAATGGTTGGCATGCGCTGATTTTAATTCCGGTGCTGGTGCTCAGTGCTGCACTTATTTTTTCTCACAGTAGTCAAATAGAAATGTGGTTGTTCGATGGCGACATTCGAATTTACTTAGCGCAACATGGAATAGACTTTGATCAACGTAATGCTTTGGTTGTCGGATTCGCTATGGGCTTTGCGGTTATTCCTACGATTTTCACCATTGCAGAAGACGCTATTTTTTCTGTTCCCAAACATCTTTCTGATGGTTCATTGGCGTTAGGGGCGACCTCTTGGCAGACTTTAATCCATGTGGTGTTGCTAACGGCCAGCCCTGGCATTTTTTCTGCGATTATGATGGGACTAGGGCGTGCCGTGGGTGAAACAATGATTGTCTTAATGGCAACAGGAAATACACCTATTTTAGATTGGAATATCTTGGAAGGAATGAGAACACTTTCAGCAACGATAGCGGTTGAATTGCCAGAATCTGAAGTGGGTAATAGCCACTATCGCTTACTATTTTTGGCGGCCTTATTATTATTTATCTTCACCTTTTTTGTGAATTCAGTAGCTGAATGGGTTAGACAGCGGTTGCGAGAAAAATATCGTGCCTTGTAATCAATTAGGAATAACAATCCCGAATGTTTAAGTGGATTAAATCAGGAGCACCTTGGATATGGTTAACGGGCGGAGCTGTCAGTCTCAGCCTGATTTCTGTTTTAGGGTTACTACTATTGATTGGTTGGAAAGGGTTGACCTATTTCTGGCCTACACCACTTTATCAGTGGCAAACCAGTGACGGCAAGAAACTTGTTGGGCAACTCTATTCTCAAGAACAGGTGCCGTTGACTCACCTGCGAGAGGTTAACATTGATTGGCCGCCAGAGGCATTAGTGTCTGGTGAGGTTAATCGTCTTAGTATTAAAGTGGCAAACCGAGAGTTAACTCATGCTGATTTTGTCTCTATTTTGGATGTCAAATTATCGGATAAGCAAAAGCCTAGCGGCTGGGCTGTGATCGAGCGTGTGCGTGATGGCCAGTTTTACGGCAAACCGATCGCCTATTTGCAAGCGAATGGCCAAGAAAGTTTAGATGCTCAAGCGCAGCTCGAGCAAGGAATGCGTGATGCGTCTTTGTTGCGAGAAAAAATCGATAATGTGATTACCGAGGAAATCCGTGTCATTGGTAATGCTGCTGAAAAATTGCGTTTAGAGAAGCGTCGTAAAGAGTTGAATGGGCAGTTAGATGAAACTTATCTTGCGCAATATAGGCAAAGAAAAGAGGATTTAGATAGCCAGTTGGTGCTCTCTGAGCAAAAGCTTGATGCATTGCGTGCTCAATTAAATCAACAATCATTGATTGTCGAAGATATGACCGGTAGCCGAGTCTATATTCCGTTGAGTCAGATCCTCGATATTTGGTATCCCAACGACATGAACTTGGGGCAAAAAGTCACTCAATGGGGAAAACAAGTTTGGGTGTTTTTATCGCAAAGTCCGCGTGAATCTAACTCGGAAGGTGGTGTATTTCCTGCCATATTTGGTACGGTGTTTTTAGTGTTGATTATGTCAATCATTGTGATGCCACTCGGAGTAGTAGCTGCCATTTATCTGCATGAATACGCCAAAGATAATGCGTTCACTCGAGTTATTCGAGTAGCTGTCATAAACTTGGCTGGGGTTCCGTCCATTGTGTATGGGGTGTTTGGTCTTGGTTTTTTTGTCTACACGATAGGTTCATCGATTGATGCACTGTTTTATGCCGAGCGTCTGCCCGCCCCAACTTTTGGCACGCCGGGTTTATTGTGGTCGGCGTTAACCTTAGCCGTACTGACTTTACCGGTCGTGATAGTGACCACTGAAGAAGGTTTAACAAGAATTCCAAGCTCTGTAAGACATGGTTCCTTAGCTTTGGGCGCAACACAATTTGAAACCATTTGGCGGATTGTTTTACCGATGGCAAGTCCAGCCATCATTACCGGCTTGATCCTTGCTATTGCAAGGGCTGCGGGTGAAGTGGCTCCATTGATGTTGGTTGGTGTGGTTAAATTGGCTTCTAGCTTACCCGTTGATGGCGAATTTCCATTTGTTCATCTAGAACGCAAGTTCATGCATTTAGGCTTTCATATTTATGATGTCGGTTTTCAAACTACCAATATTGAGACTGCGCGGCCATTGGTTTACGCGACCTCCTTTTTACTCGTCACTGTTATTGTCGCGTTGAATTTAACTGCCATTAGTATTCGCAATAATTTGCGTGAGAAATACCGAACGTTGGGGCAAGATTAAGCATGTTTTCCATCAATCAAACTTTGGGTTATCACCCCCCGTTAGATGTAAACAATTTGAGCGATAAGCAAACCGCGATAGCGATAGAAGGGCTCAACCTGTTTTACAAACAAACTCAAGCGTTGAGCAATATTTCAATGCGAATTCCTAAGGGGCAGGTGACTGCTTTCATTGGACCTTCTGGCTGTGGAAAGTCGACACTATTGCGTTGCATTAATCGTATGAACGATTTAGTCGAAGGGTGCCGAGTGGAAGGGCAAGTCAAGCTGCATGGTAAAAATGTGTATCATCCAGAAGTGGATGTGGCAACTTTACGTCGTCGTGTTGGGATGGTGTTCCAAAGACCTAACCCATTTCCTAAGTCGATTTATGAAAATGTGGTTTATGGGTTGCGCCTGCAAGGGGTTAAAAATAGCCGCACCTTAGACGACGCGGTTGAACGAGCCTTACGTTCAGCTGCGTTATGGGATGAAGTAAAACATCGATTGCATGAAAATGCCTTTGGGTTATCGGGTGGACAGCAGCAGCGTTTGGTCATTGCACGAGCGATAGCTATTGAACCAGAAGTGCTATTATTAGATGAACCAACATCGGCACTTGATCCTATCTCAACCTTGACTATCGAAGAGCTGATTAACGATCTGAAAACCAAATACACGGTCGTCATTGTTACCCACAACATGCAACAAGCGGCAAGGGTGAGCGATCATACGGCTTTTATCCATATGGGAAAATTGATTGAGTATGCGGATACGGACTCGATTTTTACATCACCATTGAAAAAACAGACCGAAGACTATATTACTGGTAGGTATGGTTAATATTTTAATCAATAACGTATTTTAAAAGGAAGCATAATGCAGCTAGGTCGCCACATTTCAGGAAAATTTAATGTTGAACTTGAGTCAATCCGTACTCATGTTTTAACCATGGGCGGGCTGGTGGAGCAACAACTTTCTTTTGCGATGCAGGCATTACATAAAGATGATGCTGACCTAGCTCGCAAGGTGGTTCGGGATGATCATAAAGTCAATGCATTAGAAGTTTCTATCGATGAAGCCTGCACGCGGATTATAGCTAAACGTCAACCGACAGCGAAAGATTTACGTTTAATTATGGCGATCATCAAAACCATTACTGATCTTGAGCGAATTGGTGATGTTGCGACTAAAATCGCCTACGTTGCGATTGAAAGCCCTTCAGTAAAAGAGAGCAAATTTCACGTTTCCCTGGAACCTTTATGTCGTCAAGCTATTGCGATGTTACATCAAGTGTTAGATGCATTTGCTCGAATGGATATTGAGTCAGCGGCAGAAGTGTACAAACTGGATGATAAATTAGACGCTGAATATGAAGCGGTCATTCGACAATTGATGACCTACATGATGGAAGACCCGAAAAATATCCCACATATTTTGCAAGTGATGTGGTCGGCTCGCGCTATTGAGCGGGTTGGAGACCGTTGTCAAAATATCTGCGAATACATTATTTACTTTGTGAAAGGTAAAGATGTGCGGCATTTAGACAAGCAATCTATTGATGACTTACTTAAACCTTAAAAGGTGAAGACTTTTCCTTCACCTTTTATGTAAGACTTTACTCTGTTGCTAGTTGCTAGTTGCTAGTTGCTAACTGAGCTGACGTACGACTTCTTGGAGTAACTCTACATCGGTGACTGGAATCAAGGTCTCATCGATAGAATCGTGTCCCATTTTTATCGCATTGGCGATCATGTCCATTTTACTGGCTCGGGTTGATTTACTCGATAGGTGAATTTCAGTAATGCCTGTTTCTTTGATCACCTCGCCAATATTACTCGCATTTAGCCCTGCGCCCGCCATGATAGAAAAGCGATCACCTGCAAGCTTCACCATTTCTGCAATTACAGATCTTCCACTATAAGCATTGGGTGCTAAACCTGAAGTAAGTATTCGCTCACATCCGAGAGAAGCAACATCTTCAATTGCTTGTTTATAGCTATGGCATTGGTCAATAGCGCGGTGAAAAGTACTACCTAAACCTTGCGCTGCTTTCATCATTTGTTGGCTAGCGTCAATATTAATGGTTCGATTTGGGTTCAAAATTCCAAAGACAATACCATTCAGCCCTGCTTGTTTCGCCATTTCAATATCGATTAACATTGAGTCGATATCGTCTTGATCGTAAAGGAAATCACCTTGGCGTGGGCGGATCATCGCATAAACGGGAATAGTTGAAATCTCAGCGGCCTTTTTCATCAAACCAAAACTCGGTGTTAAGCCGCCTAAGGCCAGTGATGAACAGAGCTCAATACGGGTTGCACCACCTGCAATGGCATTGTGCAGTGATTCAATATTATCAATGCAGACTTCAATTTGAGTATTCATAGCAAAGCTCTATTTGTAAAATTTATCCAATATTAGCAAGTAATTATACTGGAGTCTGTGTGAAGCAAGTGGGAAATAGGGGTAAAGTTTGCCAAGTAAACATACCTCATTTCGTATAACAATTTCCGTGCAGCATTACTCTACACATGAAAAAAGCCCAAAGCAGTGCTTTGGGCTTGGATAAGGACTTTACTTCTTAACTGATTGGCGATGCGTTTTACGCTTTATTATATGTCCAACCATTGACCCGAGTTGAGCGCGGGCTAAGGAGTAATTATTTCTTGCCTAGGTCGTCTGAGTGCTCAGATAGGAATGCTGCAACACCTTTTGGAGATGCATCCATACCTGCTTTACCTTCTTCCCATTGTGCTGGGCACACTTCACCGTTCTTTTGGTGGAAGTTTAGCGCGTCAACCATACGTAGCATTTCGTCGATGTTACGGCCTAGTGGTAGGTCATTAACAACTTGGTGGCGTACTAGGCCATCTTCGTCGATTAGGAAAGAACCACGGAAAGCAACGCCTGCTTCTGGGTGCTCTACATCGTATGCTTTACAAACTTCATGCTTAACGTCAGCAACTAGAGGGTATTTAACTTGACCAATACCGCCGTTCTCAACAGCAGTGTTACGCCATGCGTTGTGAGAGAACTGAGAATCGATAGAAACGCCGATTACTTCAACGCCTTTAGCTTGGAAGTCTTCGAAACGCTTGTCAAAAGCGATTAGCTCTGATGGGCAAACGAAAGTGAAGTCTAGTGGGTAGAAGAAAACTACCGCTTTCTTACCTTTAGTAAATTCTGCGAAGTTGAAGCTATCAACGATTTCACCGTTACCAAGAACAGCTGCTGCAGTAAAATCAGGGGCTTTACGACCAACTAGTACCATTTTTTTGCTCCTAAGAATTATGTTTAGTTCCGAACCGATAAGTTTGTTTCGGTTCAGTCCGTGTTTGAACGAGACAAACTATAGTACAGATTGTAGTATTGAAAAAAGCGAAATAAATAGATTAAGTTAATCGAAAAAAGCGATAAGCCTAGAATCGTTATCTATTAGACAGTAATGATATAAGATACTAATACAATTATGAATAAATGGCCGAGTTTAAAGCAATTACATTATTTAGTGACACTTCATGAAACCCGACACTTTAGTGATGCGGCTGATAGATGCTTTGTTAGCCAATCGACCCTTAGTAAAGGTATTCAAAACTTAGAAGAGCTAATTGGTTGTCCTTTATATGAAAAGAAAGACAAAAAAAGCCCTTTAGTATTTACTCATGCGGGTGAATTGGTGGTGAGCCAAGGGCGTGAGTTATTGGCCAAAGGCCAGGACTTGGTTGAGCTTGGTAAACTATGCCAAGGTGATGATATGCAAGGACAGCTTAAGTTGGGGTGTATTCCGACGATTGCTCCTTTTCTATTGTGCGATTTAGTGCAAGAGATAAACACGCATTTTCCAAAACTCAACTTATTGTTGCGAGAAGATACCACGGCTAATTTATTAACCGCATTGCGCCATGGGGAATTGGATGTGTTGATTTTGGCGCTGCCGATTGAGATAGGCAACATGGCCAGTCGAGTCGTTGGAAAAGATCCATTTCGAATGGTTATCAGTCGTCATCAGGCTGACCGTATTCGGGTACCTATCAAATACGATGATCTACCTGATGAGTCAGTATTTTTACTTGAGAATGAACACTGTCTTACCGAGCATGCCGTTTCAGCTTGTAAGCTAACAGACAAAGAGAAAATTAACCCTTTTACCGCAACCAGCTTGCATACCTTGGTACAGATGGTCGCCAATGGCTTAGGCACTACCTTTATTCCGCAAATGGCCATCGACCATGGGTTGTTAGACAACCAAAACTTAGTGGTCGTTGATCCTCCTGGCCAGCAGGCATACCGTGAAATTGGCTTAGTATGGCGGCCAAGTTCATCTCGAACTACGACTTTTAATCAATTAGCGGATGTGGTTTCAGCTCTGCTCTAGCACTTAGTCTTAGCCCATGAAATGCGATAAATGACTTTAAGCTCACTGTTTTTAGTGGGCTTTTTAGTTTTTTATTCTGTTGGTGTTTTTTGACTTGTAAAATTTTACAAGTAATTCTTGTTGAAGATTTCATAAATTAAGAAAACTTCACAACCTCAATTTCACAGCTTTTGTCCGACGTGTTGTTTAAATAAACGTCGAGTTAGGTTCTCCACTATTAATTAACACAACTGCTTATCCGCTTATCATTAATTCGAACGCCTGTTTAAAACGAATTCCATTTAAAAATTATCTTGTAATTAAATAACGTAATTAATTACAAAAATGCAGCCAAAATCAATCAGTTGTTTCAAACGGAATAAAACTTCAAATTTAACCATTTGTTAACTTTTGATCTTTTACTCTAATTGCTGTTGGTGTAAGGTTTATTAAGGCTTTGTAAGACTTATGTCTAGTTTGGTTAGCCTTGAAATGTAACGTCATCTAAGACAAGGTATAAACAAAGAAAAGTTAAAGATGAACCCAAGAAAGCATTTGAATTTGTGGTTTTAAAGTTACAAATGTGGTCGACTAATTTTTAAGGAAGAAAGTTATGCTTGCACAGACCCCAGAGACAGATTTAGCACAGAATGAAGAACACAATAGCGAAGCCAAGATTGAGCTTCGTGGTTCAATTGACCCACAACATCAAGCCATTTTCCCTGTTGAAGCCCAAACCTTCTTATCGAGCTTGTGTGCTAAATTTGCTGGCCGAGTTGATGAACTGCTTGCCACTCGAGAAGAGCGACAGGCTCAGATCGATGCTGGTGTACTTCCTGACTTCCTAAAAGATACCCAAGATATTCGAGAGGGAAGCTGGAAAATTCTGGGGATCCCACAAGACTTACAAGATCGCCGTGTTGAAATCACCGGACCAACAGACCGCAAAATGGTGATTAACGCACTGAACGCTAATGTCAAAGTTTTCATGGCTGATTTTGAAGACTCAATGTCACCGGCATGGGGGAAAGTATTGGATGGGCAAGTTAACCTTCGCGATGCGGTGAACGGAACTATTAGTTATACCAACCCCGACAATGGCAAGTGTTATCAGTTAGCAGAAAATCCAGCGGTACTGATTTGTCGTGTTAGAGGTTTGCACCTCAAAGAAAAACATGTTCAGTTTGAGGGACAGAGTATCCCAGGTTCACTGCTTGATTTTGCTCTGTATTTTTACAATAACTACAAAACGTTATTGAAAAAAGGCAGTGGTCCATATTTTTATTTGCCTAAATTACAAGCGCATCAAGAAGCGAAGTGGTGGAGTGATGTTTTCCACTTTACGGAAGAGTATTTCGGTCTAGAAACGGGAACCATAAAAGCCACGGTATTGATTGAAACGCTACCTGCTGTATTTGAAATGGATGAAATATTGTTCTCTCTCAAAGAGCATATTGTTGGTTTGAACTGCGGACGTTGGGATTACATCTTTAGCTACATTAAAACATTGAAAAACCACCCTGACCGAGTGTTGCCTGATCGCCAAGTGGTGACAATGGAAAAACCATTCCTCAATGCCTATTCAAGATTGCTGGTTTACACCTGCCATAAACGTGGCGCGTTCGCGATGGGAGGTATGGCTGCCTTTATTCCGGCCAAAGATCCACAAGTGAATCAGCAAGTCCTAGATAAAATTCATCACGACAAATTACTAGAAGCAAACAATGGTCATGACGGCACATGGGTGGCTCATCCAGGGCTTGCGGATACGGCAAAAGCGGTTTTCGACCAAGTGCTTGGCGAACGCAGTAATCAACTTGATGTGACGCGACTTTCTGATTCGCCTATCCACGCTCATGATCTTCTCGAGCCTTGTGAAGGGGAGCGTACAGAGCAAGGTATGAGACACAATATTCGTGTTGCGCTGCAATATATTGAAGCTTGGATCTCCGGTAACGGCTGTGTGCCAATTTACGGATTGATGGAAGATGCCGCTACGGCAGAGATCTCGCGAGCATCTATATGGCAGTGGATTAAGCACGGCAAAACGCTAGATAACGGTCAAGTCGTCACTAAGGAGCTGTTTGAGCTGTATCTCGAACAAGAAATTGAGGTCGTTAAGTATGAGATTGGTGTTGAACGTTTTGCAGCGGGTCGATTTACCGAAGCCGCTCAACTCATGTCGCGTTTGACGACGAGTGATGAGCTAACCAACTTTCTCACCGTTCCAGGTTATGACTACTTGGATTGATTAGACTTAAAACAATAAAAGCCTAATACATTAATAAACAAAACAATACACCAATAACGTGAACAGTTTTCAAAAGCAGATCAGGATGTACTGCTGAGAAAAGGATGACAATGCGCTTGCGCATCAAATAAGAGGGATAGAACATGACATTAACTCGCCGCCAACAAATTGAAGCTCTTGAAAAAGATTGGGCAACCAATCCGCGCTGGAAAAATGTAAAGCGTACTTATACTGCTGCTGAAGTAGTCGACCTACGTGGGTCTATTACACCAGCTAACACTATTGCCCAGCGTGGTGCTGATAAATTGTGGTCATTGGTCAACGGTAGCGCTAAAAAAGGTTATGTTAACTGTTTAGGTGCACTAACGGGTGGTCAAGCTGTACAGCAAGCGAAAGCGGGTATCGAAGCCATTTATCTTTCAGGTTGGCAAGTTGCTGCGGATAATAATACCGCTTCAACCATGTACCCTGATCAATCACTTTACCCCGTTGACTCTGTGCCATCAGTGGTAAAACGCATCAATAATTCATTTCGTCGCGCAGACCAAATTCAATGGGCTGGTGGCAAATCACCTGAAGATGAAGGTGGTATCGATTACTTCCTACCGATTGTTGCCGATGCGGAAGCGGGTTTTGGCGGTGTATTGAATGCTTATGAATTGATGAAATCGATGATTGAAGCGGGCGCTGCGGGTGTCCATTTTGAAGACCAACTCGCCTCGGTTAAAAAATGTGGTCATATGGGCGGTAAAGTTCTAGTGCCGACCCAAGAAGCGGTGCAAAAACTGGTGGCAGCACGATTGGCCGCTGACGTGTCGGGTACTACAACGCTAGTGATTGCACGTACTGATGCAAACGCCGCTGATTTGCTGACTTCTGATTGTGACCCTTATGATCGTGATTTCATTCAAGGTGAGCGCACTCAAGAAGGTTTCTACCGAGTGAAAGCCGGGATCGACCAAGCAATCTCGCGCGGTTTGGCTTATGCGCCTTACGCTGATTTAGTTTGGTGTGAAACAGCAAAACCAGATTTGGAAGAAGCTCGTCAATTTGCAGAAGCAATTCTTGCTGAATACCCAGACCAATTGCTTGCGTATAACTGCTCGCCTTCGTTTAACTGGGAGAAAAATCTAGATGCCGAGACGATCGCTCGTTTCCAACAAGAACTGTCAGATATGGGTTACAAGTACCAATTCATCACTTTAGCGGGCATCCACAACATGTGGTACAACATGTTTGAGTTAGCACATGCTTACGCGCAAGGTGAAGGTATGCGTCACTATGTTGAAAAAGTTCAGCGTCCTGAATTTGAAGCAGCCTCTAAAGGTTACACTTTCGTTGCACACCAACAAGAAGTGGGTACAGGATACTTCGACCGCATGACAAACACCATTCAAGGTGGCAATTCTTCAGTGACCGCATTGACAGGTTCAACAGAAGAAGAGCAATTTTAAGTCAACCACTCCAAAGCCCAAGAATTGGAGTCTTTCCCTTATCGCCAGTCGGGGAAACCAGTAGAACAATAATCTGTGCAACACGTTTGAGCGGCGAAAGCCGCTCTTTTTTCTTTTTAGATCTTATTTTTTCGCGCTTACAAATCATTATCCACGTCTATCTCTTCGGGTTCACTTTCTTCTTGAAGCTCTAAGAGTGTTACTGCAACACCAATAAAATCTGTGTCGGTGATGATGCCGACCAACTGCCCTTTATCAACCACAGGTAGGCAACCGACTTTATGCTTTTGCATATAAATAGCGCTTTCCTTTAGCCCCGCTTGTGGGTCAACGGACATAATTTCAGTATTCATCACTTCATACAACGGAGTGTTGAACGTATAAGACTGATCGCTAGGTATTTTCTGTAGGCTAGATTCTTGGGCGGCAAGAATGTCACGGTGGGTGACAATCCCAAGTAGCTTTTTATGAGCATCTACAATAGGTACATGGCGAATGTCTAGCGCTTCCATTGTATGTTTAGCATCGGCGAGAGTGTGAGAGCGCAACAAGGTATGGGGGTTGCGAGTCATCATGTCTTCGATTTTGATCATAACCAACTCCTTCTTATTATTTGTCTCCTTCAACTATAGGTTTTTTTTGGCGGAATGTTTGAGAGTTGAATCTGTTTTTGCTTTGATGAGTGGTTAAAAGTAACCCACCATTTTCATTTTTAATTACATTAATTTCGTATCTTGGTCTGACGGTTGAACAACTTTCCGTATATACTAGCGCGCTTAAAAAAATTACGTTGTCCACCCAAAAGCGAACAAGACTAGAACTATGCAAGTTTCCGATTTTCACTTTGAACTCCCAGATGAGCTTATCGCTCGTTATCCAAAAGCGGAGCGTACAGCCAGCCGACTACTTCAATTAGACGGCAACAGTGGTGAGCTTATTGATGGCTCATTTAAAGATGTTGTTGACCGAGTTCAAGCTGGTGATCTGTTGGTGTTCAATAACACACGAGTAATTCCTGCTCGCATGTTTGGCCGTAAAGCGTCTGGCGGCAAATTAGAAGTGCTCGTTGAACGTATGTTAGATGAACATACCATTTTGGCGCATGTTCGCTCATCTAAACCGCCAAAGCCTGGCAGTGAGCTTTATTTGGGTGAGAATGATGAATACCACGCACAAATGGTCGCTCGTCATGATGCGTTATTTGAACTTCGTTTTACGGCACAAACGGCAGTACTCGACATTTTAAATCAAATTGGTCACATGCCGTTGCCACCGTATATTGACCGACCTGATGAAGATACCGATAAAGAACGCTATCAAACGGTGTATAACCAGAAACCTGGCGCTGTTGCAGCCCCGACCGCTGGCTTGCACTTTGATGAAGCGTTACTGGAACAAATTAAGGCTAAAGGTGTCGAATTTGCTTACGTCACCTTGCATGTCGGCGCTGGAACATTCCAACCAGTGCGAGTTGATAATATTAACGATCACCACATGCATGCTGAATACGTTGAAGTTCCTCAAGAGGTTGTTGATGCAATTGCAGCAACGAAAGCACGCGGTGGTCGCGTGATTGCGGTTGGTACGACATCAGTTCGCTCATTAGAAAGTGCCGCGCAAGATGCCTTGAAAAATGGCACCGAACTAGTGCCATTTTTTGGTGATACTGAAATATTCATCTTCCCAGGGTATAAATATCAGTTAGTTGATTGCTTAATTACTAACTTCCACTTGCCAGAATCGACACTGATCATGTTGGTGAGTGCCTTTGCAAGTTACGAATATACTATGGCGGCTTATTCGCATGCTGTGGAGAATAAATATCGCTTCTTTAGCTATGGTGATGCGATGTTTATTACCAAGAAAACCAATTAACGAGTGCTAGCAGTAGGCTAGGGAGGGAAGTATGACTTCATTCTTCGCAAGGAATTGGCGACCGCTCTCGTAGGGTGCTCGCACCCAGTAATGAAACGTCAGACTGTTTCTCTGACATTTGGAGGCTTCGTGAAATTAAAATACGAACTTAAAAAGAAAAATGGTAATGCCCGTCGTGGTCAATTAACGTTTGAACGCGGCACAGTACAAACACCAGCATTTATGCCTGTTGGTACATACGGCACCGTAAAAGGTATGACACCTGAAGAAGTCAAAGAGACTGGCGCAGAAATCTTGTTAGGCAACACTTTCCATCTGTGGTTACGTCCAGGTCAAGAAGTGATGAAAATGCACGGTGACTTGCATGATTTTATGAATTGGCAAGGTCCGATCTTAACTGATTCAGGCGGTTTCCAAGTATTCAGCCTAGGTGATATTCGTAAAATCACCGAAGAAGGTGTTCATTTCCGTAGCCCGGTAAATGGCGATAAAATTTTCATGGACGCAGAAAAGTCGATGGAAATTCAAAAAGATCTCGGTTCTGATATCGTGATGATCTTCGATGAGTGTACGCCATACCCGGCGACACATGACGAAGCGAAAAAATCGATGGAAATGTCACTGCGTTGGGCTCAACGTTCACGAGACCATTTCGACAAGTTAGAAAACACTAACTCTCTATTTGGTATTGTCCAAGGTGGTGTTTACGAAGACTTGCGCGATGTTTCTGTGAAGGGACTGACTGATATCGGTTTTGACGGTTACGCAGTAGGTGGCCTCGCGGTTGGTGAACCTAAAGAAGACATGCACCGTGTGCTAGAACATACTTGTCCACAGTTGCCAGAAGATAAGCCACGTTACCTAATGGGCGTTGGCAAACCTGAAGATTTAGTGGAAGGCGTACGTCGTGGTATTGATATGTTTGACTGCGTTATGCCTACGCGAAATGCACGTAATGGCCACCTATTTGTAACTGGCGGTGTGATCAAGATCCGTAATGCAGTACATAAAACCGATACAAGCGCTCTTGATCCGCATTGTGACTGTTACACTTGCAAAAATTATTCGAAATCATATTTGCACCATCTAGATCGTTGTAACGAAATTTTAGGTGCGCGCTTAAATACGATTCATAACTTACGTTATTACCAACGCTTAATGGCAAGTATCCGTTTAGCCATTGAAGAAGATCGTTTCGATGCGTTTGTGGAAGAGTTTTACGCTCGCCGCAATCGTGACGTTCCGCCTCTTGGTCAGTAATAGCTAAATCAACATTACCAGGCTGTATTATTTATGATTTGTGAAGTTGTAAACTTGAAATCGAGATGATGCAGCCCAATAGATTCAACATCAACAATAATTTAGAGGACGTTTCTCAATGAGTTTAATTTCTGTAGCACACGCAGCAGGTGAAGGTGCACCACAAGGTGGCGGTTTTGAAATGCTAATCATGCTTGGCATGTTCGCGGTTATCTTTTACTTCATGATCTACCGCCCACAAGCAAAGCGTGTAAAAGAGCACAAAAGCTTAATGGCTGCGATGGGTAAAGGCGATGAAGTGCTAACTAGCGGTGGTCTAGTTGGTAAAATCACTAAAATCGCAGAAGATAGCGATTACATCACTATCGAGCTAAACGCGAACAATGAAATTGTGATCAAAAAAGATTTCGTCACTGCAGTGTTACCAAAAGGTACGCTTAAGTCTCTATAAAACAGCTAGAGGATCCTCGCTGTGCTAAACCGTTATCCGTTATGGAAGTATTTATTGGTAGTGTTTGCCATTGCCATTTCCGCTTTGTATGCACTTCCAAATATCTACGGTGAAGATCCGGCTATTCAAGTTACAGGGGCGCGTGGCGCCTCTGTAGATATGTCAACGCTGGATGCTGTCACCAATGCTCTTGATAAAGAGAGCCTTTCTCATAAATCCATTGCTTTAGAAAATGGATCAATTCTTGTTCGATTTAACGATACTGATACACAAATTAGTGCTCGTGACATCATTAGTGAAGCGTTAGGCAAAGATACTATCGTTGCACTGAACCTTGCTCCTTCTACACCTAGCTGGCTGGAATCTATTGGTGCTGCGCCAATGAAGCTTGGCCTTGATTTGCGTGGTGGTGTTCACTTCTTAATGGAAGTGGATATGGACGCGGCAATGGAAAAATTGTCAGGCCAACAAGAAGAAGCCTTTCGTAGTGAACTTCGTGATGAAAAAATCCGTTACCGCGCTATTCGTACGGTAGGTAACGATACCGTTGAAGTGACTTTGCGTGATGCAGAGCAACTTGAACAATCAAAAGCGGCACTGGCTTCAAAACACCCTGACATGACTTTTGTTGAGTCTGATGCTAACGGACGATTTATCTTAACGGCTAAATTTACCGAGCAACGCTTACAAGAAATTCGTAATTATGCGGTTGAACAGAACATTACGATTCTACGTAACCGTGTTAATGAACTTGGGGTCGCAGAGCCTTTGGTTCAACGCCAAGGTGCAAGCCGCATCGTGGTTGAACTTCCAGGTGTTCAAGACACGGCTCGTGCGAAAGAAATTTTAGGGGCAACAGCAACACTTGAGTTCCGTGAAGTTGATGATAAAGCGGATTTAGCTGCAGCGGTCTCTGGTCGTGTTCCTCCTGGTAGCGAAATTAAGTTCGACCGTAATCAACGTCCTGTAGTTTTGAAAAAACGTGTGATTCTAGGCGGTGCGAGCATTACTGATGCAAGCTCAAGCACGGATGAATACGGACGCCCGCAAGTAAACATCTCACTAGACAGTGAAGGTGGTAACAAAATGTCAGCGTTCTCTAAAAAGAACATTGGCAAGCTGATGGCGACCGTGTTTGCAGAATACAAAGACAGTGGTCGCAAAACTCCGGAAGGTAAAGTGATTCTTGCTAAGCAAGAAGAAGTGATCAACCAAGCGACGATTCAGTCGGCGTTAGGTCGTAACTTCCGTATCACTGGCATTGATTCTGTGGCTGAAGCACACAACTTAGCGTTGCTATTGCGTGCTGGTGCTCTGATTGCGCCGATCTCTATTGTTGAAGAACGTACGATTGGTCCATCAATGGGTCAACAAAACATCGATATGGGTGTTCAAGCGTGTATCTGGGGTATGGTCGCGGTTATGTTGTTTACGCTGCTTTATTACCGTGGATTTGGTCTTATTGCCAACATCGCGCTAATGGCTAACCTAGTACTGATTATCGGTGTCATGTCGATGATTCCGGGGGCCACTATGACGCTACCAGGTATCGCAGGTATTGTATTAACAGTTGGTATGGCGGTTGATGCGAACGTACTGATCTTTGAGCGTATTCGGGAAGAGCTTCGTGATGGGCGCAACCCGCAACAAGCGATCCACCAAGGTTATGCGAATGCATTTAGTACCATTGCCGATGCCAACATTACCACATTGATTACCGCTATCATCTTGTTCGCAGTGGGTACAGGGGCAATTAAAGGCTTCGCCGTGACACTTTCTATCGGTATTTTAACTTCTATGTTCACCGCTATTATCGGGACTCGCTGTATTGTGAACCTGTTATACGGTGGTAAACGTATCAAAAAACTGTCGATCTAAGGCTAGGAATTATTATGTTTCAGATTCTAAAAGCAGATAAAACGATCGACTTTATGCGTTGGTCGAAGTTAGCGTTTATTTTCTCAATTTTGATGATAGGTGCTTCACTCTTTACGCTTTCAACTAAATGGTTGAATTGGGGTTTAGATTTTACCGGCGGAACTTTAATTGAAGTTGGCTTTGAACAGCCAGCTAACCTTGAAGATATCCGTGGGGCACTTGAAGCAAAAGGGTTTGGTGATGCAACAGTGCAGAACTTTGGCTCTGCGCGTGAAGTAATGGTTCGCTTGCGTCCTCGTGACAATGTCGCGGGTGAAACACTCGGCAACCAGATCCTTTCAGCTATCAAAGAAGGAACCGGTAGCAGTGTTGAGATGCGCCGTATTGAGTTTGTTGGGCCAAACGTGGGGGATGAGTTGGCTGAAGCGGGTGGTTTAGCCATTCTAGCTTCACTAATTTGTATCCTGCTTTACGTGTCTATGCGTTTTGAATGGCGTTTAGCAGCAGGGGCGGTTTTGGCCTTGGCGCACGACGTTATCATTACTCTTGGCATATTTTCTATCATGCAAATTGAGGTTGACCTAACGATTGTGGCAGCACTGCTGACGGTTGTTGGTTACTCGCTCAACGATACCATTGTTGTATTTGACCGTATCCGTGAAAACTTCCGCAAATTGCGTAAAGGCGATTCCGCGGAAATCATGAACAGCTCAATCACCCAAACGTTAAGCCGTACATTAATTACATCCGGTACGACTTTGCTAGTGGTTATTGCACTGTTTGTGCAGGGCGGTGCCAACATTCATGGTTTTGCAACAGCATTGTTATTGGGCATCACTGTCGGTACTTATTCTTCAATCTATGTTGCGTCTGCACTGGCATTGAAATTGGGTATCACACGTGAGCACTTACTTCCGCCTCAAGTGGAAAAAGAAGGTGCTGAGTTTGACGAACTCCCTTAGAGTTATACCTGCAACTTCAAGTTATTTGGGTATGTCTTGATTACTAAAAATCATTTAAACGCCAAAAGCCGCAGAAAATTCTGCGGCTTTTTTCTAATGTGAAATTGGTATGATACTTAAGGTAAAGAAAAAGCCTCGTATATTGCTATACGAGGCTTGAATCAGCTGTGACGGAGCTTGATATTGTTCAGTGCAATCTATTTAAGGATAGCGCTGTTACCGTTTTCGCGGATGTGTTTAAGAATTGATTTTACGCCGCGAGCACTTGAGCCAACGATATTACCAGACTTCATGTAGTCAGTACCGCCAGCAAAGTCAGTCAGGATAACACCAGCTTCACGAGCGATTAGCTCACCAGCAGCCATATCCCAAGGTTTCAAGCCCAATTCGAAGTAACCATCAACACGGTTCGCTGCTAGGTAACATAAATCTAGAGCTGGGGAACCTGTACGACGGAAATCCGCACATTCAACAAAAAGAGCAGACATAATCTTCATGAAAGATTCAGAGTGTTGTTTTTGTTTGAATGGGAAGCCTGTAGCCAGTACCGCACCTTGAAGATCTTTCAATTGCTTAACACGGATACGAGAGTTGTTTAGTTGTGCACCAGAACCACGTTGAGCGGTAAATAGCTCGTTACGCATTGGGTCATAAACACAAGCAACTTCTGTTTTTCCTTTGATACGAACAGCGATAGAAACCGCGAAGTGAGGTAAACCTTTTACAAAGTTTGTGTTGCCATCCAGTGGGTCGATGATCCATTGAACGTCCTTATCTTTACCGTCGATAAGACCGTTTTCTTCAGCAACGATACAGTGTTCTGGGTAAGAACTCTTGATTGTATCGATGATCATAGCTTCTGCTTCTTTGTCTACGTTAGTAACAAAGTCATTAGTGCCTTTCTGAGTGGTTTCGATTTTCTCAGCGTTTTCTAGCGATTTAGCAATATGATTGCCAGCTTTTCGCGCAGCGCGAATAGCTATGTTTAGCATTGGATGCATACAGTTTTCCCAACGGATGTTAAAGAACGAAAAAGCGGGCGGCAGTATACCAAATTTTTATTAAAAAGGAAGTGGTTATTTTTTGCTCGTTCGGTCTTGTATCACACAAGGACCTGACTATTTTGGTCAGGTTTATGTTAATATCTCGGCGTTTTAATTTTATTGGTGTTATGTGCAATGTTAGACAATGTAAAAGTCGTTTTGGTGGGCACTTCTCATTCTGGAAATATTGGCTCTGCGGCCCGTGCAATGAAAGTGATGGGGCTGAGCAAAATGGTTTTGGTTGCGCCGCAATGCGAAGTTGACGCTCAAGCGATTGCTTTAGCTGCGGGCGCTAGCGACATCGCGCTAAATGCAGAAATTGTTGAAACATTAGACCAAGCCGTTGAAAACTGTGGTTTGGTGGTGGGTTCAAGTGCTCGCTCTCGCACCTTAGAATGGCCAATGCTTGAGCCGCGAGAATGCGGTGAGAAATTTGCAATTGAGGGTCAACAGCATCCTGTCGCGTTGGTGTTTGGTCGCGAACGAACGGGCTTAACTAACGAAGAGCTGCAAAAGTGTCATTTCCACGTCTGTATTCCTGCTAACCCAGAATACAGTTCCTTGAACTTAGCAATGGCAGTGCAAACCTTGAGCTACGAGATTCGTATTGCGCATTTGGATTACGAGAAAAAGGGTTATCCATCGCAGCCTCAAGAAGTTTACTCACGTCACAATGAGCTAGAAATGTTTTATGAGCACCTTGAAAAGGTGATTACTCAAACCCAATTTATCTCTAAAGAACAGCCCGGTCAGGTAATGAATAAACTTCGTCGTCTATTCAGTCGTGCGCGTCCTGAAGCTCAAGAAATCAATATCTTACGCGGTGTTCTAACGTCAATTGAAAAGCACAGCATTACTAAGTAATTAACCTCTTTTATTAAATGGTTAAATACCCGACTAATTTAGTCAAATAAATACTTGACCAAATTAGTCGGGTATGGAAAAATACTAACCACATAATCAATGTGGATACGGTATGATATGAGACTTACATCTAAAGGAAGATATGCGGTAACAGCCATGTTAGATGTGGCTCTGCATTCGCAGCAAACCCCAGTGCCACTGGCGGATATTTCAGAGCGCCAAGGTATTTCGCTCTCTTATCTAGAGCAGCTTTTTTCTAAATTGCGCAAAGCTGGCTTAGTGGCGAGTGTGCGTGGCCCTGGTGGTGGTTACCGCTTAGGTGCTGATGCATGCACAATTTCGATTGGTACTGTAATTGCGGCTGTGGATGAATCCGTAGACGCAACCAAATGTAATGGTAAAGGTGACTGCCAAGGTGGTACTCGCTGTCTAACCCATACATTATGGCGTGATCTAAGCTCACGCATCAGTGACTTTCTCAATAACATCTCTCTTGGTGAGTTGATGGTTGATAATGAAGTCCTACAAATTTCTGATCGCCAAGACATAGGTCTTACGATAAACCACGGGTTAACCAAGAAAAATACTAATGCCGTTACAATCGGCTCGGCACCCGTAGGTCTTAATGCTCGCTCATAGCGGCGATGTTTACATTGGAGTAGAAAATGAAACTGCCTATTTATTTTGACTATTCAGCTACCTGTCCTGTTGATCCTCGTGTGGCTGAAAAGATGGTTCAGTGCATGACGATGGACGGTAATTTCGGTAACCCGGCTTCTCGTTCTCACCGTTATGGCTGGCAGGCAGAAGAAGCGGTAGACACGGCGCGTGAGCAAATTGCAGATCTAATCAATGCAGATCCACGTGAAATCGTATTTACTTCTGGCGCTACAGAATCAGATAACCTCGCAATTAAAGGTGCTGCGCACTTTTATGCTAAGCAAGGTAAGCATATCATTACATGTAAAACCGAGCACAAAGCCGTGCTTGATCCTTGTCGCCAACTTGAGCGTGAAGGTTATGAAGTGACTTATCTTGAGCCTGAATCTAATGGTTTAATTGATCTTAAAAAGTTAGAAGCAGCACTACGTGATGATACGGTTCTTGTTTCGATCATGCACGTGAACAACGAAATTGGTGTTATCCAAGATATTTCTGCAATCGGCGAATTGTGTCGTGAGCGCAAAGTTATTTTCCACGTTGATGCCGCACAATCGGCAGGTAAGGTGCCTCTTGATGTGCAAGAAATGAAAGTTGATCTGATCTCTTTCTCTGCACATAAGATATATGGCCCGAAAGGTATTGGTGCACTTTACGTTCGTCGTAAACCTCGTATTCGTCTTGAGGCGCAAATGCACGGTGGCGGTCATGAACGAGGTTTCCGTTCAGGTACACTTCCGACTCACCAAATTGTCGGTATGGGTGAAGCGTTCCGCATTGCAAAACTAGAGATGCAAAACGATTTCGCACACGCCAAAGCACTGCGTGACCGTTTACTTGCTGGAGTCCAAGATATGGAAGCCGTTACAGTAAATGGTGATCTAGAGCAACGAGTTCCGCACAACCTAAACGTGAGTTTTGCTTTCGTTGAAGGTGAATCGTTGCTGATGTCTTTAAAAGACCTTGCCGTATCATCGGGCAGTGCTTGTACATCAGCAAGCTTGGAGCCTTCGTATGTACTGCGTGCTCTGGGGCTCAACGATGAATTAGCACATAGCTCAGTGCGTTTCTCGTTTGGTCGTTTCACGACAGAAGAAGAAATTGACTACGCGGTTGAGCAAATCCGTGTAGCCGTTAGTAAATTACGCGACATGTCTCCTCTATGGGATATGTATAAAGAGGGAGTTGATCTGAACACCGTTGAGTGGGCACATCACTAGTTATTCATAAAGAACTAGTTATTCCCAAGGAAATAGAGGATTAGAGGAAACTATCATGGCATACAGCGAAAAAGTAATTGATCACTACGAAAACCCACGCAATGTAGGTTCTTTTGATAAAGAAGATCCATCAATTGGTAGTGGTATGGTTGGCGCACCCGCTTGTGGTGACGTAATGAAACTGCAAATTAAAGTCACACCAGAAGGCATCATTGAAGATGCGAAGTTTAAAACTTATGGTTGTGGTAGCGCTATTGCTTCAAGCTCATTAGTAACAGAATGGGTAAAAGGTAAAAGCATTGATGAAGCAGCTGCAATTAAGAACTCTGAAATTGCTGAAGAACTTGAACTTCCACCTGTTAAAGTTCACTGCTCAATTTTGGCAGAAGATGCTATCAAAGCAGCCGTTGCTGACTATAAAAAGAAACACCAACAATAATTTATCAGGGAGTGAACGTTCACTCCCACAATTTCAAACCAAGAATCTAGGGTTGTAGTATGGCCATTACCTTAACTGAAGCAGCAGCAAATCGCGTTAGAGCATTTCTGGATAACCGAGGCAAAGGCGTTGGATTACGTCTTGGAGTGAAAACGACCGGTTGCTCGGGTATGGCTTATGTACTGGAATTTGTTGATGAACTCAACGATGAAGATCAAGTGTTTGAAGATCATGGTGTAAAAGTCATTATCGATGCAAAAAGCCTCGTTTACCTCAGCGGCACGCAGCTAGACTACGTAAAAGAAGGGTTAAACGAAGGTTTTGAATTCAACAACCCAAACGCGAAAAGTGAATGTGGTTGTGGTGAAAGCTTCAACGTGTAATGGTTAGCTTTCGGATAGCTAGGCTCATCATTGATAACGAGCCTAGTACCGAGCACTAGGAGCGATGTGTTAATGAACTACTTTGAATTATTTGGGCTACCAAGTCAGTTTGCGCTGGATGGTAGCCTTCTTTCTTCCCAGTTTCTGGCTTTGCAAAAGCGCTTCCATCCGGATAACTTTGCAACTGCTTCAGAACGAGACCGCTTACTTGCTGTGCAAAAAGCCTCTCAAATCAATGATGCTTATCAAGTATTAAAAGCTCCCATAACTCGCGCGGAATATCTGCTGGCAGAAAATGGTATCGAGCTACGTGGTGAGCACCAAACCCTGCAAGATCCGATGTTCTTAATGGAACAAATGGAATTGCGTGAAGAGTTGGAAGATATCGCTTCGCATCCTGAAGCAGAAAGTGCTTTATTCGATTTTGAAAGCAAAGTAAGCAAGATGTATAAACAACATCTTACTTTAGTTGAGCAACAGCTGAATGAAAACCAGTGGAGCACTGCTGCTGATACGGTTCGTAAGCTGAAATTTATTGCCAAACTAAAACATGAAATAGAACGAGTCGAAGAACGTTTACTCGGCTAATTCCGTAATAAGGACCAATCAATGGCATTACTTCAAATTGCAGAACCGGGTCAAAGCTCCGCGCCGCATCAGCATAAACTTGCGGCAGGTATTGACCTTGGTACGACCAATTCATTAGTCGCTTCCGTTCGAAGCGGTGATGCGACAACGCTTGTTGATGAGCAAGGCCGTAGTATTCTGCCTTCAGTTGTGCATTACACGGCAGAAACAAGCTTGGTTGGCGATGCTGCCAGAGAAAAAGCACAACGTGATCCTGCTAACACCATTATTTCTGTGAAGCGTTTGATTGGACGCTCATTGACTGATATTCAAGCGCGCTACCCAACCTTACCTTATCACTTTAAAGCCAGTGACAATGGCTTACCTATTTTGCAAACGGCGCAGGGTGATAAAAATCCGATTCAAGTATCGGCTGATATTCTAAAGTCATTGGCTAAACGTGCTGAACAATCATTAGGTGGTGAGCTGGCTGGCGTAGTCATCACTGTACCGGCTTATTTTGATGATGCCCAGCGTGCAGGAACCAAAGATGCGGCTAATCTTGCTGGTCTGCATGTGCTTCGTTTGCTCAATGAGCCGACGGCAGCTGCCATTGCTTACGGTCTAGACTCCGCTCAAGAAGGCGTTATCGCTGTTTACGATTTAGGTGGTGGCACATTTGACATCTCTATTTTACGACTGTCTAAAGGCGTATTTGAGGTACTGGCAACTGGCGGAGATTCTGCATTAGGTGGTGATGATTTTGACCATTTAATTGCAGAGCATTTACAAGCACAAATCGGCTTGTCTTCACCATTAAGTGCAGAGCAAAATCGCACGTTACTGGATGCGGCTACCGCGGCCAAAATAGCGTTGTCGGATACAACCAGTGTTGATGTTTCGGTATTAGGCTGGGACGGGCATTTTACGCGTGAAGAGTTTAATCAACTGATTACACCACTGGTTAAGAAAACATTATTGTCGTGCCGTCGTACTTTGAAAGATGCTGAAATTGATGCCGATGAAGTGCTAGAAGTGGTGATGGTCGGTGGATCAACTCGTACGCCTTTAGTTCGTGATTTAGTCGGTGAATTTTTTGGTCGTACACCACTGACCAGCATTAACCCTGATGAAGTCGTGGCGATTGGTGCGGCTATTCAAGCGGATATTTTGGTAGGTAACAAGCCTGACTCTGAAATGCTGTTGCTTGATGTTATCCCGCTTTCACTGGGTATCGAAACCATGGGTGGATTGGTCGAGAAAATCATTCCACGCAATACTACGATTCCAGTCGCAAGAGCTCAAGAATTCACTACTTTTAAAGATGGCCAAACGGCGATGACTATTCATACCGTGCAAGGTGAGCGTGAGATGGTCGATGACTGCCGTTCATTAGCGCGTTTTTCTTTAAAAGGTATTCCACCGATGACCGCGGGTGCTGCTCATATTCGTGTCACTTATCAAGTGGATGCTGATGGTTTGCTATCCGTCACAGCAATGGAAAAGAGCACTGGTGTTCAGTCTGAAATTCAAGTTAAGCCTTCTTATGGTTTGAGTGATAACGAAGTGGCAGACATGCTTAAAGACTCAATGGCGTTTGCTGAAAAAGACATGCAAGCTCGTGTACTAGCAGAGCAAAGAGTTGAAGCTGACCGCGTCATTGAAGGGCTTATTTCAGCGATGCATGCTGATGGCGATGAGCTTCTTACAGAAAGTGAAAAACAGCAATTACTTGGTGCGATTGAAGCGTTAATTGCACTACGCAATGGTGAAAGTGCCGATGCCATTGAGCAAGGTATTAAAGATACAGACAAAGCTAGCCAAGATTTTGCTGCACGTCGAATGGATAAGTCGATTCGCGCGGCATTGGCTGGCCAGTCTGTGGACGATATTTAAAGAGAAAAATTATGCCTAAGATTATTGTTTTACCTCATGAAGATCTTTGCCCTGAAGGTGCCGTACTTGAAGCAAAAACAGGCGAAACCGTACTTGATGTCGCTTTGAAAAATGGAATCGCTATTGAGCACGCCTGTGAAAAGTCATGCGCTTGTACAACTTGTCACGTCATCATCCGTGAAGGGTTTGATTCACTGAATGAAAGTGATGAACTGGAAGATGACATGCTTGATAAAGCATGGGGTCTAGAGCCAGAATCTCGCCTTGGATGCCAAGCTCGAGTCTGTAGTGAAGATTTAGTGGTCGAAATTCCCAAGTACACGCTAAACCTTGCTTCTGAAGATCACTAGTAAGCGCGGCGTGGGCAATCCGCTTACGCCAGTGCTTGATTAAATAAGGGCAATAAGATGAAATGGACAGATTCTCGCGATATTGCGATTGAGCTATGTGATTTGTATCCAGATGTCGATCCTAAAAATGTACGTTTTACCGACTTACATCAATGGGTAATGGAACTGGATGAATTTGATGATGAACCGAACCGTTCTAACGAAAAAATCTTAGAAGCCATCATCTTATGTTGGATGGAAGAAATCGACTAATGTTTGTTTAATCCCATCGCTAACGCTATGGTAATTTGGTAAAACATCACCGAGTTAACAATTCTTGCTAAAAAAAGCGGACCTTATGGTCCGTTTTTTTATCAACTTGACATTTTAACCCTACAAAATGCTAACATCCTCTCGTTATTTAATCGTAATGGCACAGGTAAGGCCATATCCAGGCAAGGAGAAACCATGTCTACAAAGATGTCTGTATTTATTAGCCAAGAAGCTGCCCAGCCTCAGTGGGGAGACAAGGCGATTTTGTCATTTTCAGAAAATGGCGTAACGATTCATGTAATCGAAGGTTTGCACGATGTCGCAACTGTTCAGCGTGCAGCACGTAAGTTGGATTCGCAAGGCATCAGAGCCATCAGTTTACAAGGTGAGGGCTGGGATCTCGAAAGCATTTGGGCATTCCATCAAGGCTACCGTGAAGCGAAAAAACTTAACACATTAGAGTGGCAACCACTGGCTGAGCAAGAGCAAGCAGAGCTAGAGTATCGCATCAAAGCGACTGAATGGACGCGTGATATCATCAACAAAAGTGCTGAAGAAGTAGCACCTCGTCAGTTAGCGACGATGGCCGCTGAATTTATCAAGTCACTGGCACCGGACCATGTCACCTACCGTATTGTGAAAGATAAAGATCTTCTTACTGAAGGGTGGGAAGGGATTTATGCTGTCGGGCGCGGCTCTGAGCGTACTTCGGCAATGCTGCAGTTGGATTACAACCCAACGGGTAAGGAAGATGCTCCTGTATTTGCTTGTCTAGTGGGCAAAGGAATTACTTTTGATTCTGGCGGCTATAGCCTCAAGCCATCAAATTTCATGACATCCATGAAGGCGGATATGGGCGGGGCTGGTACTATTACCGGCGGCCTAGGTCTGGCGATCATGCGTGGTTTCAATAAGCGAGTGAAGTTGATCCTTTGCTGTGCGGAAAACATGGTGTCAGGTCGTGCACTAAAACTGGGTGATATTATCACTTATAAAAATGGTACTAGCGTTGAAATTATGAACACAGACGCGGAAGGCCGTTTAGTGCTTGCTGATGGCTTGATGTTCGCCGATGCACAAAAACCAGAACTGATTATCGATTGTGCGACACTAACGGGCGCAGCGAAAAATGCGTTGGGTAATGATTACCACGCGCTACTGAGCTTTGATGACGAGTTAGCACATCAAGCACTTACTGCGGCAAGTCAGGAAAAAGAGGGGCTATGGCCACTACCTTTGGCTGATTTCCACCGCAGCATGCTACCTTCCAGTTTTGCCGATCTTTCTAATATCAGCTCTGGTGATTATTCACCAGGCGCAAGTACAGCGGCCGCTTTCCTTTCTTACTTTGTTGAAGATTATAAGAAAGGCTGGTTGCACTTTGATTGTGCGGGTACTTACCGCAAATCATCAAGTGACAAGTGGGCGGCAGGCGCTACGGGAATGGGCGTGCGCACGCTAGCTCGTATCTTAACTGACCAAGCCAAATAATTTTGAGGCGGTCAAGTATGTTGGCCGCTAATTATAACTAAAAAAACAAAAGTAGAAGGACAACCTTATGGCTCTAGAAAGAACCTTTTCTATCATTAAGCCCGATGCAGTAGAACGTAATTTGATTGGTGAAATTTATCACCGTATTGAGAAAGCGGATTTGCGTATTGTTGCCGCAAAAATGTTGCATTTGAATCAAGAGCAAGCCGGTGGCTTTTATGCTGAACATGAAGGCAAAGCCTTCTTCGCTGATCTGACCAAATTCATGACTTCAGGACCGATTATGGTTCAAGTTCTTGAAGGAGAGAATGCCATCGCTCGTTACCGTGAACTGATGGGTAAAACTAACCCAGAAGAGGCTGCTTGCGGCACTATTCGTGCTGATTACGCATTAAGTATGCGTTATAACTCGGTACACGGAAGTGATAGCCCTGAGTCAGCAGCGCGCGAAATTGCTTTTTTCTTCCCTGAATCAGAAATCTGCCCTCGCTAATCTTGCTTGTCATGCATTTAAATAGAACATCATCCGCAGTATCCCTACGTACTGCGGATTTTTTGTTTTTACAGCGTTGGCATTGAGTCGATAAAATTCATCCCTCAATTTTACTGGTGAGATATTATGGCCTTAAGAAACTCGTGGTTTTAGTCCCCTTGTTGTAGATGTCTAAAGGCTGTACAATTCGCGCCCTTAATTATTGTTTCCATCTCTGTGAGGCTACATGGCTACTGAAAAAGTCAATCTACTCGATTTTGATCGCAAGGGGCTGCGTCATTTTTTTGCTGAGGAACTTGGTGAAAAAGCATTCCGTGCTGATCAAGTAATGAAGTGGATCTACCATTTTGGTTGTGATGACTTCGAGAGCATGACAAACATCAATAAGAAGTTGCGTGAAAAGCTACAGCAAAAATGTGAAATTCGCGCTCCTATCGTATCTGAAGCACAGCACTCTTCTGATGGCACTATCAAGTGGGCAATGCGTGTTGGCGATCAAGATGTTGAAACGGTATATATTCCCGATGAAGATCGCGCGACACTGTGCGTTTCATCTCAGGTGGGCTGCGCATTAGAATGTAAATTCTGCTCAACCGCTCAACAAGGTTTCAATCGTAATTTAAAAGTGTCAGAGATCATTGGCCAAGTTTGGCGTGCTGCACGTGAAATCGGTTTGGAAAAAGAAACTGGCCGTCGTCCTATCACTAACGTTGTCATGATGGGAATGGGTGAGCCATTACTCAACATGAAAAACTTGATCCCAGCGTTAGAAATTATGTTGGATGATCTCGGTTTTGGGTTATCAAAACGCCGCGTAACGGTATCGACGTCTGGTGTGGTTTCTGGCTTAGATCAAATGACGGGGCAAATTGATGTCGCCTTAGCCATTTCTTTGCATGCGCCAAATGATAAGCTGCGTAGTGAAATTATGCCGATCAATGATCGTTGGGATATTCAAGATTTCTTAGCATCGGTACGCCGTTATATTGCCTCTTCCAATGCAAACCGTGGAAAAGTGACCGTAGAATACGTTTTACTCGATCATGTCAACGACGACATGGATCACGCCCATGAACTGGCTCAATTAATGAAAGGCACGCCGTGCAAGATTAACCTGATCCCGTTTAATCCATACCCTGGCTCACCATATAAAAAACCAAGCAACTCACGCATTGACCGCTTCCAAAAAACATTAATGCAGTACGAGCATACGGTAACAATACGTAAGACTCGCGGTGATGATATTGATGCAGCATGCGGGCAGCTAGTGGGAGACGTGATTGACCGTACTAAGCGAACAAAAATTAAGCAAATGCACGGTGATGTGATTGCTGTCAAAGCGCTTTAAATAACACCCTAAGCAAAGCTAGAGATTTCTCTGGCTTTGTTCATTTTTACCATTTGAAATGATTTAACCTCATTTTGAGGTCAATTTAATGAAAAATCTTGACCTGTCAGTAATTTCTTTCCCAAAGCGATGTTGTTTAACATCAAATATCCATTAGAATTGTTCATCAAGCTAAAGCTATTTCTAAAATCGCCTGCATAAATTAATGCAAAGTTTTTACACCGCTGGAATGCGCCTAATTCGTTGCTACTAAAAAACAAGTAAAAAAGTGATGATTGTGCCGTTCAAGCCATAACATAATGAGATGTAAAAAGCGGATGAGTACTGAACAAGAACAAGTTACCGTAGAGAATCACACCGTAAAACCAGGCACTTTATTGAAGGCAAAACGCGAAGCGTTGGGCTTAACTCAAAAACAAGTGGCTGATCGATTACGTTTACGTCTTTCGATTATTCAAAATTTAGAAGAAAACCATTTTCCAGATGGTCAGGTTGCGACCTTTACTCGCGGTTATTTGCGCTCGTACGCTAAAGCAGTTGGAATCAAAGAGTCAGAAATATTGGCTGCTTTCGAAGATAGTTATCCAGCCATTCCTCGCGAACAACCAATGCAAAGTTTCTCAAAGAAGACTAAGCGAGAGAAACACGATAGCCGTATCATGACCCTCACTTGGGGGATTTTTGCAATTTTGATCGGCATATCATCACTATGGTGGTGGCAAAACCAACAACAGGAAACGGAACTTTTAGAACACAATGAGCCTATTGTTTCTGTTCTTGATCAAGATATGGCATCTGTTCCTGTCGAGCGTGTCACTGATGATCAGTTTACTACAGCTTCTGAATTAGTGTCAGAAACTGACAGCAATGAAGAGGTGGCGTCAGATCCGCAAGTGGACATTCAAACTGCTGAGCTGATCCCGTCATCTGAAGAAGATATTGTTGAACCAGAGCCTAATGTAGTGGAAGCGCAAGCAGAGCCAATTTCAGCCAGCAACCCAGAAAATACCAGTCAAGTGGATACTGGCTTTTCTCCTCTTTCTTTATCATTTAATGCTGATTGCTGGATTCAAATAAAAGACGCATCCGGTAAAACCTTGTCGACCGGCATTAAAAAAGCAGGACAGACAGTAACATTAACGGGCGAAGCACCACTACAGATTATTTTGGGTGCCCCTGAGAGCGTTTCAATGACATTTGCGAGTGAACCTGTCGACCTTTCTGGGTATACTTCCGGCAAAGTCGCTAGATTCACCTTACCTTAGAAAATACTATGCAATACGAGTCTCCAATTAAGCGTCGTGCTTCGACGCGCATTTATGTCGGTAATGTGCCTATCGGTGATGGCGCACCTATTGCCGTACAATCGATGACCAATACCCGCACCACAGACGTGACGGCGACGGTCGCGCAAATTAAAGCGTTAGAAAATGTAGGCGCTGATATCGTAAGAGTATCTGTGCCAACGATGGATGCTGCTGAAGCATTTAAATTGATCAAACAGCAAGTGAATGTGCCATTAGTAGCAGACATTCACTTTGACTATCGTATCGCTTTGAAAGTGGCGGAATACGGTGTTGATTGTTTGCGTATCAACCCAGGTAATATTGGCAACGAAGAGCGTATTCGCTCGGTTGTCGATTGTGCTCGTGATTATGATATTCCGATCCGTATTGGTGTGAATGGTGGCTCTTTAGAAAAAGATATCCAGATGAAATACGGTGAACCAACGCCGGCGGCGTTGGTTGAATCAGCCATGCGCCACGTCGACATCTTAGATCGCCTCAATTTTGACCAGTTTAAGGTTAGTGTAAAAGCATCTGACGTCTTTTTAGCCGTTGATTCTTATCGATTGTTAGCACAAAAAATTGATCAACCACTGCACTTAGGTATTACCGAGGCCGGTGGCGCGCGAGCCGGTTCGGTAAAATCGGCGGTTGGTTTAGGTATGCTGCTTGCGGAAGGTATCGGTGATACGCTGCGTATTTCTCTGGCAGCAAATCCGGTTGAAGAGATCAAAGTCGGTTTCGATATTTTGAAATCGCTGCGTATCCGTTCTCGTGGCATTAACTTTATTGCTTGTCCTAGCTGCTCTCGTCAAGAATTTGATGTGATTTCCACCGTGAACGCACTTGAGCAACGTTTAGAAGATATTATTACACCAATGGATGTTTCTATTATCGGTTGCGTTGTGAATGGACCTGGTGAGGCGGAAGTTTCCCATTTAGGTTTGGCGGGAAGTAATAAGAAAAGCGCCTTCTATGAAGATGGTGTACGCCAGAAAGAACGTTTTGATAATGACGATCTCGTTAATCAATTAGAAGCTAAGATTCGTGCTAAAGCGTCCATTCTTGATGAAAAGAATCGAATCGACGTAACTCAAATCGAACAAAATTAATCTCACGACATTTCGGTAAGTATTGTGGCAAAAACTATTCAAGCAATTCGAGGCATGAACGACTGCCTCCCAACGCAATCTCCACTGTGGCAAAAAGTGGAAGGTACAGTAAAAAATGTGATCAGTGCGTACGGTTACAATGAAGTCCGTATGCCAATCGTTGAGATGACACATCTATTTAGCCGCGCTATTGGTGAAGTCACCGATGTGGTTGAGAAAGAGATGTACACGTTCGAAGACCGCAATGGCGACAGTTTATCGTTGCGTCCTGAAGGTACCGCTGGCTGTGTGCGTTCTGGTATCGAAAATGGCTTACTGTACAACCAAGAACAACGTCTATGGTACATGGGACCAATGTTCCGTCATGAACGTCCTCAAAAAGGACGTTACCGTCAATTCCATCAATGTGGTGTGGAAGTGTTTGGGCTAAATGGCCCAGATGTTGACGCTGAATTGATTATGATGACAGCGCGTCTATGGCGTGAGCTGGGCATTGACAAACACGTGCGTTTGGAACTGAACTCTATTGGATCTTTACAGGCTCGTGCTAATTATCGCACGGCGTTGATTGCGTATTTAGAGCAACATCAAGAAGTATTGGATGAAGAAGCTAAACGCCGCATGTATACCAATCCGTTGCGTGTTCTTGATACCAAAAACCCAGACATTCAAGCTATTTTAGGTGATGCACCAAAGTTATCTGAATATCTAGATGCGGAATCTGCACAACATTTTGCAGGTTTGTGTGAACTTCTTGATGCCGCAGGCATCGAATACCAAGTTAATGAACGTTTGGTTCGTGGTTTAGACTACTACAACCGCACCGTATTTGAGTGGATCACCGAAAGTTTAGGTGCTCAAGGTACGGTTTGTGGTGGTGGTCGTTACGATGGCCTTGTGGAACAACTGGGTGGCAAAGAGACACCAGCCGTTGGATTTGCAATGGGCTTAGAACGTTTAGTACTGATGATGGAAACACTAGAGCTGACAGAAGTTCGTCGTAGCGTTGACGTTTACATGGTGAGTGCTGGTGATGGCACTATGATGGCGGGAATGAAGCTTGCGGAGCAATTACGTGGTCAAATTCCGGGGCTACGTGTCATGACCCACTTCGGTGGTGGTAATTTCAAAAAACAATTTAAGCGTGCTGACAAAGTCGGTGCGGCTGTTGCGCTTGTTCTCGGCGAGAACGAAGTGGCAGAAAACACGGTAGTTCTGAAAGATCTAACCGGTGGCGAACAAATTACGATTTCTCAAACTGAAGTCGCGAGCAAACTAGAACACCTTGTATAAGCAAGCGTATTTGAGACATCTTTTAAAGAGGACAGGAAGTGGAACTCTACGATACTGAAGAACAACAAGTTGAAGCGATAAAAGATTGGTGGAAAGAGAACGGTAAAGCGGTGATCTTTGGGGCTGTTATTGGTTTAGGTGGCCTATTCGGTTGGCGTTATTACCAAGACAGCGTAACCGCTGCGCAAGAAGCCGCTTCAGAAAGTTACACCAAAATGGTTACGGCATTGAGCGCTAGTGGCGTTGATGCTGAAAGCAATGTTCAAAGTTTTATTGATAACAATAAAGGCAAAGAATATTCAGTTTTAGCCGCTTTGCAATTGGCTAAAGTTCAAGTTGAAGCAGGACAGATAGATGAAGCACTTGCACAGCTTGAGTGGGCAAAAGCAAATACTAAAGACGCTGCGATTCTTCCACTTGCAACTTACCGTGTTGCGCGTATTAAATCTGAGCAAGGCAACTATGATGCTGCTCTTGCTGAGTTAACAACGATTAGCGATGAAAATTGGTCTGGGCGTATTGCTGAGCTTCGAGGTGATATCTCATTGCGTAAAGGTGATGTCGATGCAGCTTATGCAGCTTATACCGAGGCTCAACAAGCTAATGATGCAAGTCAAACATTGCAAATGAAACTTGATGATTTAGCCAAATAAGGGCACAAGTTGATGAAAAAGTTGTTCAACAAAGTGCTCGTTGCTGCTGTGGTGCTAGGGGCACTAGCAGGATGTGCTAGCGAAGAAGATACCGTGATCATGGCCCCCGTGCCAGTGGTATCGAGTGAATTTACACCGACGACTCAATGGAGTGCTTCTATTGGTGATGGTGTTGGTCACTACTTCTCAAAGTTGTCTCCAGAATATGCATATGGCAAAGTTTTTGTTGCAAGTCGCGATGGTTTAGTTAAAGCGCTCGATCCTGAAAGCGGCAAAGAGCTTTGGAAAACCGACCTAAAACAAGATCGCAGCATGCGTTTGTCTGGTGGTATCACTGCCGCTTATAGCCAAATTTACATTGGCAGTGAAAATGGTGTAGTGATTGCTCTTGATGAAGAAACGGGTGAGCTTGCATGGCAAGTTGAAGTGGATGGTGAGGTACTCGCTGCGCCAGCCGCTGATAACAACATTGTTATTGTCAATACCAGCCGTGGCACTCTGATCGGTTTAGATCAAGAATCCGGTGAGCAGAAGTGGGCAATCAGTACTGAAGTACCTAATTTAACTCTGCGTGGAGATAGCAAACCGGTTACGGTTTCTGGTGGTGTATTCTGGGGCACGGCAAGTGGTCGATTAGCGGCCGCCATTGTAGAGCGTGGTCAATTGATTTGGCAGCAGCCTGTTGGTATGCCTAAAGGCGCGACCGAAATTGACCGGTTGGTTGATGTCGATGCGTCACCCATTGTGATCGGCGGTATGCTTTACACTGTAGGTTTCAATGGCCAGTTAATTGCGATCGATCTTCGTTCAGGCAAGCCAGCTTGGAAGCGTAACTACTCTTCATCAACTGATATGGCAAGTGATGGTGGACGTCTATTCGTAGTGACTGATAAAGATCACCTTGCTGCTGTTGATGCCCGTAGTGGAACCGAGTTATGGAGCAATGACAAGCTAGAAAACCGCTTGTTAACAGCACCGTCTATTATTAATGGCTACATTGTTGTGGGCGATAATGAAGGTTACTTGCACTGGATTGATCGTAGCAGTGGTGAATTTGTTGCTCAGCAATTAGTCGATAGCAGTGGATTTGCTGTTGGTCCTTTAGCGGTAACCGATGGTTACGTGATCATTACCCGCAGTGGCAATGTAAAGAAACTGACGATTAAAAAATAAATCGTGATATAATTCACATTCGGCTCCTGGCTGGTAACAGTTAGGGGCCGTTTTGTTGAGATAAATGAAATAAAGTGATGTGGTTATAGGTAAAAATTTCGCGCTTGCTAGCAAGTGTTTACCTATAACTACATAAGTGAATATATTTGTAGAGGTTGTTATGGTTCCTGTTGTTGCTCTTGTTGGGCGTCCGAATGTCGGTAAATCTACGCTGTTTAACCGATTAACTCGCACTCGTGATGCGTTAGTAGCGGATTTCCCTGGTTTAACGCGTGACCGTAAATATGGCCAAGCGAAATTAGGTGAACACGAATTTATCGTTATTGATACCGGTGGTATTGATGGCAGTGAAGAAGGTGTTGAGACCAAAATGGCACAGCAATCATTAGCTGCCATTGACGAAGCCGATGTCGTGCTATTTATGGTTGATGGCCGCGCAGGTCTGACAGCGTCTGATGAAGTTATTGCACAACATCTGCGTAAAATTGAGAAACGTGCCATCCTTGTCGTGAACAAAGTAGATGGTATTGATGCTGATGCTGCATGTGCTGAATTCTGGAAATTGGGCGTTGATCAGATGTATCAGATCGCCGCTGCACATGGGCGTGGGGTTGGTATTTTGATTGATCGTGCGTTGAATCCTTTCGCAGAAGAGATGATTGAATTGGCGAAAGGTGATATCGAAGATCTCACTGACTTTGAAGATGTTGAAGAAAAGCTTGATTACACGGAAGAAGAAGCGGAAGAAGAGTTTAAACGTCTTCAAGATCAACCGATTAAGCTTGCGATCATTGGTCGTCCTAATGTCGGTAAATCAACATTGATTAACCGTATTCTTGGTGAAGAGCGTGTCGTGGTTTACGATATGCCAGGAACCACTCGCGATTCAATCTACATCCCAATGATGCGTGATGAGCGTGAATATGTATTGATTGATACCGCAGGTGTTCGTCGCCGTACTCGCATTAATGAAACGGTAGAAAAATTCTCGGTAGTTAAAACACTGAAAGCTGTCGAAGATGCAAACGTTGTTCTATTGGTTATCGATGCACGTGAAAATATCTCAGACCAAGACTTAAGTTTACTTGGTTTTGCACTGAATGCGGGGCGTTCAATTGTTCTTGCTGTCAATAAGTGGGATGGCCTTGATAACGACGTAAAAGAGCGTGTAAAGAAAGAGTTGGATCGTCGTCTAGGTTTCGTCGATTTTGCTCGTATCCACTTTATTTCCGCGCTGCATGGCACTGGTGTGGGTCACTTATTTGAATCAGTGCAAGAAGCGTACAAATCTGCGACAACTCGTGTTGGCACTTCTGTACTGACGCGGATATTGAAAATGGCAACGGATGATCACCAACCGCCAATGATACGTAGTCGCCGCGTAAAACTGAAATATGCACATGCTGGCGGCTATAACCCGCCAATCGTTGTGGTACATGGTAACTTGGTTAACGAACTACCAGATTCATACAAACGTTACTTAATGAATTATTACCGTAAATCGTTGGAAATTATGGGTACGCCAATTCGTATTCACTTCCAAAGCAGCGACAACCCATTTGAGGGTAAGACTAATAAGTTAACCTTGTCTCAAGAGCGCAAGCGCAAACGCCTTATGACGATGATGAAAGGTCGTACTAAGTAACCCTTTATTAGATAAAAAAATACCCAAGCCAAGGCTTGGGTATTTTTTTATCTGTAGTAGAACGAATACACTTCACTTAAATGAAAAGCGTCCAGAGAATAGTACTGAGAGTAATTTTTAAGCAGTGCTTACTGAGTCGTGTAGAGTGAAAGATCATTTTCATTAGTTCTTTACATGGTGAGTATAAAAACAAATAACGATATTTTATATCGCTAAAAATCCAAATGCAGGATATGTAACTTATGCTTTCGGTGTGTGGTTATATAAATGTTCTTTTGAGGGGAGATCGCTGATCAGAGTAGATAAAGCAAATGATCAGGCTGAGATCTTTTAGTGATCATAGTGCCATTCGAAAGAGGATATACACATTGATTAAAGTATTGTGATGAGGATCAATGTCGACAATGACGCTATCTTGGAGCATAGTTTACGAATACATTATTTAAGTGGATTTTGATATGAATGAGAACCTGTGCCCTTGCTGCACAAAGCCCTTAGAATGGGATGGTCGTTATCACTGTAGTGAGTGTGAAAAACATTTCAATAAAGTAGGTTTTTGCCCTAGCTGTGAATCAGAGTTAGAAAAGCTACAAGCGTGTGGGGCGGCTAATTATTTCTGTAATCAGTGCAATGAACTCAAATCGAAATCGAAAATTCGATTTGAGTTCAAGCCACAAGATTAGGTGGTTTGTACTGTTTCGGACATCAGTTCACAATAGAATGAATTTCGCCATCGGCAAGACGGGTGATCAGTTGATCGCCCGTTTTTACATCTGAAGGTTGGCTGATAACCTTACCGTGCTGATCTTGAGTAATGGAGTAACCACGTTTTAAGGTGGCTAATGGGCTAACCGTATCTAATTTTTCAGCGGCTAGCACAAGCTTATGGCGAGTGGTTAACAGCTTTCTATCCATCACATCAAGCAGCTTTTGTTCAGTTTTCGCCAATCTATGTTGCTGTTGAGCAAGCTTTTGAATAGGAGAGTGCAATTGCAGTTGATGAAATTGCTCATTTACATGTTGTCGCTTACGAGTGATAAAAGAGCTCATAGCACGTTGAAGGCGCATTTGTGTTTCATCAAGCAGCTGTGTTTGACGTTGTAAGCGGTAATTAGGGTGCTGCTTTTGTAATGCGTAATTAAGAGCATTTACTTGTTGCTGTTGCTGGCTTATGTAGTGGCGTATTGCACTACGTAGCTTGTGCTGATAGCTAGTAAATGTTTGTTGCTTATGGCTATTATCACGGCTGACCAATTCTGCTGCCGCAGAAGGAGTTGGTGCTCGAACATCAGCAACGAAATCGGCAATTGTAATATCAATTTCATGGCCTATAGCACTAATAATCGGAATCTCACTAGCAGCGATAGTGCGTGCTACGATCTCATGGTTAAAACACCATAAGTCTTCCAATGAACCGCCGCCTCTTCCCACAATCAATACATCACATTCTGCTCTCGCATTAGCTCTGCCGATGGCTTGTGCAATCTGTATCGCGGCTTGTTCACCTTGCACCATGGTGGGGTAGACAATCACTGGTAAGCTGGGATCGCGACGCTTGAGTACATCAAGAATATCGAATAAAGCCGCCCCAGTTTTAGATGTGATGACGCCTACGCATTTTGGATTTTCCGGTAACGGACGTTTATTGGATTGAGCAAACAGACCTTCGGCGGCCAATTGCATTTTCAGTTTTTCAAATTCTTGCTGAAGACGACCGTCTCCTTCTGGCTGCATACTTTCGATGATGATCTGGTAGTCACCTCTAGGTTCATACAGGGAAAGGCGTGCTTTAACTAAAACTTGCTGACCATTTTTAGGCTTGAAAGAGACAAAGCGATTGCTGCCCTTAAACATGGCACATTTAACTTGGGCGCGGGAGTCTTTGAGTGATAAATACCAGTGGCCAGAAACTGGAGAGGAGAAGTTAGATATTTCACCAACCAGCCACACAATTCCCATTTCATTTTCAAGAAGTAGTCTAACTTCAGCATTTAGACGAGAGACAGTGTAGATATTTTCGTTGGCCAGAGAAGACAAGGCTAATCCCCTAGACGAAGGTATGGAAATTAGCGGAAAGATAATACATATCAAGATGTGAAATGCAAATAAAAAATAAAAAAATGAGTGGTCAAGCGATTGCCTCGGGCGTATAATCCGTCCGCAATATCAAATCCAAATCACTTTTCCTTTTTAATGATTAATTAGGTTGAATGAAACAACTTGGATTGACCTTTTATTCACTCCTCTTAATTGTGAGATATTGCAAATGCTAAGAATTGCCAAAGAAGCGCTGACATTCGACGACGTACTTCTCGTGCCAGCACACTCCACCGTTCTCCCAAACACAGCCGATCTTCGTACTCAGCTGACCAAAAACATTGCACTGAACATCCCAATGATTTCTGCATCAATGGATACAGTGACGGAAGCTCGTCTAGCGATCGCTCTTGCACAAGAGGGTGGTATTGGTTTTATCCATAAAAACATGTCTATCGAACAACAAGCAGAGCAAGTTCGTCTTGTTAAGATCTTCGAAGCGGGTGTGGTGACAGCTCCTGTAACAGTTCGCCCAGATGCTACGATTCAAGATGTTATGGATTTAACTGAGAAACACGGTTTTGCTGGTTTCCCTGTAGTGAGTGATAACAATGAACTGGTTGGTATCATTACTGGCCGTGACGTTCGTTTCGTTACTGATTTAACGAAAAAAGTTGAAGCTGTGATGACGCCAAAAGAGCGCTTAGCGACGGTAAAAGAAGGGGCGTCACGCCAAGAAGTACAAGAACGTATGCATAAAGCGCGTGTTGAAAAAGTACTGGTGGTGAATGATCAATTCAAATTGACTGGTATGATCACAGCAAAAGATTTCCACAAAGCTGAACGTAAACCTCATGCATGTAAAGACGAGCAAGGCCGCCTGCGTGTTGGTGCCGCTGTTGGTGCAGGTGCGGGTAATGAAGAGCGCGTAAAAGCATTGGTTGAAGCGGGCGTGGATGTACTTCTTATTGATTCATCTCATGGTCATTCTGAAGGTGTATTGAACCGTATTCGTGAAACTCGCGCAGCTTATCCTGAACTTGATATTATCGGTGGTAACGTGGCAACAGGTGCAGGTGCTAAAGCGCTTATCGAAGCGGGTGTCAGCGCGGTGAAAGTCGGTATTGGTCCTGGTTCTATTTGTACCACTCGTATCGTTACTGGCGTTGGTGTTCCTCAAATTACCGCTATTTCAGATGCAGCCGAAGTTGCAAATGCGTATGGTATTCCTGTGATTGCTGATGGCGGCATCCGTTTCTCTGGCGATATCTGTAAAGCGATTGCTGCTGGTGCATCTTGTGTCATGGTTGGCTCAATGTTTGCTGGTACTGAAGAAGCGCCGGGCGAAGTGATTCTATATAACGGCCGTTCATACAAAGCATACCGTGGAATGGGTTCTCTTGGTGCGATGTCTCAAGGTTCATCAGATCGTTATTTCCAATCAGATAATGCAGCAGACAAGCTAGTACCTGAAGGTATTGAAGGTCGCATCGCTTACAAAGGTCGCTTAAAAGAAATCGTTCATCAGCAAATGGGTGGTTTACGTTCAAGCATGGGGCTAACTGGCTCTGCGACAATCGAAGAAATGCGCACTAAAGCTGAATTTGTACGTATCTCTGGTGCGGGCATGGCTGAATCTCACGTACACGACGTTCAAATTACTAAGGAAGCACCAAACTACCGCCGTGGTTAATCTCTGATTAAAGAGTAATTAACCATACGTAAACGTTTGCTTTTTCCTTGAAGCATTGATGAGAGGCGGGTACACTCGCCTCGTTTTCATAACCTATAACCACAGCTCAGGGTAAGAAAATCAACAAGTTTTAGATTTTCACGCTGATTGTAGCATCGAAAGTCGGCGTGAATGACTTAGATTATCCTTAGCTGAGGTGAACGATAAGACTGCCCAAAATGACTAAAAATATTCATGACCAACGTATTCTGATCTTGGACTTCGGTTCTCAATATACTCAACTAGTGGCTCGCCGTGTTCGTGAAATCGGTGTTTACTGTGAACTGTGGAGTTGGGATGTAGAAGAAGCGGATATTCGTGAATTCAACCCAGACGGTATCATTCTTTCTGGTGGCCCTGAAAGTGTAACTGAAGCTAATTCTCCGCGTGCGCCTCAATACGTATTTGACTCCGGCGTTCCTGTCTTTGGCGTGTGTTATGGCATGCAGACTATGGCTGAGCAATTAGGCGGTAAAGTCGCGAGCTCTGATGAACGTGAATTTGGTTATGCTGCCGTTCAAGTCACCGGTGACTCTGCACTGTTTGCTGGCCTTGAAGCCACTCAAGATGTTTGGATGAGTCACGGCGATAAAGTGGTAGAGATCCCTGCCGACTTTACCAAAATTGCCCAAACGGATACTTGTCCTTATGCGGCGATGGCAAATGAAGAGAAAAAATACTACGGCGTGCAATTTCACCCAGAAGTAACGCACACCAAAAATGGTCTGAAAATGCTAGAAAACTTCGTACTGAACGTATGTGGTTGTGAGCGTTTATGGACTGCTGAATCTATCATCGAAGATGCGGTTGCTCGTATTAAAGAGCAAGTAGGTGACGATGAAGTGATTCTTGGCCTGTCTGGTGGTGTGGATTCTTCGGTTGTTGCGATGCTTGCGCACCGCGCAATTGGCGACAAACTAACGTGTGTATTTGTTGATAATGGCTTGTTACGTTTAAACGAAGCTGAGCAAGTGATGGATATGTTTGGCAACAAATTTGGCCTAAACATTATTCATGTTAATGCGGAACAACGCTTCCTTGACGCGCTAAAAGGTGAGTCTGATCCTGAAGCGAAGCGCAAAATTATTGGTCACGTTTTTGTTGATATCTTTGATGAAGAATCGAAAAAGCTGAAAAATGCAAAATGGCTAGCGCAAGGCACGATTTACCCTGATGTAATTGAATCTGCAGCGTCGAAAACCGGTAAAGCACATGTAATCAAATCTCACCATAACGTAGGCGGTTTGCCGGATGATATGGAAATGGGCTTGGTTGAGCCACTACGTGAGCTATTTAAAGATGAAGTCCGTAAGATCGGCTTAGAACTAGGTCTTCCTTATAATATGCTTTACCGTCACCCATTCCCAGGTCCTGGCCTTGGTGTTCGCGTTCTTGGCGAAATTAAAAAAGAGTACTGTGATCTACTGCGCCGCGCAGACGCTATCTTCATTGAAGAACTACACGCTGCTGACCTATACAACAAAGTATCTCAAGCGTTCACTGTTTTCCTACCAGTTCGTTCTGTAGGTGTAATGGGCGATGGACGTAAATACGATTGGGTTGTATCGCTGCGCGCGGTAGAAACGATTGATTTCATGACAGCGCATTGGGCACATTTACCTTACGATTTCTTAGGTAAAGTTTCTAACCGCATTATTAATGAAGTGAATGGTATTTCTCGCGTGGTTTATGATATTTCAGGTAAACCACCAGCAACTATCGAGTGGGAATAATCCCCCGAAGTTGCATCATTGTTTACTTAACCTGATGAAAGGTTGATTGATCTCTAAAAGCCTCAAATTTTTTTGAGGCTTTTTTTCGTTTGTCGACAAGCATTCCAATGTCAATGTCTTCTCAAGGTAACGGTTGTTCCTCGCAACGAAATCAGTCGCAGTTTGACACTGTGCTTTTAACTTTTACTACCGTAGTTCATCTGTCTATCTCTATTGTAAGTGTCATATCTACTGGTAACACAAAGGATGTTATATGTTGAAAATAAAGCACTTAGCGACGTTCGTTTGCTGTACTTTGGCGGCAAACAGTTATGCGCTCACCATCTTACCTGACCCTGAAAATTCAGCGGGCTACATCGTTTCTAAAACGGATCTTCAAACTGCCGAGCAAGCGAAAACCGCTGATCCTATGTATCAGATTTGGGCTCAGGCCTTAAAAACGCGCTCTAATACAATAGTTGAAGCAATCATCCCTGGGCTTGATGCTAACCCGGAAAACGTAAAACGAGTCGAGCGAGTATTTCCTCAATATGAATGGGATTTCCTTACGCAAATGGCTGCTCCTGAATATACGTACACTCGCTTTTTGCGGGCTATCGGTAAGTTTCCTGCCTTTTGTGGCGAGTACACCGATGGGCGAGATTCCGACGCCATCTGTAAAAAATCGATTGTGACGGCTTTCGCTCATTTCTCTCAAGAGACGGGTGGGCATATCGCGAAAGACAATGTTTCCGATAACCCACTAGCACTGGAAGAGTGGCAACAGGCGTTAGTTCACGTGCGTGAAATGGGCTGGTCTGAAGGTCAAAGTGGTTATACAACCGGATGTGGTCAAAACGACTGGCAAAATGCACGTTGGCCATGTGCAACAGGTCAAGGGTATTTTGGCCGTGGGGCCAAACAACTTTCTTATCACTTCAACTATGGTGCGTTTTCTGAAGTGATGTTTGACGGTGACGCAACAGTATTACTCAATAATCCAGGCTTAGTTGCCGATTCTTGGTTGAACCTGGCGTCGGCAATTTGGTTCTTTTTAACTCCTCAAGCACCAAAGCCAGCCATGTTACATGTGATTGACCGAACCTGGACACCTTCACAACGTGAATCAGACGCTGGTATTGGATACGGTTTTGGCACCACCATCAATGTGATCAATGGTGGTATTGAATGTGGTGAACAGAATAAAGATAAAGGTCAGCCTGTTAACCGAATTCGTTACTGGGAAGGCTTAGCCAATCATTATCAAATTCCTGTGGAGTCAGACGAAAAAAATACCTGCTGGCAACAAACACCGTATGGAAGTCTTAACCTTAATGGCGCGACGGATGTGCTCTATACCAACTGGGATGGCAATTGGAAATATTATTCAGACCGCCCAGGTGGCTACTCCTTTGAATGTGAGCTGGTGGGCTTTCAAACCGCATATTCTGCGCTAGTCGCGGGAGATTACGAGAAATGTGTCACTAATTTCTATGGCTCGCACGCTAATTGGCCACAAGTACGAGTGGTTGACAGTATTGATCCAGAAATACCAACTGAACCTCCAGTAGGTGGTGTCGCGGCTTGGGACTCTGCAAAAGTCTATAATACTGGGGATAAAGTCAGTTACAAAGGGGCGATCTATGAAGCTAAATGGTGGTCACAAGGCAATGAGCCAACTCAAGGTGATCCTTGGAAATTGGTATCCGGTGAAGCTACAGTGCCCACAAATCCAGATCCGCTTCCTTCTACGCCAGTTGAATCACCAGTTGTGACAGAACCTGAGCCTACACCGCCAAGTTCAGATTTCTCTATATGGCAAGCGGGAGTAACCCAAGCGAAAACTGGAGATAAGGTTACGCACAATGGAAAGTGCTTTGTCGCGAAAAATAATCCAGGAGTGTGGGAAACACCAACGCAAAGTAATTGGTTTTGGGATGAAGTGAACTGCCAGTAACTTTTCATTTATCTCTTTTCTATTTGAAGCAGCTACGGTGTTGGCTTACCTCAAATATATAGTTTATGTGTTAAATCAACAGCATGATCTTCCAAGGTCGTGCTGTTTGCTTTTTAAACAATTTGATCGCTAAAAATGGAATCTTAATTTCCGTTAATGTTCTTTCCATTTTTGTGTTGCCTCCACTAAAATCCGCGCGTAATTTTTATCAACTTTTTTTAAGGTACTCGCGAATGTCTACTAAATTGGCCAATCCAGCGCCGCTAGGCCTAATGGGTTTTGGCATGACGACTATCCTGCTTAATATCCATAATGCAGGCTTTTTCCCTATAGATTCTATGATTCTAGCAATGGGTATTTTTTACGGCGGTTTAAGCCAAGTTATCGTGGGTATCATGTGCTTTAAACGTGGTGATACGTTTGGTACCACGGCATTCACTTCGTATGGTTTGTTCTGGCTAACGCTTGTTGGCTTGATCGTAATGCCATATATGGGCTTACCTGCAAGTCCTGCAAACTTTATGGGTTGGTACCTAGCTCTTTGGGGGATCTTCACTGGTTTCATGTTCATTGGTTCACTGTGTTACCCACGCGCTAAGCAAGTTGTATTTGGTTCACTAACCATTTTGTTTGCTCTATTAGCTGCTCGTGATTTCACGGGTAGTGAACTGATTGGTACGATTGCTGGTTTTGAAGGTATCTTCTGCGGTGCTAGTGCTATCTATTTCGCTATGGCACAAGTGTTAAACAACGAATATGGTCGTGTTATTTTGCCAATCGGTGAGAAGAAAGCGTCTGAGCCTGTTGTTGCTACACAAGAAATTGCAGCGTAATTAAAATACAAAATAAAAAAAGGGGTTAGCTTCGGCTAACCCCTTTTAGTTTCCACTGCCTTTCTTATTTTTTATTTACGCTGAAGGTTGTTCAAGAACGGTTGAACTCTCTTCTTCTTCTGCTGTGGGTGCTTTACCTGTCTTACGCTTGTATTTTCCTTCCCAGTATGTCGCCCCTTTGATGCCTAACTTCACTGGGTTGAAAATGAATTCCTCTACACCTTGTTTTTGTTGTTCTTCATAATCTCTTAGTGCTGCCATCGCCGGTTTAGCCATAAAGAAGATAATGAGGATTCCGACGATATTCAGCCACGCCATTACGCCAACACCGACATCACCCATTGCCCAAGCTAAGTTTGCGGTTTTAACCGTGCCGTAGAATACCGTAGCGATGATCACGACTTTGAGTACAAACATCAAACCGTTAACTTTGAAGGTACGACGAATGTAAGCAATGTTCGTTTCTGCGATGTAGTAGTAAGCCAAGATAGTTGTGAAAGCAAAGAAGAACAATGCAAATGCCACAAACGGTTTACCAACACCAGGAAGTGCACTTTCAATCGCCATTTGAGTAAATACCGGACCGTTGGCACTGATATCGGCTGCTAGGTTTTGAATTAAAAATACGCCTTCTGCACCACCATGAACGTTGTAAGCACCAGTGATAAGAATCATAAATGCGGTAGCAGAACAGACCAATAAGGTATCGATGTAAATAGAGAATGCTTGAACTAAGCCTTGTTGAGCTGGGTGATCAACACTGGCTGCCGCAGCTGCGTGAGGGCCAGTACCTTGGCCAGCTTCGTTTGAATAAACACCACGTTTTACACCCCAGCCAATTGCCGCGCCTACGCCTGCCATTGGTGTGAACGCATCACCAACGATCATTGCGAAGATTCTTGGCACTTCACCAATATTAAGCAAGATGATAACAAATGCTGTGATGATGTAAGCCAATGCCATAAATGGCACCACAAACTGGGTAAAGCTTGCAATACGTTTTACGCCGCCGAAAATGATAAATGCCAAAATGATTGAAACAACGGTGCCAGTAAAGATTTTAGCAAAAGTGAAAGTACCGATTGCCGTTTCAATAATAGGGCCTGGTCCAAATGCGGCTTCTACTGCATTACCAATACTGTTTGATTGCACACCTGGAAGCAGTACACCACAGGCGAAAATGGTTGAGATAGCGAAAATCCATGCATACCATTTTTGCCCCATTGCTTTTTCGATGTAGTAAGCTGGTCCACCACGGAACTCGCCTTCATCTTCTTCTTTGTAGATCTGCGCAAGTGTTGATTCTGCATAAGCCGTTGCCGCGCCAAAAAATGCGACCACCCACATCCAGAACACGGCACCAGGGCCACCAAAACCGATAGCGGCAGCGACACCGGCGATATTACCAGTACCTACACGACCTGAAAGGGAAACGGCTAACGCTTGGAAAGACGAAATGCCTTTAGTCGAACTTTTACCGGAAAGAAGTAGACGCCACATTTCAAAAAAGTGACGAACCTGAACAAATCGGGTCACAATCGAGTAGAACAAACCTGCGCCAAGACATAAATAAATTAATGCCGGACTCCAGATTATCCCATTCAAAAAATCAACAAATGACTGCATAAGCATTTCCCTGTTATTAGTAGTTTTAGTGATGTTGTGTTTGTTTTTGTGAACGACATATTAATCTTTTTGTAACTCAATTGTTAATTTATTTATCTGTAAATAATCAGTAGCGTGACAATGAACACAAAACGCTATTAATGGGATGAAAATTAGATAGGTTTATTAGAGTTAGCTAAAATTTCAGCGTATTGAGGCTTTTCACCCTAAAGGATGAGAAGTAAATCCTTTAGGGTGAATAATTATATGGGTGGGCTCTTTGGCTGGTATTTAATGAAAGGTTGGAGTTTTATGCTGTTAATGTTGAGTGTAGCGCGACATGTTCAGATCAATGGTCTCTAAATGACATTCTTTGTTGCTCATAATGTCAGCCAATAATTGTCCGGAGCCACACGCCATGGTCCAACCGAGCGTTCCATGGCCAGTATTGGTGTAGAGATTATCAAACGGTGTTTTGCCAATGATTGGCGTACCATCCGGAGTCATGGGTCTAAATCCGGTCCAGAATTCAGCACGAGCGAGATCACCGCCTTGAGGGAAAATATCACGAATGACCATTTCAATTGTCGCTTTGCGAGCTGCGGGAAGCGCAGGGTCAAACCCAGCCAATTCTGCGGTACCAGCGACACGTATACGGTCATCAAAACGTGTCATCGCCACTTTATAGGTCTCGTCCATCACTGTTGAGCGCGGTGAAAGCGCTTCATTAATGATGGGAACAGTCAATGAATAGCCTTTGACCGGATAAACCGGAAGATGAATGCCTAACGGTGAGAGTAACTCAGTCGAGTAGCTGCCCATTGCTACAACATAACGATCAGCTTTTAGTTCGCCTTTATCGGTTTGGACACCAGTGATCTTTTTGCCTTCTATATTGAGTCGTTCAATATGGGTATCAAACTGGAATTGCACGCCATTATTTTTCGCAAGCTCGGTGAGTTGTTGGCAAAACAGATAACAGTCTCCTGTTTCGTCATCTGGCAGGTATAACCCACCACGCAGTTTATTGCTTATCGGAGCCAATCCCGGCTCTTGTTTGATACAACCGTTTACATCTAATAACTGGTAGCGAATGCCACTTTCTTCGAGCAACTTGATGTCTTTCGTGATTGCTTGTAACTGTTTATTGGTTCTAAAGACTTGCAAAGTACCTTGCTGGCGACCTTGATATTGAATGTGGTGATTTTTATTGAGTTCGGCCAAGCAAAGGCGACTGTAATTTGCGATAGCGAGCATACGTGCTTTATTGGTGTTGTAGCGATCCAACTGGCAGTTTAAAAGCATCTTACCCATCCAGGATAATAATTTAGGGTCTACGGATGGCTTTATTTTTAATGGAGCGTGTTCTTCAAACAACCATTTCAACGCTTTTTGAGGAATACCCGGTGCAGCCCAAGGTGAGGAGTAGCCATAAGATATTTGTCCTGCATTGGCAAAGCTGGTTTCCTCTGCACTTTTTGCTTGGCGATCAATGACAGTGACCTGATGACCTGCTTGAGATAGATACCATGCACTGGTGAGCCCTACCACACCACTGCCTAATACGATCACATCCATTGCTTGCTCCTAAGATAGTTGTTGCACGTAGTTTTATTGCTTTACCTTTTATTAACAATCGATATAAATTATCACCAGTGTTTAGAATATCTATAAGCAAGGGCGATGAAAGGTAATACCTTATCCATGCTGTCAACATTTGTGAAAGTGGCGCAATACAGCAGTTTTAGTGAAGCAGCAAAAAGTTTACATTTAACGACAGGGGCTATCAGCCAACAGCTTCTTCAATTAGAACAGCAGATAGGTTTTAAACTATTTGAACGGCATTCTCGTGGCATTCGCTTAACTGACGAAGGACGAACTCTTGCTAGAGTGGTGGAGCAGAATATTCAAGATATTGAAAGTACTATTGCCTCTCTTAATCAAAGTCGAAATATTAACGAAATCAAACTGAAGTCAACCCCATCATTTGCATTTAAATGGCTTGTACCTCGTCTAGAAAACTTCCATAGAAAACATCCAGAGATCCAAATTCAAATATTCGCTGAGGGAGCGCTGGTAGACAGTGACCGACGAGACTACGACTTAGCGATTGATTACGGGCCATTGCCCTACAAAAAAATGAACGCGGAACTGCTATTTGAAGAGTACCTGCTACCAGTGATGAGCGCAGCCTACCTGCAAGCTCATCCACAATTACAGCATCGCCATTATCAGCAAGAAAGCTGGGATAGTGTCGTGCTACTGCATGATGCGATGCCGTGGGCAAATGCGTCGCGAGATTACGAATGGCTTTATTGGGCGTCAGAAATGGGGGTAGACATAGCAACTCAACAAGGTCATTTTTTCAATCGTACAGATATGGCGATGTCGGCCGCAGAAGCCGGAGTTGGAGTTGCGATGGCTAGAATGGCATTGATTGATCAAGAACTGACACAACGACGTCTTGTAACACCCTTTGAGCCTATTGCTGCGAATGCAGGGTACTTTTTGCTTTCTCACACTCAAAACCATAGTGTCCATATTTTTGTTGAGTGGCTTAAGGAGCGTATTTCACTTCGATGTTCAAATTAACTGAAAGTCTTCAGCAAATTTATTGAGATCTCTCATCGCTTATTTAGCGGTAAACTGCAAAAAAATGAGAGGAATTCAATATGTTTCATGCCCATGTTTATTTCGATTTAGCACAAAAAGATAAAGCTCAACAATTGCAGCGAAAAATTGCCCAACAACGTCAGGATATTCGCGCGATGTTTCCATTAGTGCCAATGTTGGTCGGCCCTCATCTAAAACCTATGTTTGAGCTGCATTTTTCAGACAATAGTGATGGCTTTATTGAATGGTTAGATGAACACCGAGAAGGGTTAAGTGTACTGATTCATCCGGTATCTGGAGATGATATTTATGACCATTCAGATCATCAAGTTCAATGGCTTGGTGACGTGCTTGGCGTTAATTCCAGCGTATTACGCTAGCTATTTTTGAGTAATATCTTTGATATGAAAATATTTTTGATTGTTAAAACACTTAAAAAGTGAGGCTTTCAGTGCAGATCTTCTCTTGTTTTAGAATAAAAAGGATTTGCCTATCAAATTAATAGCTACATTGAGTTAGTGCTTTATTCCTATCTTGTCTAGTCTATACCCAACGCAGTAAACAACTAAACATGCCTTTGGTGAAAGCAAGATGGTACCCCTGTCGATTCCAATTAATGAATGACAGTATTCGCCTCGCTGAGCGATCGCATTGATATAAGGTTGTTCCACGCTTATTACATTAAGCATAACGCAATGATAAATAATAATTTTTTCGCGTGTTTATTGTTTAATTCATACAGTGTCAACCGCAGTAATGCGAAGCAAGGAGAAAAGAATGGAGAATAAAGGTATGGGATCCGGTGGTAAATGCCCAGTCATGCACGGGGGCGTTACCTCTGCTGATTTATCTAATATGGACTGGTGGCCGAAAGCGCTTAATCTCGACATCCTGCATCAACACGACCATAAAACTAACCCTATGGGTGCAGATTTCAACTACCGTGAAGCGCTGAAAAAGCTTGATGTTGATGCATTGAAAAATGACCTAAAAGCACTGATGACCAACAGCCAAGAGTGGTGGCCCGCAGACTGGGGACACTATGGTGGCTTGATGATCCGCATGGCGTGGCACTCTGCGGGGACATATCGTATTGCCGATGGCCGCGGAGGCGGCGGTACTGGCAGCCAGCGTTTTGCTCCACTTAATTCGTGGCCTGATAATGCAAACCTAGACAAAGCTCGTCGTTTGCTATGGCCGATCAAACAAAAATACGGCAACAAAATTAGTTGGGCTGATTTAATTCTTTTGGCAGGAACGATAGCGTATGAGTCAATGGGGCTTAACACGTTTGGTTTTGCGTTTGGCCGCGAAGATATTTGGCACCCAGAAAAAGACACCTATTGGGGATCTGAAAAAGAGTGGCTTGCACCAAGTGGCTCAAAAGACAGCCGTTATTCGGGCCAACGTGATTTAGAAAACCCACTTGCCGCAGTGATGATGGGCCTTATCTACGTCAACCCTGAAGGGGTTGATGGTAATCCAGACCCACTCAAAACCGCTCAGGACATGCGTGTAACGTTTGCTCGGATGGCCATGAACGATGAAGAAACAGTGGCATTAACAGCCGGTGGGCACACAGTGGGTAAAGCGCATGGTAATGGCGATGCTGCAAACCTCGGCGCTGAACCAGAAGGGGCTGAGCTTGAAGAACAAGGTTTAGGTTGGAACAACCATGTGAAGCGTGGCATTGGCCGTAATACGGTAACCAGTGGCATCGAAGGCGCGTGGACAACCAATCCAACGCAATGGGATAACGGCTATTTCTACTTATTGTTTACTTACGATTGGCAACTGACAAAAAGCCCTGCAGGTGCGTGGCAATGGGAGCCTATCGACATTAAAGAAGAAGATAAACCAGTTGATGTTGAAGACCCAACTATTCGTTATAACCCGATCATGACCGATGCGGATATGGCGCTGAAGATGGACCCAGAATACCGCAAGATCGCTGAACGTTTTTACAAAGACCCAGCGTATTTTGATGATATGTTTGCTCGTGCTTGGTTCAAACTGACTCACCGTGATATGGGGCCAAAAACGCGTTACCTTGGCCCAGATGTGCCGCAAGAAGCTCTCATCTGGCAAGATCCAGTGCCAGTAGGCAACAGTCACTACGATATCGATGTAGTTAAAGCCAGCATTGCTGCTAGTGGTTTGAGCGTCAGTGAGTTAGTAAGCACCGCTTGGGACAGCGCCCGAACTTTCCGCGGCTCAGATAAACGTGGTGGAGCTAATGGTGCGCGTATCCGCTTGGCTCCACAAAAAGATTGGCAAGGGAACGAGCCAGAAAGGCTCAGCAAAGTGCTGACTGTGCTGCAAGGCATAGCTACAGAAGCCGGTATTAGTGTCGCTGATACTATTGTGCTGGCTGGTAATGTTGGCATTGAAATGGCAGCCAAGGCTGCGGGTGTCGATGTTAACGTACCTTTTGCACCGGGGCGTGGTGATGCCACACTTGAGCAAACCGATGTTGAATCATTTGATGTGCTTGAACCGCTTGCCGATGGTTTTCGAAATTGGTTGAAGCAAGATTACGCTGTAAACCCAGAAGAGATGTTACTCGACCGAGCTCAATTAATGCGCCTTACCGCGCCAGAAATGACGGTACTGCTTGGTGGTATGCGTATGCTCGGCACCAACTACGGTGGCAGCGCACATGGTGTATTTACTGATAAGCTTGGTGTTTTGAGCAATGACTTCTTCGTTAACCTCACCGACATGCGTTACACCTGGAAACCAAAGGGCCGTAACCTGTACGAGATTTGCGAGCGTAGTACTGGCGAGGTGAAATGGACCGCGACCCGTGTTGACTTAGTCTTTGGCTCTAATTCCATCTTGCGTTCATACGCTGAAATATACGCGCAAAATGATAACAAAGAGAAGTTGGTCAAAGACTTTGTCGCTGCGTGGAGCAAAGTGATGAACGCTGACCGCTTCGACTTATTATAAGCGGCTAGGTTAATATCTATATTAAGGCCCTCTTCGTGAGGGCCTACTTATACCCAATTCGCTCTAATAATTGCTCATCCAAGCTTGTAATACCCAAACAACTTGAAGCTGCAGGTAGACGGCAAGTGAGTGAATCCCCATGAGCATAGATAACCTATGTGATTGGGGTGAGCGAACGTAGCCAACACCGCTGCGACTTCAAGTAGGAAGGGTATAAAATACTCTTTATTTATGAGTACTTACTGGCGGTTGTTGGCACTATTTTACTGTCTACATATCACACATAATCAATACGATTCGCTATGCAAATTTCCCCAATCAGATACAGTGTTCTTCACCCATTCAGTTCCATTTAAAAAGGCAGTGAAATGATAAAAACCCTCGCACTATCGTTGTGTGCTTCGGTGTTATTTTCTTGGTTGAAAATTCCATTGGGGGCTATGTTTGGCCCAGTTATCATTTTGCTAATAGCTAACCAATGTAAGCTGCCACTCACTTTGCCACCTCACACGCTGACCTTTATACAGTTAGTATTAGGAATTAGTGTTGGGCTGCTTGTGCCCAGTGATATTACGGCTATCAACTTGCCGCCTTTGATGCTCGTTGGCTTGGTAACGTGTATGTTTGCTCAAGTCAGTGTCTCTTACTTATGGCTGCATAAAAAAGAGCAATGGTCGAAAATGGACAGCCTGCTAGGCTCAGTCCCCGGAGCTATGGCCGCGGTATTAGCGCTCAATGAAGCGCAGCAAATTCCATCAAGCAAAGTTATTTTTACCCATACTGTTCGTTTAGTCGCTTTAGTTATTCTAGCGGGCATTATCGCCTCTAACGCAGAGCCCAAAGCCCTGCAACTGACTTTTGAGGCCGTCTCTTATTGGTTACTAGCGGTAGCGCTGTTGGCGTGGGTATGTGGAGGCATGTTGGAGAAAATCGGCATTCCAGCCCCTTATATGGTGACTGGAATGGTTACGGTGATCATCGCCAATAGCGTGTTGAGCGAGGCACACTTAGCAATACCACAAGTGCTCGTTTTTGTCGCCACATCTGCTCTTGGGGCATTATTGGGTATTCGTCTAAAAGATATAACCGGTAGAGAATTTTTAATTCACACTCGTTCTGGGATCATCGTGACCGCATTAAGCTTAGGCGTAACCCTGTTATTTGCCTTCGGTTTTAGTTTGCTATTGGAACAAAGTTTTGTTGTGTTATTAATGTCTTGGGTGCCCGGCAGCATTGAAGCGATCACCATCGCCGCTATTTACTTAGGGCTTGAGCCGATGCTGATTGTACTCAACCACGTTACACGCATGGTGATCCTACATTTGCTTCCTTTAGCGGCTAAGTGGCTTTACCCGACAAAATTTAAACCAAGTAGAAAAAGAGTGTAGCGCTCTCTGGTATTGATCATGTCAATCTATAGGTTGCAATTAGTTTATTGGTGTTATTCCTTTGAAGGTAAAAAGAGTTCGCATACCGCAATCACATGAAACTGTATAGAGCATTTTATTTTTTGACACTCTGGTCTTTTTATTTCCGCAGCTAGGACAAGCTTGGTTCATTGATGTGTTTTTTTTGCATGAATTACATTGCACATAATACCCAAATTTCCCATATTTTGGTTCTGTATCTAGACTTAAACACTCTTTGCACGGGAACCATTTTTCATTGTTTAAAGGGGCTGTTGTATTTTGTGTGTTTTGTGTATCAGGTCTGTAATAATGTTCAGGTTCCTCTTTAACGATTTTCTCGTTTTGGAGTTTGTCACAGGATTTGAGAGGTTTATGCGCCGCGAGCAAAAAGCATTTGATATTTTTTAGTTCGTTATCAGAGAAAGAAGGATTAGGTTTTAATATATTGTTTCTACTAGCTATTATCTCTTCAGCTCGTTTAGCAACGTGTTCAGCTTTTACTATTTGAGGGGACAATTTAGCGGGCATATGTTGGCGATCAATAATAGCATCATTCGATGCTGCACAAATTTTATCCCAGCATCGCCCGCCAAAATAACCTTGTAGCATCAGCATTTTAGTCAATAAATATGGCGCATTATCATTTAATAATTGTTTAAGAAGTTTTGCCTGTAATTCGGCTTGAGTTATTGGTGAAGGCATGCCAACCCATCGTTCTCTGACGGTTCGTTGCCACTCTAGAGCTTCATTAACTTGGACTTTTCCTTTTATAGATTTAGATTCGATAATGATGAATCCTTTTCTGTAAACAATTAAGTGATCGATTTGAGCTGCTTCACTTTTGAATTCAATCCTGAGATCGTGGTAAATGAAAACATTCTTGTCTTCAGCAAAATGTCTTCTTAGGTAAAAAGCGACATCATTCTCAACTTTATCACCCCACTGTTGCTTATAGTTTGATGCTTTTTTTGGGTCTTTTTCCTTAACAATCATACTGCACTAACCTTTTTCTTTATATGCTACCACGCACATTGAATAAAGAGCATGGTGAACAGTATGATGTTTGATAGTTTGTGATCAAACCCATACCATTAACTAGCATTTATAATGCTTTTTAAGCGAGCAAAAGTGCGCATTGTGTTAGTTGCTGGCATTGTCGCGTAGTCGGGATTTTGTGCTTCGAGTTCGTAATGATTCGGGCCCATTTTACGTACTACGCGTAGCAAGTAGTGGTTATCGCCAGTTTCATCTTGAGTTTCGATGGCCATCACGAGGTTGGAAATTGACCCCGCGCTCTTTGGAGTTACCCACTCGAGTAGTAACAAATCGCCATCTTCAATTGGATTTTTACCGCCATTCATTGAGTTACCTGAGGCTGGTGCAATGAAGTGCCTTTCTGGGTCTAGTTTGCCGTAGCCATGTGGTACTAAATACTGCTCTTGAATATCATGAGTGCCTTGTTTGAAATGACCACAAGCAATTTTTAGATTTGGATAGAAAGGTAATTGAGTACCGTTTTCGCTCGGTATAGGAATTATTTCAGCCGTAGTCTGAATGGACTTCGAGTGTGTGTGATCTTTCTGTTTAGCTACTCGTTGTATATATTCAGCAAAACGTAAATCGACTAGTTCTTGTATGAGGTCATGCAGCAGCGGTAAATCGGCGCTGTCTATTTCAAAAGTTGGAATAAAATGATCATCCTCAATCTTAAACCACGCATTGCCAGTTGAATCTGAGTTTGTAAACGCTTTAACTGGGTTCCGATTCCAATAACTAAGCCATCCTTGATCTGTCGCTTTAAATTTTTTTGCCTGATCTGTGAGATCTCGCTGCATAAGATCAGGTCTGCGTAACAGTACTTTATGACTTTGAATAGCTAATTCACCCAATGTAGGTGGAATACGTAAGCCGTCTAATTCTAATAGTGCTTCAAGCAGCACGGCTTTAAAGCATTTGGTCATTGAGGTGACTTCTATTGCTTTGAGTAAAAAATCACCGTACTTCATCAGGCGTTGGGCCAGCGATATATCTGCTTCTTGGTCGGCGACGAATGCAAACCAACTTTTCATCTGTCGGCGAATTTTACTAAGGTCATAGCCATGATGGAAAAACTCGGCAGCAGTGGGGCGATGCGCTAATTGATGTTTTAGATCTTGATAATCTTCAGCCGCAGTTGAACGGATTTTCTTCGCCAACGTTTGCCAAAAATCAATCAGGTGCGGATCAAAATTTACGTAACAACCAGCCGCTAGATTCAACTGATGATTGAGGGCTTCAGCGATTTCTTTTAGTGAACCGACATTTAGTAGGGTGGCTGGTCTATTTAAAAACGAAGTGTGGTTCCCAATGAAATCCAAGACCACTAATTGCTCTTTACCAGTGCTAGGAGATTGGCGTAAGCCGCGCCCTAATTGTTGTAAAAACAGGATTTTTGATTCAGTAGGGCGGATCATCAAGATGGTATCAATTGCAGGGAGATCGGTTCCTTCATTGAATAGATCGACAGAAAACAGAATATCGATGCTTCCTTCATCTAACTGCTTTAAGGCGTCATTTCGGCGTATTTTCGAGTCACTGTATACAGCTAAGGCGCGCACGCCTTGTTTGCAAAAATGTTCAGCCATGTAATCGGCATGACGTTTAGAAACGCAAAATGCTAAGGTTCTCTGCTGTTTTCTGTCTAGCCAATGCTGATATATATGTCCGGCACGCTGTTTGGTTGCAAATGCACTATCCAAAGTTGTGGGATCAAACTTACCATTTCTCCAAGGAATTTCTTGATAATCTACGAACTGGTCGTAAATCCCGAAGTAATTGAATGGCACTAGGATGTTCTCATCAATACCATGAACCAAGTTACGCTCAAACACTAAATTGTTATCGCAAAGCGACAAAATGTCGGCTTGATCAGAACGTTCTGGTGTTGCGGTTAATCCTAAAAGAAAGTTTGGTTGAAAATAAGCCAATAAATCTCGGTAGCTGCGAGCACTGGCGTGATGAAATTCATCAACAACAATGTAATCAAAATGGTTTACTTCAAAGCGTGTTAAATGTGTTTTTTTGCCAAGAGTGGCTACCGATGCAAAAAGATAATCAGCTTCTACGGTTTTTTGATCACCGTTATATAAACCTGTTTTTACATTTGGGAGCAATTTGCTAAACGTACTTTCAGCTTGAGTGAGGATCTCTTCTCTATGAGCAACAAATAGTACTCGTTTGGCTTGTACTTGCTTTGCATCAAAAGCGGCTAACCATGTTTTTCCCATCCCTGTCGCTAAGACAACGAGCCCTCGTTTGTACCCTTGCTGACGGCTTTTGCTCAGTGCTGATAAAGCCAAAACTTGAACCGAGTTAGGTGTGGGTGTCTCTACATAACTATCTGAGTCATCAAATAGTGACAATGAACGTTGTGCTTTAAGTTGCTGGTGGCGTAATACGTAATCATCGATCCAGTGATGAGAGAGAAGAATACTTTGCTTGTGCTTAAAAATAGCCGAAAATTGCTCGCGAATATGTGTAAATTCTTGTGCAGCAGGAGAGGTAATCGGCTTCTCAAAATCATGGCGTAATGCCCACTCATAGCTCTGCAATAGTGCGGTTTTACTGATGTTATTTGAGCCAATCCAAGCACACCCCTCACTAATGGTTCCCTGTTCTGTTTTGACAAATATATAGGATTTCATATGAAAACTATGCTGGTTTTCACAGGTAAAAATTCGGCATTGTGCACCACGCTCGGCCAGTATCATGAGCCTTCTTAGTGCCACTGGGTGGGTTATTGCTAAATAGTCTGAAGTGAGCAGTTTTAATGATGCCCCACTTTTGAGCGCATCAATAATAGGGTCAAACAGCAAATCTAACCCTGAAGGTTGTATAAAAGAGACCGAAATTTCTATTTCACTTGCGTGGTTAATCGCTTGGATTAGCTTAGGGAGTAAAGGATCTTGTTCTCCTCCTGCACTCAGTTTTGGGCCGCTACATAAGGTTGCCTGATCATTCGTTCTATGGGCGCTCATCACTATTCACTTTTAATCAGAATGGCATTCAACCACTGCTCATGTTGGCGCTCTGCCCTCAAGTCATGAGTTCGCCAGATTTTTTCAATTTTCAACGGTGTGTGAGTTATCCATTCAGATAACCGCTGCTCATTACCGTTGGTAAACCTACGACCATCACGTTCAACTTCGTCGGTTCCATATTTAAACGAGCAATACAGTGGTGCAGATGGTTTTAATTGAGAGGCTAAATGAGAGAATGTACTAGGAAGATCCAGTTCACGGACATGCAGTAACGATGCGCAAGCCCAAATACCATCAAAGGGCTTATCACTATAAAAATTAGTAAAGGTTGATACTGTGACAGGAATTTGAAGTAATTGAGAGGCTAGGCTTGCCAATGCTTCACTAGCATCAAATGCCGTAACTTGATAACCCAAGTCGATGAAGTTTTTTGCATCTCGTCCAGAACCACACCCAGCATCAAGGATAGAACCCCCTAGAGGTAAATAGGGAGTAAAGTGCTCAATCAGAGAACTGGTGTCTACTTCTTTGGTCGTTGTAAAAAACAGCTGTGCGTTTTGGTTGTAGAACTCGATAGACATAACCACTCCTTTAAGTGAGCGTCATTCTAACTATCTAATACCAAAGGCTCAATTGATTGCAGTACAAGTGTGATCAATTGAGTTATTTGAGTTTAACGATATGCTTACCACTTCAGTTGCTGCGTTGTTATCTACGCTCACAGTGCATTCAAGCTAAGAGTCGATCGGCTTATTCATAATAGTTCCTATTTAGCTTGTCATTTTCTCATGATTACCTTTCATTAGGGGTAGCGTTACTTTCCAAATAACTAAAGTCAGCAGGAAACAAGGTAACTTTCAGTTTAATCAAGGCAATTAGGATGGTTATTGTTGGAACACTCGATTTATGTGACACTCACATTAGCGACTCAAGATACAGAGTAGACAGAAACGATGGTAATATTTGTAAGGTTGATCAGCATCACTGACCTACTTACCTTCATATCCTCCTTAATTTCAGATTAAAGTGTAAAACGATTTATGAAAATTCCTCAGGTCGATGTAACGTCACTTTACATTCTTAAATGCCTTCTAGAAGAAAAGCATGTATCGAACACCGCTTTGTTGCTCAATACGAGTCAGTCTTCGGTGAGTCGAGCGTTGCAAAAAATGCGACTGTTTTTTGATGATGAGTTGCTGGTGCGCACGAGTTTTGGCTATGAACTTACCCCTAAGGCAGAAGCGATTAAGTCAGATATCTCAGCCTTGATTATCAGCCTTGAAAAGCTATCGCATAAGAACTCATTTGAACCAGAGAAGGTGGAAGGCACGGTTCGATTTTATGGTTTGCAGCCTCAGATCAATGCCATGATTCCAAAACTTGTTGCTGCAATTCGCGAGCGAGCGCCGAATCTTGTTGTCAGCATCGACACAACGCCGAAACGCCATTTTGAGGAGCTGGTGTCTGGTGACGTGCATTTCTTGCTTTCTTCCCATGAGCCACCGACATCAGAACAAAATATCTATCGTAAGGTTGTGGCTAAACGAGATTTTCGTTTGTTGATGGGTCGAAACCATCCTCTTGCCAATGAAGTGTTAACGGCAGAGAAGTTGCGTGATTACCATTTTGGCCAAATCTCTCTACAGGGAGAAAAAACACTGTCGTTCGAACACAAATTCATTGAGTTAGGTTTGGCGGATAAGAAGCAGCGTTTGTCTGCTCCGGTGCAACTCAGCAACTTCACATCAGCGCCGAGTATTGCCGCTGAAACAGACATTATCTTTCATTTACCGACGCCATTCGCCGAAGCGGCTTGTCTGGATGAACGCTTAATTACACGCGAAGTTCCAGAGCTACTGCGTTTGGATTTCTCACAAGTTTATCTGTATTGGCACAAGCGTTTTCATGATGACCCAATGTGTATTTGGATCCGTGAACTATTCAGCGAATTGTTTGAAGACAACGGAATGTACGCATAAGTGCATGATTGAGTACTCCAAATCAACATTGCAGATCCTGCATAATTGGATTCGATATTGTGCATACTGTATTGATTGAAAGTATGGGGTAATGAAGGTTTAATTGATAACAATTATCAGTTGCAAATGAAATTAGTTGTCAAAAATGCTTAAGAATATCCCATTTGTTTGTCGCACTGCGGTAAATGCTACCGCAGGTATTTCAGCGATACTCCCTTTTGCTTCTTTTGCTGAATCTCAAACGCAGGAAGACCACACTATTATGGAAACCATAGTGGTAACGGCTTCTGGTTATGAACAATCGACATTAGAAGCGCCAGCATCGATCAGTGTGATCGACCGTACGCAAATCGAAAACCGTTCTTATAAAGATCTAACCGATGCTTTGAAAGACATTCCAGGTGTTGTCATTACTGGAGGTGGTTCTCGTCAAGAGATCTCTTTGCGTGGTATGCCGTCAGATTACACGGCAATTCTCGTTGATGGACGTAAGCAATCTGGTCGCGAAACACAGGTCAGTGGCGGGGGAGGTTTTGAGCAGGATTGGTTACCTCCGCTTAATGCGATTGAGCGTATTGAAGTGGTGCGTGGCCCTATGTCGACCTTGTATGGTTCCGATGCCATCGGTGGTGTGATCAACATTATTACGCGCAAAGATTTCCCTGAGTGGACGGGTAGTGTACGCGCGGAAGCAACGCTGCAAGAAAACAGCAAGTCGGGCAATTTCTATCAAGGTGAAATCTACCTCGCAGGTCCATTGGTTGATGGCTTGGTGAGCACTGCGATCTCAGGTATGTATCAAGAGCGCATTGAAGATGAAATTCTTTATGCAAATGGCGGTAAAACACTTGAGAACTATCGTGCGTCTGTGTATTTCACACCAACAGAAGAAGACACATTCACCCTTGATTACACTCACCACGATCAAGAGCGAGTGAACACGGAAGGGAAGTCTAGGACTAAGAGCTCTGCGACCAACAATAACCGTCAATCGATTGGTATTGCACATGATGCTAACTATGAATCTGTAACTGGTTCTTCATACATCAGCACTGAAACGGTTGAAAATGTAGGGCGCGGTTTAGAAGTACAAAATATCAATGCCAATACTCAATGGTCCAAAGCATTTGGTATGCATTACATTTCAATCGGTGCTGCATTTGAAAGTGAAGAACTAGATAACGGTGATTTTGTTTTCAAGAACTCGCAATGGTCGGTATTTGCTGAAGATGAATGGTACCTGACGAATGACTTTGCTTTAACTCTGGGTTTGCGATACGACGATAACGAACAGTTTAACTCGCATCTTAGTCCGCGAGTGTACGGTGTTTGGACACTAAATCCAGAATGGACGATGAAGGGCGGAGTTTCAACGGGTTATCGTGCTCCAAGCTTGACTGAAATGGAAGATGATTGGACGCAAGAAAGCTGTAACGGTAGGTGTGAGGTTTACGGAAATGCAGATTTGAAACCAGAGTCCTCAGTTAACACTGAACTAGGTGTGTATTTCTCAGGTGTAAACGATCTGAATTCCAGTCTAACCGTGTTCTACAATGATTTTAAAGATAAGATCGATAATGTAAACCTAGACCCAAGTTGTACTGGGCGTGCATGTGATTCTACCTATGTGAACATCGAAGATGCGATCACTTATGGTGCGGAGGGCTCGATCAATAAAGGCATAACTGAAACGATCAACGTAGGCGCGACTTACACCTATACCTACAGTGAGAAGAAGTCGGGTGAAGATAAAGGTCAACCGTTGACGCAAGCGCCAGAGCACTTAATTGCGCTGAATGCAGACTGGGCTATTCGTGATAATGTTAACTCGTGGCTTCGTGTGTCTTATCGTAGTGAAGAGTCCGATCCAATCACGGTGGATTCGCTCAATGTCTCAGCGCCTTCAATTACTTATGTGGACTTTGGTGGTAATTGGCAAATCAATCGTCAACTCAAGCTGATGGCTGGCATCTACAACCTATTCGATGCGGAAACGACTTACGATGAATATGGTTACGTTGAAGATGGTCGCCGTTACTGGGTTGCTGCAGAAGCATCGTTCTAATGTTGGATTTAAAATCAATGAAGAAAATCATTACCTTGCTTAGTGTTATTTCGCTGAGCATGCTAACTGCAAATGTGCATGCGAACACCTTAAATAGTGCTGTGGTTACCAAAGATATCGTGTTCAAAACTGTTCAAGGCCGAGAGATTAAACTCGACCTCTACAAACCTAAATTGCAACCTGCTCAACCTTATCCGCTTTTGGTGTGGGTGCATGGTGGTGCTTGGAAACGAGGTAGTAAGGATGCGATTCCCACTAACAATCCATTGTTATTGCAATCTGTTATTGAAAAGGGCTATGCACTTGCGGCTTTGGATTACCGTTTAAGCGGAGAGGCTACCTTTCCTGCGCCTGTGCAAGACATTAACGATGCTCTTAACTTTCTTCATGACCATGCGCAGCAATACCATATCGCAGCAGATAATTTGGTGATGATGGGACGATCTGCTGGCGGACACCTAGCCGGTTTAATAGGAACGACGAATGTACATGGCAACATTGAGTTCTATGAGAAACCCAAATATCAGGTAAAAGCTGTCGTGAGCTTTTTTGGTCCGACAGACCTGTTAGCGCTTGGCAACAAGGGTGGCAAGATCGCGAGTAAGAAGTCATCAGTTTCTCGTTTCTTAGGTGATACGCCGAGCATTATTCCTGAAATCGCGAAACAGGCATCATCTACGACTTATGTTAACCAGAATACGCCGCCGTTTATTTTGCTGCATGGCGATAAGGATAAACAAGTACCGATAGCGCAAAGTATCGAGTTTAAAAAACAGCTAGATCAACACGGAGTTGAGAATCAACTTTTGATTGAACCAGACGTAGGCCATAGCGCGAAAGTCTTTGACACGAAGCAATACGTTCCGGCTGTCATACGTTTCATCCAACGCTATCTGCCAGCTAATGGCTGAAGTGGGTGTGTAAGTCACAAAGTTTAGTGTAAATAAATGCAAAAAGACTGGATAGACTAAGCAATCACTTTAATATTGGTGCGTATATTACTTGAAGAGGTCATTGCAATGAAAAGAGTAACAGTACTGCTAACCATGCTGATTAGTACCGTTAGTTTAGTTGGATGTAGTGTGAAAAGTGGATATGAGACCACACCAGCTCCAGTTCAAAAACAAACTATCGATTATAAGACAGTGAATGGGAAGACTCTTGAGTTGGACCTTTATCTACCTAGCCAGCAACAAGTGTTACCTTTACTGGTGTGGGTTCATGGTGGAGCATGGATGCGTGGATCGAAAGATGAATTTCTCACTAAAAATGGGCGATTAGCGAACACGTTATTAAACCATGGTTACGCTGTTGCGGTGATAAATTACCGCTTAAGTAGCGAAGCAACGTTTCCTGCACCGGTCGCAGATATTAACGATGCGATCAATTATCTGATTGATCGCCATCAGGAGTACTCTTTAAAGAACGATAGCGTTGTGATGATGGGCCGATCTGCGGGGGCGCATTTGGCGATGTTAGTGGCGACGTCTAATACTTATGATAATGGCTTTTACCTAGCAGGGAATGAGCCGCGCTATAAAGTGTCTGCGGTGGTGGATTTTTTTGGACCGAGCGATCTTGTTGAACTGAAAGGAAACAGCGGAGCAATCGACCATGACGCGCCAGACTCATCACAAGCCAAAATGCTGGGTAAATCACCAAGAGAAGATGCTGAACTTGCTGAATGGGCTTCTCCAACAACCTATATTAATAACACAACACCACCTTTTATTATCTTTCATGGCCTTAATGATACCACGGTACCGTATAGCCAAAGTGAGTACTTAAAAAGTGTACTTGACGGCTATGGTGTAGAAAATCATCTTTATTTAGTCGATGGGGCTCATCATGGTGATCCGATTTTTGATACCCAGCCCTATGTCACTAAAGTGCTAGATTTTATTCAGGCGAAGGTTGAATAGATCAATACTTTATTAATCATCCCTATGATTTAAAGCTGCGGTATTGTTGGTAGCATCCGTTCGCCACAATGACATTATTATTGATGTTGATGTTGATGTTGATGTTGATGTTGATGTTGATGTTGATGGCTTTCTGCTAATTGCTGCTTTTAGCTGTTTGAGTCGTTAAGCATATGTTTGGATATAGCTATCCCCGTTTTGCCTGATCGCTGACAAAGTAGAGCCGTTTAATCTGTAAGAGTGAAGTGTTACTTAGAACGATGGCTATCAAGTTAAACTAAGAAAACCCCAGAGCTTAAGCTTTGGGGTTTTATATTGGTGCGCTTGGTTAGTCTTGGGGCTCTTTTATTTCGTAGCCACGCAGCATCGTTTTAATATGAGCGGTCGGCGTTTCACCTGTGGTGGTCATATAAACATGACCAATGAGAAAAGCCAATATCATAAAGGCAGCCACCACATGCAAGGTGGCGACCCAAGTTAAGGAGAAAAATCCGAGCCCAAAGCTGTCCCACTCCGTATAGAACAGTAGCAATAGCCCAGTTACCCAGATAAGGGGCGCCATCATCAGCTTCCAGCCAAGGTAGGCAAGACGCTGAAGTGGGTTGAGTTTTAGCTCTGCCGTTGGGTGAAATGGGTGAGGTTCACCAGCGAAAATTCCGCGGCGGTAAAAATCGATGACAGCACCGAGTTTGTTTGTGGTTGGAATATATTGTCGCCATTCGCCAGTCGTAAAATGCCAAAAAATCGCAAAAGCCCATAAGGTCATCAGCACAAACGCACAATACTCATGCCACAAAACGGCGGTTCCGAACCCCAGTAAGTTGTAAGTGCCATGAATCTCAAAGCCGGTCACTAACATGGCCATCATCAACAAGGCTTGGCTCCAGTGCCAAAAGCGTTCGAATCGCTTATAAATCACCACTTTCATTATGAATCTCCTTGGTTAGATGATTTCTCTTTTGCTCTCATCAGTGCATGGCCAATCACCCCCAGTAGGGTCATTAGTACGATTAACCAGCCGATGGTATCGAGTCGCGACATTGAGGTTTGTGCCGGCATATAAAAGCCGGAGAGTTTGGCGAGGCGACCGTCTTCTGTATGGCACGCCCCACATTTGAGTGCTTGTTCTTTCGGCGCCACCATATGCACGATAGGGAAGTGGTACACACTATCAACAAATGTCATATCACCACTGTATTGGTTGCCCGTGGCGGCCATGCCGGCCGTCGCCGCTTTATCCCAATCCAAATGCTTCCAATAGGCGTTTTCGTCTTTCCCAAATAGATGCGGCGTCACCATGATTTGATTGACGGTGTCATAAGGCTGTTTGCTGCGCATAATTTTAAATGGCCACACGCGGCTGTCGTCGTCTCCACAGCGTCCTTGCGGTTGCGTCAGTTCAACCACGCCTTGTGCATTGGGGGTGATTTTCTCGCCAATCGTGGTGTAACTCATCTCGCCATTAAAGCAGGCATAATCGGGAACCACATTACGTTCCCATACAAAGTCACCTTTTTCCGGGGTATAGGTGGTGTAGCCTTCATCATCTTTGCTGGTTGGGCGTGATTTATCGCCGGCGGTTGACCAATCCCACTGTGTTTTGGTTTTGTTTTCACGTGCATACTCGGGTACGTGGCAGGTAGAGCATGCAATGTTGGCCACGTGTTCGTTGAGCCGGTTAGCTAAACGGTTCCCTTGGTGTGGCTCAAGGCCATGACAGGATTCGCAGGAGGCGCGGGTTTGATCCCCATGACCGGGAAAGTCGACCCCTTCGATATCTTTAGCATTCATCAGGTAGCGAGAGCCGGCGGTTTGGTGGCCTGTGGTGGTATGGCAATCTTGACAAGCAAAGTTGGCTCCGTCAGGCGACATATGAACGTCCAATGCGCGGTTGGGGGTCACTAAGCTAGAATCCATATCACCATGTTTTACGCCATCACCACCGCCACCATAAAAGTGGCAGGCGCCACACGTTTCCCGTGACGGGTCACCAACGCTTTGCGCGGCAGCTTTCAGATCAACAGGTTGGCGAATTTTACCTGAACCTTTTGGCCACTCTTTGCTGGTATAGTTTGGGTGGCCCGCATCGGTTGGGAACTTTTTGTACTCCCCCGTATTGTCGTGGCAAGCCAGGCAATCGACATTTTCTTGCTTGCTATGATCAAAAGTATTGTCTTTCCAACCATAGCCAACGTGACAGCTAGTGCAGCGTGGCTCATTGGATGCCGTTGAAATACAGAAGTTGTTTATCACGTTTTTCTTACCAAGGATCTTATCTTCAAACCCGACATCAAACGCCCATGTCCAGTGAGACGTCTGTTGAATTTGTTCGGCTGCTTGGGTATGGCATTCGAGACACGCTTTGGTCACTTCTGGGCCAGAACTAAATGGCCCCTCAAGTTGCTTAAACGTAGAGTGGTCGGCGGTTGACTGCGCCAGAACTAGGAAAGGAGCAGACACCATCGCCAGTGCAAGACTGAAGGTGATCTTCAAATTCCTTTTCATATCGACACCTTTTATTAGCAATTATTTTATTAGTGTTTGTTAATGTAGTGGGTGCGTATGAAATTTCCATATAAAGTTAATGGTTAATTGAGCTTGGTCAAATACCTACCAAGTTGATCGTAAAAGTGAGATCTCGCGCAAAGAATCCTATCTTACTGTTGCAGTGTAAACCTGCCTCAATCAAATCGGCTTCATTACTTCTAATAGCGCCAGAATCTGCTTTGTGAGCGGGATGCGGTATCGGGAGTTGAAATGGTTTCTCACTTTTCATAAATTCAGTAACTTATAACGATGTTACCAATTTGGTGTTGCATCAAATGTTACATCAATTTCCTGCTTCAAAAGGAACTGAACCCGCGTCCATGTATTCCTAAATTATTTAAAAATGCTAGCTTGTTATAGCAATTTAATCTAAAGCAATAGCGCTGATACTGAGTATTTTACCCAGCCTCACTATCTATTAGTAGCGATTTTAACACATCGGGAGAAGACGGTAGCATTCCGACTTTTAAGCCAAATGGTTTGAATACCTTGTTGAGAATCTCTGTATTGTAGCTGCCCCGATCATTCTCTATATCTGAGAGTGTTTTTCTTGAGACATCGACAAGTCTTGCGAACACATCCTGTTTGAGTCCCAGTATATTAATACGTAAATTTTTCAACGCTTGACCTTGTGTAAGCTCACTAAGTAATAGTTGCTTGATAATTTTGTTCGCTTCGGTTTTGCGTTCCGCTGCACTTACTGCTTTGGCGTTTTTTGAGGCTTTCGATCTCGTTGGAGTATCGAGTTGTGTTTGCTCTTTGATCGAATGAGTTGCATTCTTCCCAACCTTGGGCTGCTGTTGATTTCGGTTTGCTCTTAGACGAGCTACCGTATCTTGTACGGACTCTTTATTGCTTGGCTTCATAGTAGCCCCCATTTAGTGAGCTTTTCTGATATATAATTAAGTCCAACGGCTGGCATCTCCAAGATTTGTTCTGGTACTCCTCGTAAAGCGAGTCTCTGCTTTAGGTCTACGCATTTACTTGCAGTAATCGCTAGCTCTTTTAATAACACTTCCTTTGGCACCAGATCAGATAAGGTGTCTGCAATGCCGACGAAGTCGTAAGTTCCGCCAACCTCTAGTGGGGCTTTCCATTTTGTTGTTCTTGGAATTCCTTCAGGATCAGCTTTCATTGGTGCGAAATCGTAAATGGGAGCAAGCTTTATGACTCCATCACCTTTTAAGAATGAAGTATTTCTGCCATGGTTATCACTATTACCAAACAAGATGTTGAGTAGATCTCTCTTCACCCATTCAATAACGAAAGCTTGGGTATCAAACCTATACCCTTGGTGTTTAATCATATTACTTTCAGTAATTTTTTCTATGAGAGTTCGGATTGTTGTTTCGTGATCAAGAGTGACCCCAGCACCTTTGTTCAAAATGGAATACACAGATTCCATGCCAAATCTCTCTATTTGTTGATCAATAATTTGAACATCAAATCGAGGAAGCCATAAGGAAGGGTAGTTTAATCCTTCCTCCAAGCGCATACCGTCGGTGGCGATCGTTTCAACTCCCATTTCAGTTAGCTCGTGGTAGAAGTAGAACTCAGCTCTTAGAATATTACAGTCGATGGTGCTTCTTGAGCCTCTAGGGTACTTTACTAAGTAATGTAAGTCGTGGTTGCTATTGTCATCTTGGTATGGGTCAATCCATATTTTTTCGCTGCCAGATCCATGATCGAAACCACATCGGAGGATCAGTTTTGGCGCTTCACCTCCAGCCCCTGTTGCACCACCTGCGGCTGCCCCTCTTTGCTGTGCATAGTCGAGGAAATCACCTGCTCGATTTTTAACATCATCAACAGAGAAGTAGAGGTTGTCTGCTACTTCGTAGCGCTCAGGAAGAGAGTCTTTTACTCTTAAGTTACCAATAGGCGACATTGTGCCAAACTTGAGCAAAACATAGTCTTGTTCATCAGAACTAAGGTCTTCAATATCTAGGTGTTTGACCCAGTATCGTCTACTAGCGCCACTAGGCATAATATCGTCTAGAAACGTTAACCATCCAGGTTTACCCATGTCATCAAAAAAGAATGAGACAGGGTGGTTTAGTGAAACCGCGTGAAAGTCATCTTTATCGTGATGTTCTAGCGCATAGTCGCTGAGGTAGTTGAGTTCAGTCACTCGGAAATTATGTTGGCTACTTTTAGGGAATGAGATGATACCAATATCTATCCATTCACCTCTGATAAAAGCTTGTACGGTTAGTTCTTCCATCGACAACACCTCTACTTATCAATGAGTAAAACTTTACTCGTAAAGTCGTTTATTTTCAAGTTATGAGTAAATGATTACTCATTAATGTGTATCGAGACTCTTTGTGAGTAAATTATTACTCATAGATTGTAAGTCAAAATTGTTGATGAGCAGAATGGATTGTTTTAGCTATGAAAGCTGCGATAGGGAGCAGGGCGTTAATTGTTTGTTCAGTTATGCAGGTTGTTCATAATAAATGAACAGTTGCCTTAAATGAACAAAGTGAATGAGGAGATTAAGAATGGCTGCTACATACAAAAATACAGTTTATACACTTTAATGCGCGTAAAAGTGTTTGAACGTTACTTTTTTATGCGCATAAAAGTATTGTTAATCGTGCAGGCTAATGATGAACCTGTACAAAACGAGCTTTTAGGGACATCAATTTTATCCCAATAAGTAAGGTGTTTTCGTAACTCAAAATCATCAACGGCGGACTGAAATTGAACATCGCTCGTTGGTAGGAGAGAGAATTGTGGGGATAGGATAACCCCTTTTTTATTGGTAACTGCTTTATATTCAGATGGTTAGGATAATGTGTGGTGCGAGGTGTTGAATAAGGTAAAGAATAGACTTTATGAGGTGTGGCACCCATACAAAAACAGCGCTATCCCAAAAGGCGCTAACCTATTGAAATAACGCTGTTTCCAAACGTTTGGTGGAGCTGGCGGGATTTGAACCCGCGTCCGAAAATCATTCATCATTGGTACTACATGCTTAGTCGATCTTTAATTTCACCATCAAACTGCGAACCGACACGCTATCTAATGGCTATCCTGAATTAATTTTAATGCTTTGTCTCTCAGGCGGGAGACGCGGCACGAGCTTGTTTGGGTTTGACTCTCTGTTATTCCCCGTCTTACGAGCGGAAGCTAGGGCAGAAAGGCTCTTGGCAGGTTATTAAGCTGCTAGTGCGTAGTTTTCGTCGTTTGCGACTATTTTTTTGCGGTTTGTTAACGAGGCCTACCGCACCTCGGCATGCACCTCAGACTGCAAAATTCCCGTCGAATCCTGAATCAGCCCCAAGGGTGTTGAAGCATAGTACCAGAAAAGCAGTGCCTGTCTAGTTCCATGCGTCTAAGTGGTCAAGATTAACGCAATGAACTCTTCATTACGCGTGCTTTCTCTCTTGCCCAATCTTTTTCTTTTAAATCATCACGTTTATCGTGAAGTTTTTTACCTTTCGATACGCCAATTTTAAGCTTGACCCATGAACGAGACCAATAAAGAGACAACGCCGTTAACGTCATACCTTCGCGGTTAATTCGCCCTGTGATATTGTCCAATTCGCGTCGGCTCAGTAATAATTTTCGAACACGAGTCGGGTTAGCGACAACGTGCGTAGATGCCTGTTGAAGAGGTACGATTGTCATTCCTGAGACAAAAGCTTCTCCGTCTCGCATGAAAACATAGCTTTCTGCAATATTAGCTTTGCCTTGACGAAGAGATTTTACTTCCCAGCCTTGGAGCTCTAGCCCTGCTTCTATTTCATCTTCGATAAAATATTCGTGGCGAGCTTTCTTGTTTAAAGCAATGGTACTGCTACCAGCTTTTGAGTTTGATTTTTTCTTTACCATAATGTCGTCATTATACGGCTTGGTGTGAGCTTATGAAATCCTTTTATTTGCGTAGGATAAGAATAAAAGTAAAATTGTTACACACCTGACTCTTTAGGTGATGATGAGGAGTGAATATGAAGCAAGTCAGTCGTTCTGCTTTAGTGTCTTTTAGCGCAGAACAAATGTTTAATTTAGTGAATGACGTTGCTCGTTATCCTGAATTTTTACCTGGGTGTTCAGGTTCTCGTGTGATTGAGTCTTCTGAGCAGTCAATGGTCGCTTCTGTTGATGTGTCGAAAGCAGGGATTAGCAAAACATTCACAACATCAAATGTTTTGGTCACAGGTGAAGCGATAGTGATGCATTTGGTTGATGGTCCTTTTAAGACATTAAGAGGCGGTTGGTACTTTACGTCACTTGATGAGCAAGCGTGTAAAGTCGAGCTGAAACTAGAGTTTGAGTTTTCGAGCAAAATGATTGAGTTGGCTTTCGGAAAAATCTTTCATGAATTAACGAGCAATATGGTCAATGCGTTTACAAAACGAGCCAAGCAGGTGTATCAAGCATGAGTATTGAGTCTGACATGATCCATGTTGAAGTTGTTTACGCACTACCTCATGAGCAGCGAGTGCTGAATTTAGTGGTGGATAAAAATTTAAATGTTCAGGAAATCATTGAAAAATCTGGAGTACTTGAATTATATCCAGAAATTGATTTAGCGAAAAATAAAGTTGGTGTATTTAGTCGCAATGTAAAGTTAGATGCACTGGTTAGAGATCGCGATCGTATTGAAATTTATCGGCCACTGCTTGCTGACCCTAAAGAGATTCGCCGTAAGAGAGCCGAACAGGGTTGAGCGTCATAGCTACCCTAAATTTAGGTGAGTAAGATAGATATAAAAATAGGGTTCACTGTGAACCCTATTTTTATATCTATCTTATCAATCCGAGTTAGTTTATCCCTTCGAAAAACTGTTCGCTTGGGGAGAAGTCTCCAGCGACGTTAACCAAGGAACCAGAAGGATTAAAGTTCACAATCAGGTTTTTCTGTATAGAAGCTTTGTGGCCTTCGGTATGGTGATAAATGTAATACCACGTATCAGGGTAACCATTTTCAACCAACATTGGAGAGCCCATGACATATCGAACTTGTTCCTTGGTCATTCCGAACTTAAGCTTATCTACCGCTTGTTGCTCTACATAATTACCTTGGTTAATGTCGATACGATATACCAGTTTTTCTGCCAACGAACACCCAGTTAGCATTGTGATAGCGAGTGGTACTGCTATTAACCATTTCTTTAACTGCATACTTAAATTCTTTGCTAATAAGTTTTAAAACTTGGCTGATAATAAACAAGCTCACGGCAGAAGTAAAAAGCTGACTGAACTACGAGCTAATTGAGACCGTGAATTTTGAGTTTAGTTGCAAACCTAGAAGAAAAAACGAACTTAAGCTGCGATCAATAGCTCTTTAGCATTGGCTAGGGTTGACTCCGTAATTTTGCTTCCTCCCAATAATCGTGCGAGTTCTGTAATGCGTTGTTCATTATCTAAACGTTTCATTTGGGTTTCGGTTTTTCCTGCCTTGGCTTGTTTACTCACAAACAATTGTTGATGACCACAACCAGCGACTTGTGGCAGGTGAGTAACGCACAGTACTTGTGTCGATTCACCTAGTGTTCTTAACATTCTTCCGACAACGGCTGCTGTTGGGCCGCTGATACCCACATCGACTTCATCAAAAATGAGACTTGGGGTGTCCACTTTTTGAGCCGTTATCACTTGAATCGCTAATGAGATACGAGAAAGTTCACCACCTGATGCCACTTTGGCAATGGGTTGCAACGGTTGCCCTGGATTGGTTGAAACTAAGAAGGTCACCGTATCAAAACCGAGTGGTGATGGATGTGCTGTTTCATGTTTAACTTCGATACAAAATTTAGCTTTTTCCATGCTTAATTCATGCATGCTTTGGCTGATGAGCTTATCTAACTCTTTAGCGTAACGGCTACGAGATTTATGCAGTTTGTCAGCAACGACAACAAAGCTTTGGTAGTGTTTTTCGACGTCCATTTCTATTGCTTGCAATTTTTCTTCAGAGCAATCGAGTTGTTCGATCTGCTTTAAAAGATCTTGGTGATGCTGATAAAGATTTTCTGCCGCAATATGATGTTTACGAGAGATAGACATGACTTTTGAGTATCGTTCTTCGACATAGGCCATACGTTCAGGGTCGACGTCGATGCTGTCTAAATAATGTCTGAGTTCGCTATTGGCTTCTTCTAATTGGATCATCGCTTCGGCTACCATGTTCGGCAGCTGAGCGAGCTTTGTATCTAAACCTGCAAGTTCATTTAATGAGCTGATTGCTGATTGTAGTATGCCAAGCGCATTCACTTCTTCACCTTCGTAAATGAGTTCGATCGCTTGTTGACACAGGGTGGCTAGATCACCGCTGTTAGATAAGCGTTTATGCTCTTGCTCTAATTCATTGAACTCTTCTTCGCCGATAGCCAATTCGTTTAGCTCTTTAATTTGGTATTCCAAAAGTTGTATTTGAGCTTGATTTTGCTGACTATTTTCTTTGAGTTGGTTAAGTTGATTATCGGCTTGACGCCAAGCTTGATAGGCTAACCTTGTTTCTTTCAACAAGCTAATATGGCCAGCATACTGATCAAGCATGACCATTTGATGTTCACTTTTCATTAATTGGTGATGAGCATGCTGGCCATGGATATTGATCAACAGTTGTCCGAGTGCTTTTAGTTGCGAAAGCGGAACTGGGCTACCGTTAATGAAAGCGCGTGAACGCCCTTCTTTGGTGATAATTCGACGTAAAATACACTCTTTATTATCGAGCAGATCATTGTCTTCTAACCAACGCGTAGCATGTAGATTATTATCCAAAATAAAGGCAGCACTGACTTCGGTTTTTTCTTCATCTTGTCTGACCATGCCGGCTTCTGCGCGGCCACCAAGACAGAGGCTAAGCGCATCAATGGCAATCGACTTCCCTGCGCCGGTTTCGCCAGTAATGGTTGTCATTCCTTTGGAAAGCTCTAACTGCAATGATTTAACGATAGCAAAATTATTCACACTTAAATGAGCCAGCATTTTATTACCTGTATAATTGAACAGTACTGTATAAGAAAACAGTATAACCTGTTTTTTTATACAGTAAAGTTGCTCAGATCATTTTATTTTTGCTAGCAAGAGAATTGTGAAGTACTTCTTAATTTAAAATAGCTTACTCGACCAGCCCAATTTTTCCCGTAATACATGGTAGTAACTGTAATCTTTAGGGTGGATCAGCCTTAAGATATTAGGGCTTTGATAGATATGAATTTCGTCACCTGGCGAGACAGGTAAAGAGACTTGCCCATCACAGCTTACTTCTTGTGTGCCCCTGTTATCTGGTGACACGATAAGCTTAATTTTACGGTTACCATCCACAACCAGTGGGCGGCTAGAAAGTGTATGTGGGAACATTGGCACTAAAGTGATGGCATTAAGGCTTGGCGATAAAATTGGCCCGCCTCCGGAAAGTGAATAAGCCGTTGAGCCTGTTGGGGTTGAGATAATGAGACCATCGGAACGTTGTGAGAAAGCAAAGCTATCATCAATATAGACCTCAAATTCAATCATTCGCGCAACTTGCCCAGGGTGAAGTACCGCTTCATTAAGTGCGGTGTTATGGCTTTTCACTTGCCCGTGGCGATGAATTTCCGCTTCGAGTAAAAAGCGCTGCTCTTCTAGATATTCGCCATTAAGCACCGCTTGCAGCCGTTGCTGAAAATCTTCTGGGTTTAGGTCTGTTAGAAAGCCTAAATTTCCGCGGTTGACACCAATAACCGAAATATCAAACCGTGACAGTACTCGAGCAGCACCAAGCATGTTGCCGTCACCACCAACGACAATGGCTAAATCTGCTTTTTTACCAATATCCAATAAGCTTGCGAAATGCTCGGCAGGGACACCATCTAAAATGTCACTCAGTCTGTCATCGACAAAGACTGGATATCCGATTGAAGTTAACCACTGGTAAAGCTCTTTATGCGTATGTATGGCTTGTTGATCGCGCGGTTTTCCAATGATAGCTATCACTTCAAATGGTTTTTTCATAGGTTTTCCCAACTAATTAGGCTTGAATCAGGATTCATCATCCCCATAATAAAGGCAAGTTATGCCTTTGTGCGAATTTTTGTGTGTTTAACGTGCGGATACTTGTCGTGTTAAGCGCAAAATAGTTGGATTCTGGAGATATCATGAGCAACGAAAAAAACACCATGAAAGAAGAAGAGCTACAGCAAGATGTAGTAGAGCAAGAAGCTGAAGCTGTGGGTACTGAAGCTGATATCGATTGGAACGAAAGCGTTGAATTGGATGAGCAAGAAGCCAAAATTGCTCAATTAGAAGCCGCGTTACTATCGAGCGAAGCAAAAATTCAAGAGCAGCAAGATACGGTTCTAAGAGCAAAAGCTGAAGTTGAAAATATGCGTCGTCGCTCTGAAGCCGAAGTTGATAAAGCGCGTAAGTACGCCTTGAGCCGCTTCGCAGAAGAGTTATTACCAGTACTGGATAACCTAGAGCGCGCTATTCAAGCGGCTGATGCTGACAATGAAGTGATCAAGCCATTGGTTGAAGGTGTCGAGCTTACGCATAAAACGTTTGTTGGCGTAATTGAAAAATTTGGTCTGAAAGAAATTAATCCAGAAGGCGAAGTATTTAATCCTGAATTCCATCAAGCGATGTCGATCCAAGAGAGTCCTGATCACGAGCCGAATACGGTGATGTTTGTGATGCAAAAAGGCTATGAGCTTAATGGGCGCGTTGTTCGTCCGGCAATGGTGATGGTTTCTAAATAATCATTTTTAATTCATTGGTGCGCAATTTAGTTATTGTTTCTCCATGATGTTATTTAAGAGTGATGATTTGCAATCAAGTTTTGGCTTGTTTGCTGTACAAGGGAGGCTAAGGCCTCTCTTTTTAATGAGTAGATGTTTGATAGAAGAAAACTCATGGTTTATGTCGTTATGCCTAGCGCGTATTCCTGTATTCATCGGCACGAAGAAGAGTTTAGATATAAAAATCGTAATTTTTTTCAAATTTGCCCTTGAAATGGTTTTTAGCGCCCCTATTTATTGGGCATACGAGAAACAAACATCCTTGTTTAGTTTGTGAGCCAGGGTTGAAACCCTGTTCTCCAGCCCCATATTGGGGATAGTGAAAAACAAAATAGAATTTATTTGGAGATAGCCAGATGGGTAAGATCATTGGTATTGACTTAGGTACTACTAACTCTTGTGTTGCTGTTTTAGATGGCGACAAACCTCGCGTAATCGAAAACGCAGAAGGTGAGCGTACAACGGCATCGGTAGTTGCATATACAGATGGTGAGACGCTAGTAGGTCAACCTGCAAAACGTCAAGCGGTAACAAACCCAACCAACACGCTATTTGCAATTAAGCGTTTGATCGGCCGTCGTTTTGAAGACGAAGAAGTACAACGTGACATCGAAATCATGCCTTACAAAATTGTAAAAGCTGATAACGGTGATGCTTGGGTTGAAGCAAAAGGCCAGAAAATGGCGGCTCCTCAAGTTTCAGCTGAAATTCTTAAGAAAATGAAGAAAACAGCTGAAGACTTCCTAGGTGAAGAAGTTACTGGCGCAGTAATTACTGTTCCTGCTTACTTTAACGATGCTCAACGTCAAGCAACAAAAGATGCTGGTCGTATTGCTGGCCTAGAAGTGAAACGTATCATCAACGAACCAACGGCTGCTGCTCTAGCATACGGTCTAGACAAGTCAGGCGGCGATCGCGTTATCGCAGTTTACGACCTTGGTGGTGGTACATTTGATATTTCAATCATCGAGATCGATGAAGTTGAAGGCGAGAAAACATTTGAAGTTCTAGCAACTAACGGTGACACACACCTTGGTGGTGAAGACTTCGATAACCGCCTGATCAACTATCTCGTTGATGAGTTCAAAAAAGAACAAGGTATCAACCTGAAAAATGATCCGTTAGCAATGCAACGTGTTAAAGAAGCAGCAGAAAAAGCGAAAATTGAGCTTTCTTCAGCTTCTCAAACTGACGTGAACCTACCTTACGTAACGGCAGATGCAACGGGTCCTAAGCACATGAACGTTAAAGTAACGCGTGCGAAACTAGAATCTCTAGTTGAAGACCTAGTACAACGTTCACTTGAGCCTCTAAAAGTTGCTCTAGCGGATGCTGACCTATCTGTAGGTGACATTACTGATGTTATCCTCGTTGGTGGTCAGACTCGTATGCCAATGGTTCAAGCGAAAGTGGCTGAGTTCTTCGGTAAAGAAGCTCGTCGTGACGTGAACCCTGATGAAGCAGTAGCGGTTGGTGCGGCAATTCAAGGTGGTGTACTAGCGGGTGATGTTAAAGACGTACTATTGCTAGACGTTACTCCTCTATCTTTCGGTATCGAAACGATGGGTGGTGTAATGACTAAACTGATTGAGAAAAACACAACCATCCCAACCAAAGCGGATCAAGTGTTCTCAACAGCTGAAGATAACCAAAGCGCAGTAACGATTCACGTTCTTCAAGGTGAGCGTAAGCAAGCGACTTACAACAAGTCTCTTGGTCAGTTTAACCTAGAGGGTATTCAACCTGCGCCACGTGGTATGCCGCAAATTGAAGTAACTTTCGACCTTGATGCTGATGGTATCTTGAAGGTATCAGCGAAAGACAAACAAACTGGTAAAGAGCAGAAGATTACGATCCAAGCTTCAGGTGGTCTGTCTGATGAAGAAATCGAGAAAATGGTACAAGAAGCAGAAGCTAACAAAGAAGCGGACAAGAAGTTCGAAGAGTTAGTGGTTGCACGTAACCAAGCTGACCAAATGATTCACGGTACACGTAAGCAAATTGAAGAAGCGGGTGATGCGCTTCCTGCTGACGATAAAGTGAAAATTGAAGCGGCGATTACAGAGCTAGAAGAAGCGAAGAAAGGCGAAGATAAAGAAGCTATCGACGCTAAAGTTCAAGCTTTAATGGCTGCTGCTCAGAAGTTGATGGAAATCGCTCAACAGAAAGCTCAATCACAGCAAGCCGGTGAAGGCCAACAACAATCTGCAGAAGATGATGTTGTAGATGCTGAGTTTGAAGAAGTTAAAGAAGACAAGAAGTAATTCTCTTTACTAGAGTTGCCTAATTTAGGTGTTAGAAGTGCGATAGAGATAACGCACTTCCTCCTAAATCAAGCTATCTAGTTTTGAATCAAGATCCTTGTCTGGACTATTCTTGCGGGCGTTTGAGGTAACTCTTACGCCCGTACGTTTGTAAGTCATAATCGAAAACATTGGTGTCTATCTAACTAAAAGTGTCTTTTTAATTTTAGTTCATTAGAATCTAGAGCCATTAGTTAGATTGATATAAACACCGAACGATATTTGTCGTTTGCAGTAATAAATTGGTGACGAAGAACATGTCAAAACGTGATTTTTACGAAGTATTAGGCGTTGGCCGAGATGCCTCTGAGCGCGATATTAAAAAGGCGTATAAACGCTTAGCAATGAAGTTTCACCCTGATAGAAATCAAGGGGATGCAAGCGCTTCGGATAAGTTTAAAGAAGTAAAAGAAGCGTATGAAATTTTAACTGACCCACAAAAGAAAGCCGCTTATGATCAATATGGTCATGCAGCCTTTCAACAAGGCGGCATGGGCGGTGGTGGCTTCGGTGGCGGTGGTAGCGCAGACTTCGGCGACATTTTCGGTGATGTCTTTGGTGATATCTTTGGCGGTGGTCGCCGTGGTGGTGGCCAAGCTCGTGCACAACGCGGTGCAGATTTACGCTACAACATGGAATTATCGCTAGAAGAAGCGGTTCGTGGTTGTTCGAAAGAAATTGAAATACCAACACTAGTGCATTGTGACAGTTGTGAAGGGACGGGTGCTAAGAAGGGCACGTCGGCTCAGACTTGTGGCACTTGTCATGGGCATGGTCAAGTTCAGATGCGTCAGGGTTTCTTTGCTGTTCAGCAAACCTGTCCAACCTGTAATGGTAAAGGTAAGATCATCAAAGACCCATGTAATGTGTGTCATGGCCAAGGTCGCAAGCAAAAATCGAAAACGCTGAGTGTGAAAATTCCAGCGGGCGTAGATACGGGCGATCGCATTCGTCTATCCGGTGAAGGTGAAGCTGGGGAAATGGGCGCACCAGCTGGCGATTTGTACGTACAAGTGCATGTCAAAGAGCACAACATTTTTGAGCGTGATGGCAATAACTTGTACTGCGAAGTTCCTGTTAGCTTTACGATGGCAGCGCTTGGTGGGGAAGTTGAAGTCCCAACATTAGATGGCCGTGTTAGCTTAAAAGTACCTGAAGAAACGCAAACTGGACGTATGTTCCGTATGCGCGGTAAGGGTGTGAAAGGCGTTCGTGGTGGAGCGATTGGCGATTTGATCGTTAAGTTGGTCGTTGAAACACCGGTCAAACTTAGCGCACGCCAAAAAGAGCTATTACGTGAATTTGAAGATACTTGCGGTGGGGATGCAGCGAATAAGCATAAACCTAAATCGGAAGGTTTTTTCAATGGCGTTAAAAAGTTCTTTGATGACTTAACTAGCTAATAGCGCGTTAACAATATGATGTTTCAAGGCTCGCAATTGCGGGCCTTGTTTGTTTTTAGCATTCACAAACCATAAGCTATTTCCAACACGTTTTCGGCTCGGCTTCATTATTGGCTGTGAGTGTCATTTTCTTATCACTGAGCAAACATGGGTCTTTATCTTGCCCCTTAGTCACTTGGGCCGTTGCGGTAATGATATAAGCATGGGTTGCAGAGCTCGCAACAGCAAATAGATAGCGCTCGCTATCACTATCACAAATTAGACACGTTCCTCCTGACATGAGCTGACTCCAGTTATAACCATTGTCGTAGTGATGCTCTAGCGTGAGCTGAATTTTCGCCATATCTGCCAATGCGGTTGTCCTATGTCCTTTCAATACATGTTTGCTGTAACTGGGGTAGGCGATAGCCGCTAACAGGCTAATGATTGATACGACGATCAATAATTCGATCAATGTCATTCCTAATCGTCTTATTTTGTTGCCGTTGCAGAGTGAATTTCGAATCATCACGTGGAGTTCCTTATCGATTTCCCGCTCATTTTTATTAGCTGTTAGCATTCGCGCAAGATGAATTTTGTTTCATATTTTATTTACATGGGAGTTTGGGAAATGGCTCGCGGATTTACTCTGTTAGAACTGCTGATCACTGTAATGGTACTTGCCGTTTTACTGTCGGTTGCCGCTCCGAGTTTTACGCATGTCAGTGAGAGTCAAAAAATGAAGCGCCTAGCTAATGAATTGAATGGATTTGTGATGAATGCTCGCTCAGAAGCGGTGAGAAGAAAAACAGAGTTATGGGCTCATATCGCTATTTCTGGCGCAAGTAATAACAGTGGTGATTGGTCTATCGTGTTAACGGATTCTGCCACCAATCCTGGAGGAACCGTTCTTTCATCCCTTTCTGGAGAGGCTTATAACAATATCGAGGTATCGACAACGTATGTTTCAGAACAGATTAATTTCGATGCAATTAATGGCCGAGCGACTAGCGGCAGTTTTATTTTTACCAGCAGTGGTGGTGCTTTAAAATTAGGATCATTTCGCCTTTCGGGAAAAATGAGAATATGCGCTGTTGGAGGAGACCACTTTGGTTTCAAGGCGTGTTCTTAATTCATTGCAACAAGGCGGGGCTACGTTGATCGAATTTATGGTCGCGTCAGTTATTGGTTTAATGGCTATTGGCATCATTGGTTCGGTATTTGTCACTAGTCAGAGCAGCGCAGCAGAAAGAGGTAAAGAACTACTGCTGCTGCAACAAGTCTATGGCACTTTACAATACTTAAAACAAGACATTCAGCGAGCGGGCTACGCTGGTGATAGTCGCTCCCCTTTACGGCTGCAAGATAGTGATGATCTGGTTTATATTTCGGCGGATGCCAAAACGCTCGCTTACGCTTACTTAGATGACCGCCAACCGCCTGAACAAATTCGTAATGTATCACTGAGCTGGGTTTCTGGTGAGTTGAAAGTGTGTGATAGACCGTCGTCAATGGTGACAAAAACAGTGTCAGCAGCGACATCGGGTTGCTCGGCTATTTTTGAACCGCAGCAAATCATGGTGACTAAGTTTCACGTGCAGCAAGTAAGCTTGGCATCATCGGGGGTCAGCTCTGCTTATCTCACTATTTCGATGGCCGCAGCATTAGTTGGTGATCCTAGTGTTTCCCATGCACTTGCAATCAATATTAAGCAGAGGAATTGGCAATGAGGCGAGCGAAGTGGCGAGGGGCAATTACGCTATTAGTCACAGCATTGCTATTGGCTATTACCTTGACGCTGGTTTTGGGCAGTTATCGCGCGACCCTTTATCAAATAAAAAGAGCGCAAAATGAAATTGAAGCAAGGCAAGATCACTGGCGAGCAGAGGGGGGACTTGAGTGCGTTTATACGCAATTTAAACTTGCTGATGGGCTGCCTGTTACACTTCAACCTTGCTTATTCACCACACCTGTCGCACTGACCTTAGAACCATTGGCGAACGGCTATTTAGTTTCAGCTCGTTCTCATTACCTTTCTCTTTCCAAAACAATTTTAACGTCTGGTGCCTTACAACCGGGCGCGATGCAATCCAGCGCCGATCTCTATTTTCATTCAAGTGCCACATTTTCAACCCCAGATCCCGGAGCATTAACCGCAGATGGATGGCAATGTATTGCACTTAGGTATCGCAGTCGATTTTATGCGGCCGTGGTCGACAACAAGGGTATTGTTCATGGAGTTCCTCCCTACGCCGATTTTAACAATCCGGATGGTAAGGAGTGTATTAACCTTGAAGGTAATGACCATTTATCTTCATTAATTGGTGGTATTGGTGTTGGGAGAGATTTTGTGTTGGATCCTGATGTATCGCCATTTGAAGCATATTTTGGTGTCCCTGTTACTGAGCACAATACAGTAAGAGATAGTGGTGAATTTACAGTGATTAGCGGTAGCGGTTCGCCAAAAACTGTTAGCCATTGCGGGACTAAATTGGTAAGTGAAATTGACGCTGGTAATACTCGGGTTTGGTTAGAAGGGGGTTGTGAAATAGAGAGTTCAGAATATAACGCTCTTGTCGATGCTACTCAAACAACGCAGGGAGTGACTATTCTGGTGCATGATGGGTTAATGTCGATAATGGGTAAGCCAGAGTTAGGTGCTTCTGCCCATCCATTCAAAGGTGTGCTATTTCATTTTAATGTAGATTACCAACCGACGGTGGCAGACTGGGCGGCTTTTGCCGCCAATGCTTATTTAAACCATGCATCTAGTCCAATTGAGAACAGTTATCGCACGGCTGCTTCTTATTATCAGCATGGTGCATTTGCAGTGTCGGGTGGGCAGTTTTTTGATGCTGAAGGGCAAGCGGCTATTTTCTTTAATTCGCTAGATTTTCGTTTTAATAAAGATGTGATTGATGAATCAAGGAAACCTTTTAATACCGTCAAATGGCGCAAGGGGTCGTGGAATGATCTCTAAACAAAAAGGTTTTAGCCTTATCGAAGTGATGATTGCTTTTCTATTGATTGGTATTAGTAGCCTAGGGTTAGTGAAACTGCACATTTATGTTGAGCAAAGAGCAGACTTTGCTTTGCATAGTATTGAAGCGCTTCATTTGGCTGAAAATAAACTGGAGTGGTTTCGTACTCGTGGTGCGTCCTCAGCGTTATCTTCAATGACATTAGCAGATTTCTCTGCCGATATTATTGATGGGCAAGATACCTCGCACTCTTTTTATACTTTACGTTGGTCTGTTCCCTCTGTGAGCTTATCGGGCGCATTAAAGAGTATTGATATCGAAGCATCATGGTTTGATCGTCAAGGGGAAAAGCAGTCTGTGAAGTTGCAAACTATGCTCTCAGCATTCAGCGAATTTGATTAATCATTTCCTACTTGGCTGTTATTAAGGTCAACACGCTCTCATGCTTTTTTATGAGGTAACACCGATTGATACGAGTATTTAATTTTTTGCTAACTCAGTGTTTACTCATAAATGGAATCAATGTTTTTGCACTAAAGTTATCTATTTGTAGCGCTAATTGATATCTGCTTGTGTGTGGATTGTTGTAGTGTGGTGCTGTTTTTGCAAGTTATGTCTCCATTTTTGCAAAAACACATAGGGTGTTGTGTTTTAGCTTTCGCTTTTTTATAGAATTATCGCTAATTATTGGGTCGAAAAACTATTTTACGAAGACCTGCAAATGCAACATCACATATGGAGTTACCAATGAGTAACCAAGCGACACAACAAGCACCATCGCCGAAGCCGAGCGGTATGGATCGCTTTTTAAACTTTATTGAACGAGCAGGTAACAAAATCCCAGATCCTGCTATTTTGTTTTTCTGGGCACTGGTTATTGTTTGGGTTTCATCTGCACTTTTGTCGAATGTTACATTCGATCTTATCAATCCTCGCACGGGTGAAGCACTGCAAGTTAACAACTTACTGACTGGCCAAGCGCTTGCGAGTTTCTTGGCGAATATGGTCACCACATTCACCAGTTTTGCGCCGTTAGGCATCGTTTTGGTTGCCATGCTTGGTGTTGGTGTTGCTGACTCTTCAGGCTTTATCACCACGGGTTTGAAGAAAATGCTGAACTTCACACCCGCTAAGCTTCTTACCCCAATGCTGATTTTAGTGGCTATTGTTTCCCATACTGCCGCTGATGCTGGTTATGTACTGGTCATTCCATTGGGCGGTATTATCTTCCATGCTGCGGGGCGTCATCCATTAGCTGGTATTGCCGCGGCTTTTGCTGGTGTATCGGGTGGTTTTTCAGCGAACTTTATTCCTTCAGGTATTGACCCGCTACTGGCTGGCTTTACTCAAACGGCTGCTCAAGTACTGGATCCTGACTATGTGGTTAACCCGTTAGCGAATATTTTCTTCACCGGCCTTTCATCAATCATCATTGTGGCGATTGGTTGGTACGTGACAGAGAAAATCATTGAGCCACGTTTGGCTAAAATGCCTGTTGATGAAGATGCAGAAACCGCACCCGATTTAGGTACTTTTACTGCGATTGAATCAAAAGCATTTAAGTATGCGGGGTGGGCAATGATTGTTGGTATTGGTTTGCTTGTGGCAGCACTGATCCCTGAACATTCAGCGCTCCGTTCACCTGATGGTGAGCTCACCGCATTCTCTGCACCAGTGATGAAATCTATTGTGCCACTGATTTTTATCCTATTTATTATTCCGGGCATTGTTTATGGCCGTGTCGCTGGTACTTTTAAAAACAGCAATGATGTCATTAAAGCAATGTCTGCAACGATGGCAACGATGGGCGCGTACATTGTTATGTCGTTCTTCTGTGCTCAGTTCTTATCAGCATTTGGTCAATCGAATATCGGTACTATGTTGGCGTTGTATGGCGCTGAAGGTCTCAAAGCGATGGATCTACCTGGTCAGGCTACGATTGTTGGTATGATTCTACTGACAGCGTGCGTTAACTTGTTGGTAGGCTCTGCGTCAGCTAAGTGGGCATTAATTGGTCCAATTCTAGTACCAATGTTAATGGCGGTGGGGATCTCTCCTGAACTCTCGCAAGCGGCTTACCGTGTAGGTGATTCAGTTTCTAACATTATCTCTCCGCTAATGGTGTTCTTCCCACTGGTTGTGGTTTATTGCCAACGTTATGTGAAATCAACAGGTATTGGTACATTAGCGTCATTGATGATGCCGTTCTCAATTGCAATGCTTATCGGTTGGACGGTTTTCTTGCTGGCTTATTGGGCTTTCGGTATCCCTCTAGGCGTGCAAGCACCATATACTTACAGCATGTAAGTGATGCTTCAAATCAAGTAAAGAAGGCCCGTGATACTGTTCACGGGCTTTTTTGTGGACGATTCGAAGCTTATGGATTGAGATGTTGTGCATGGAAGGCTAAATGCTCATCAATGAAACTTTGAATAAAAAAGTAACTATGATCGTAGCCTTTATGCATTCTTAAAGTGAGTGGGCTATTTGAAGCTTGCGCTGCCGCTGCGAGTCGTTCTGGTTTTAACTGCGCGTGTAAAAAAGTATCTTCTTCCCCCTGATCAACCAAAATTGGCAGCTTGGGCGTATGTGAACTTAAGAGCTCAACCGCGTCATAAGCTTTCCAAGCTTGTTGATCATTACCAAGGTAATGTCGAAATGCTTTTTGTCCCCAGGGACATTGCATAGGGTTACAGATAGGACTGAAAGCGGATATTGATTGATAGCGTGTAGCATTTTTTAATCCAATGGTCAGCGCTCCATGGCCTCCCATGCTGTGTCCTGATATGGCGCGTTTATCATTGACTGGAAAATGTTGCTCAATCAAATCTGGCAGTTCTTGTACGATGTACGAGTACATCTGGTAGTGCTGAGACCAAGGCGCTTGGGTTGCATTGAGATAAAACCCCGCGCCTAAGCCTAAGTCGTAGCAACCTTGTGGATCATCAGGCACTTCTTCTCCTCGTGGGCTAGTATCAGCCGCGACAATCGCGATACCTAACTTGGCCGCCTCTTTGAAAGCTCCTGCTTTTTGCATGAAATTTTCATCGTTACAGGTTAAGCCGGATAACCAATACAAAACCGGAACGGGGTGATGGTCAGCTTGCGGGGGAAGGAAAATGGCGAAACGCATGGTACATCCCAACGCTTGTGATCGATGTGTGTACTGTTTATGCCAGCCACCGAAGACTTTGGCTTGGCTAATATTTTCAATATTCATAGTATGACCTATCAAGCACCTCATTGAGAGGTGCTTGCTGACTGAAGGTGTGAACTGAAGTCGCTATTTATCAAAATGAACCACAGAGCGGATACTTTCCCCTTTATGCATGAGTTCAAAAGCATGGTTGATATCTTCTAAGCCCATCGTGTGAGTAATGAATTCCTGCAAACCAAACTCGCCAGCCATGTAACGTTCAACGATTTCTGGCAGTTCTGAGCGACCTTTAACGCCCCCAAATGCACTGCCTCGCCATACTCGACCGGTCACTAATTGGAAAGGACGGGTTGAAATTTCTTGCCCAGCACCTGCAACCCCAATAATGACAGATTCCCCCCAGCCTTTGTGACAACATTCGAGTGCTTGACGCATCACGTTGACGTTACCAATACACTCAAAAGAAAAATCAACACCGCCATCAGTCATCTCAATGATCACATCTTGGATTGGTTTATCGACCTTTCGCGGATTAATGCAATCGGTCGCGCCTAGCTGAGTCGCCAATTCAAACTTACTTTCGTTGATATCAATCCCAATAATGCGGCTCGCACCAGCCATTCTCGCCCCAATTATTGCCGAAAGACCAATGCCGCCTAAGCCAAAGATCGCCACGGTATCACCTTGCTTAACTTTGGCGGTATTAAGTACTGCGCCCATACCAGTAGTTACGCCACATCCAAGTAAACAGACTTCTTCTAATGGCGCATCTTTATTGACTTTGGCTAATGAAATTTCCGGCAATACGGTGTACTCAGAAAAGGTAGAGCAGCCCATGTAATGGAAGATGGGTTGGCCGTCTTTATAAAAGCGGGTGGTGCCATCGGGCATCAATCCTTTTCCTTGAGTTTCACGCACCGCTTGGCAAAGGTTAGTTTTACCTGATTGACAAAACTTGCACTCACCACATTCTGCGGTGTAGAGAGGAATGACATGATCACCGACATCGACGCTTGTTACACCCTCGCCAACCATTTCGACAATACCACCGCCCTCATGTCCTAAAATGGCAGGAAATATGCCCTCTGGGTCTTCACCTGAAAGGGTAAAAGCGTCGGTGTGGCATACTCCGGTCGCCACAATACGTACCAACACTTCGTCTTTTTTAGGCAACATGACGTCAACTTCTTCGACTTTCAGAGGTTGATTTGGTCCCCATGCAATAGCAGCACGAGATTTAATGAATTGAGGTTGTGACATAATGTTTTCCTTTTCGCCTGAATGGTTGTATCCACTGAGTCATTCGTGTGGCTTTATTAAGCATCACTGATTCAGTCGATGGGCTTTGATATAGGTATAACAGCGAATGTCGCTGAGTGTTAATGACAGTATATTTATTTCTAAAATTTTTATAATCAGTCTAAAATAAGAATTACTTTTACGTATCAGTAATAATCAAAATGGCGAATTGGGAAGGCATCAATGAATTTGTAGCGGTCGCTGAGACTGGTAGTTTTACATCTGCGGCGCACAAACTGGCGACTTCAGTGGCTAATGTAAGTCGTCGTATTGCGACATTAGAAGCGCGTTTGGCGGTTAAATTATTGCAACGAACAACGCGAAAGGTCTCGCTGACTGAAGCGGGGCAACTTTATTATCATCAATGTCGTCAGTTGGTGGAAGGGTTAGAGTTAGCAGAGCTTACAGTAACCCAAATGCAGCAAACGCCCTCTGGCTTATTAAAGGTCACCGCGCCCGTGACGTATGGTGAACAAAAAGTGGCGCCATTACTGAATCAATTTTTACAACAGCACCCTCGACTGGAATTAGACTTGATTCTGACTAACCAAAAGCTCGATCTTATTGAACAAGGGGTTGATGTTGCGGTGCGTCTTGGGCAATTAGAGGATTCGAGCTTTATTGCTAAAAAATTGAGTAATCGGCAGTTGTTTGTTTGCGCAAGTCCTGGCTATTTGGCTCAGTATGGTACGCCACACACTTTGTCTGAACTGGCTCATCATCAATGTTTACAAGGAACGATGGGACATTGGCGCTTTAAAGATAATCAGCGTTCTCGTCAGATAAGTGTTAAAGGTAAAATTAAGTGCAATAGCGGTGTAGCGTTACTTAATGCCGCGTTGCAAGGTATTGGAATGGTACAATTACCAGATTATTACGTAGAGGCATATTTAGCATCAGGTGAGCTGGTGGAAGTGCTATTGCCGTATCGTGATGATCGCGAGGGCGTGTGGGCTCTCTATCCTCACAATCGTCATTTATCATCTAAGGTGAGGTTGCTGGTCGACTTTCTTGCTGATGCGCTATAACCCTAACAACGATAACAGAGAAATACGCGAACTATGAATACGAGTTTTACTCCTCAAGATCATCAATTTATGCGCCGTGCTATCGAGTTGGCCGATATAGCGGAACAAGCCGGTGAGGTGCCGGTAGGGGCCGTACTTGTCAAAAATGGTGAGATCATTGCTGAAGGATGGAATTGTTCGATTGGCAGCCACGATGCAACCGCTCATGCTGAAATTCAAGCATTGCGTCAAGCTGGCCATGTGCTCAGTAATTATCGTCTGTTAGACACAACGTTATATGTCACTTTAGAGCCGTGCCCTATGTGTGCAGGAGCTCTGCTGCATAGCCGAGTAAAGCGCATTGTTTATGGTGCGCCAGATCTTAAAGCTGGGGCTGCAGGTACAGTGCTGAATTTATTTGAAAGCCAAGCATCGTATCACTATGCAACCATTGAAAAAGGGTTGTTAGAAGATGAGTGTCGAACTCAGTTACAGAGTTTTTTTAAGAGAAGAAGAGCAGAGATCCAAACAGCGAAGAAGTTAAAAAGAGAACAAGAGAAAGAGTGAGTTTTTAGCAAACATCTAGCGATGTAGATGTTTGCCGGTTGATCTAAGAAGCGAGCAATTGCATAAATGCACGATTACGCCAAATAATTTTCTTTTTATTATTGGCCAACATGCGCTTACGGCGGTTCGCTGATACGGTTTTACTAAGGTGTTTTGACTGCGTTCTACGTTTAAGCATAAAACAACCTCCTACTGCTAAGTTTTGACAATAATCCCTAACCGTTTAGGGTGCCTTTTGACAATGTAAGTCTGTCTTTATAGAGCCTGATTGTTACCGTAATATGAAACTTGTGAAACGATCTGGCTCACAATTTGATGTATGGGTTGCACACCTGAAAATCAAGTGCGCATTTTTCGTCCATACGAAGTAATCAGAATACATTATTGCGGGGCGCTATTCGCCTCTTTTGCATCTTGAGCTGCTTCTCTTTCGGCATCATCAAGCAGTGTTTCATCTTCAATAGTGATTACGACTAAATCAGCGGTGTCAGATTCTGACTGTGACGCATTTTGTTGAGCAACGTGGCCGATAATACTTTGATAATAACGACGAATGTTTTCCACATATGCTTTTGCTTCATCGCCCCTTGCGTACCCATAACGCGTTTGGCTGAAGTATTTTTTCTGTCTCAGCAGTGGCAGGCGTTCTTTAACCTCGGTCCACGAATCAGGGTTAGCGCCTTGCAACTTGGTTAAGCGTCTGGCATCCATCATATGTCCATAACCGACATTATAAGAGGCAAGAGCAAACCAAATCTTTTCATGCTCTGAAATTGAATCAGGAATTCGTTTGACCATTCTACGTAAATATTCGACGCCACCTCGCACCGATTGTTCAGGATCGAGTCGATTGGCAACATCAACACTTCTTGCGGTAGGCAGAGTCAACATCATCATGCCTCGCACCCCTGTTGGCGATTTGGCACGTGGATTCCAATGTGACTCTTGGTAAGCCAGTGCGGCTACTAAGCGCCAGTCAAATTCATCTGAATATTTCTGGAAAAGAGGAGACCACTTAGGTAATCGGCTATCTAAAGCGCGTATGAAAGCGCGAGTATCGACATAGTCGAACGTGCCAACGTGTCCAATGTATTTCTCTTCCAAGGCGGCTAAATGGCCTGATTGTTTTAGGTTGCCAAAAAATTCAATCATTAAAGCGTAAAGGCTTTCATCTTCGGAACGTTTAACGTACCAAGCAATCGGCTGATCTTCGGTTAATTCGAAAGCAACCGCTAAATCGGGGTTCACTCGTTGCGAAAGCGAGACTTCAACCGAGTCGGCCATGGTGAAGCGCAATTTGCCTTCAGAGACCTGTTTGAGTAGATCTGTGACATCTGCGTTGCGATCAACGCGGTATTGAAAGTCTGGATGAGCTTGCTTTATGGCATTTAAGGTATTTTCAAAATGAGACTCTTCGACGATAGAAAAAATATCGTTGCCCTGATTCTCTGCTATTAGCTCAGCCTGCTTTGCCAGTAACTGGTTTAGGTTTCTTGGTCGCCACAAGCCTTTTTTATACACCACTTGCTGGCTGACATAGTAGTAGGCTGGCCCTGCTCTAAACCCTTTTAAGTGCTGAGTTGATTGACTTAAACCCGCGGCGATCATGTCTATCTCGCCATTTTTGAGTGCAGGGAACAGGCTCGATAAGCGATAAGCCGGTTTCATCTCTAATTTAACGCCGAGCTCGTTAGCAAAATCACGAGCCAATTCGTAATCTAACCCTGCTGGGCCATCAGGACCAATATAGTAAGAAAGCTGATTGTTAATCGTACCAACACGTAATACACCACGTTCGCGAATATGATCGAGTTCGCTTTTTGGATCGGAATCAATTTGGCAGCCAACGATCAACAAAGGGAGTAGTAACAGAAGTAGTGAGCGATGAAGCTGATTTAAATAATAGTTGGGCATTTAAGGGAGATCTCTTACATCAATTGATACCTTTATATCAAAGGCCGCCATATTGGCAAAGTTCCAGATTAAAAATGGCTGCAAAAGTGTCGGTTGCCGCCTGAATATGGGTGTATTTCAAATTTGACAAAAAAAATGACGCAAACGGTTGCTTTTGGTGTTACGTCACAAAAAGAATTCCTTTATAATGCGCTCGAAAGTTGGAGGTTAAATTGGTATGAATTCAAGTTTATTGTTTTAACTTATTGTATTTTAAGTTTTTGTGAGTTCATTCCAATTACACCTCAACCCACTGTATAAGAGACCTAAGCACATGAGAATTTTGCGTGGCTCCCCAGCTCTTTCTGAGTTTCGTGTTAACAAACTCGTTGAACTTTGTCGTGAACAGCAATTACCTGTTTCTGGTATTTACGCGGAGTTCATGCATTTTGCCGATCTCTCAGCAGATTTAGACGCTCAAGCACTTGAAAAGTTAGAGAAGCTTCTTACTTACGGCCCAACCATTCAAGAGCATGAACCACAAGGTCTTCTCCTGCTTGTTACTCCTCGCCCGGGCACAATTTCTCCTTGGTCTTCGAAAGCAACAGATATTGCTCATAACTGTGGTTTAGCTAATGTAAAGCGTTTGGAACGCGGTACCGCTTATTACATTGAGTCTGAAGGTGAGCTTTCTGCTGAACAGATCAACGCCATTCAATCGTTGATTCATGACCGCATGATGGAAGTAGTATTTACAGAATTTGAAGCGGCCAATGCACTATTTAAAGTGGCACAACCTGCTCCGGTTGCGGATGTTGATCTATTAAACGGTGGTCGCGCTGCGCTTGAACAAGCAAACGTTACCCTTGGCCTTGCATTGGCAGAGGATGAGATCGATTACTTACTCGAAAGCTTTGTTTCTAAACTAAAGCGTAATCCAACCGACATCGAATTGATGATGTTTGCGCAAGCGAACTCTGAACATTGCCGCCACAAAATCTTTAACGCTGATTGGACCATTGATGGTGTAAAGCAAGATAAATCACTGTTCAAGATGATCAAAAACACCTTTGAAGTGACGCCAGATCACGTTCTATCGGCTTACAAAGACAACGCTGCGGTGATGGTCGGGTCAGAGGTAGGACGCTTTTTCCCAAATCCAGAAACTCGTCAATATGGTTACAGCCATGAGAAAGCACATATTTTGATGAAGGTGGAAACACACAACCACCCAACAGCTATCTCTCCTTGGCCTGGTGCTTCTACTGGTTCTGGCGGTGAAATTCGCGATGAAGGCGCAACCGGTATTGGCGGTAAACCTAAAGCGGGTCTGGTTGGTTTTACCACCTCTAACCTACGTATTCCAGGTTTTGAACAGCCATGGGAAACAGACTTTGGTAAGCCAGGTCGAATCGTTAACGCATTAGATATCATGCTAGAAGGCCCACTAGGTGGCGCGGCATTCAACAACGAATTTGGTCGTCCAAACCTACTTGGTTACTTCCGTACTTACGAAGAGAAAGTCAACTCTCACGCGGGCGAAGAGGTACGTGGTTACCACAAGCCAATCATGATCGCTGGTGGTATGGGTAACATCCGTGACGAGCACGTACAGAAGAAAGAAATTCCAGTCGGTGCAAGCCTAATCGTGCTTGGTGGTCCGGCTATGAATATCGGCCTTGGTGGTGGAGCGGCTTCGTCAATGGCGTCTGGTCAATCAGCAGAAGATCTTGATTTCGCTTCAGTACAACGTGAGAACCCAGAGATGGAACGTCGTTGTCAGGAAGTGATTGACCGCTGTTGGCAGTTAGGTGATGCAAACCCAATCGCGTTTATCCACGATGTGGGCGCGGGCGGTATTTCTAATGCACTTCCAGAGCTTGTGGATGATGGCGAACGTGGCGGTATTTTCCAACTGCGTGATGTGCCAAACGATGAGCCGGGTATGAGTCCGTTAGAAATCTGGTGTAATGAGTCACAAGAACGTTACGTAATGGCTGTTGCTCCTGAAAATATGGCTGTCTTTGATGCAATTTGTAAACGCGAACGTGCACCATATGCAGTGGTTGGGGTAGCGACAGAAGAACGCGAGCTCAAGCTTGAAGATTCACACTTTAACAACACGCCAATCGATATGCCAATGGACATCCTATTAGGTAAAACGCCTAAGATGCACCGTGATGCGAAAACGTTAAAAGCAAACAACCCTGCCATCGATCGCAGTGGTATTGAACTTAACGAAGCGATTGATCGTGTTTTACGCCTACCAACGGTTGCCGAGAAAACTTTCCTTATCACCATTGGTGATCGCACGGTAACGGGGTTAGTTGCACGTGACCAAATGGTTGGGCCATGGCAGGTGCCAGTGGCAAACTGTGCAGTCACCGCAGCCAGCTACGATACTTACCATGGTGAAGCGATGTCGATGGGTGAGCGTACGCCAGTAGCTTTGCTTGACTTTGGTGCATCAGCTCGTTTAGCCGTTGGTGAAGCGATTACTAATATTGCTGCAACCAACATCGGTGATATCAAACACATTAAGCTATCAGCAAACTGGATGTCTCCCGCCGGTCACCCTGGTGAAGATGCTGGTCTTTACGAAGCGGTGAAAGCGGTCGGTGAAGAGCTGTGTCCTGCACTTGGTCTGACGATTCCTGTTGGTAAAGACTCGATGTCAATGAAAACCAAGTGGGATGAAAACGGTGAGCAGAAAGAAGTGACTTCGCCACTTTCTCTTGTTATCACGGCGTTTGCTCGTGTTGAAGATGTACGTAAGACCATTACGCCACAACTTCGTACTGATAAAGGTGATACATCGCTGGTTCTTATCGACCTAGGTAATGGTAAAAACCGCTTAGGTGCCACGGCACTGGCGCAAGTTTACAAGCAGCTTGGTGATAAACCCGCAGACGTTGACAACGCAGCCCAGCTAAAAGGCTTCTATGAAGGCATTCAAGCACTGGTCGCTAATGATCAAATCGTCGCTTATCACGATAAAGGCGATGGTGGTTTGTTTGTTACTCTGGCTGAGATGGCGTTTGCCGGTCACTGTGGTGTGAAAGCCGACATTGCTGCACTAGGCGATGATGCATTGGCGGTGTTATTTAATGAAGAGCTAGGTGCAGTCCTTCAAGTTAAGAACGACGACTTAGATGCTGTTCTTTCTACTCTGGCAGTAAACGGCTTAGAAGCATGCTCACATGTTATCGGCAGCGTTGGAGCGTCTGATGAGCTAGTGATTACCTCTGGCGACACAGTAGTTTTAGAGCGTAATCGTACTGAGCTACGTACTATCTGGGCAGAAACTACGCACAAGATGCAAGCTCTACGTGATAACCCAGCATGTGCAAACCAAGAGCATGAAGCGAAGAAAGACAACTCTGACCCAGGTCTAAACGTTAAATTGAGTTTTGATGTAAACCAAGATATTGCCGCGCCATACATTGCTAAAGGTGCTAAACCGAAAATGGCGATTCTACGTGAGCAGGGTGTGAACTCTCATGTCGAAATGGCGGCGGCGTTCGACCGTGCTGGTTTTGAAGCGACCGACATCCATATGAGCGATATCTTAACTGGTCAAGCGGCGTTAGAAGAGTATCAAGGCCTTGTGGCATGTGGTGGTTTTTCTTACGGTGATGTATTGGGTGCGGGTGAAGGTTGGGCTAAATCAGTGCTGTTTAATGCACAAGCACGTGATCAGTTCGAAAACTTCTTCAAGCGTGAAGATACGTTCTCATTAGGTGTGTGTAATGGCTGTCAAATGCTATCTAACCTCAAAGAGTTGATACCAGGTGCAGATTTGTGGCCGCGTTTTGTACGCAATGAATCAGAGCGTTTCGAAGCTCGTTTTAGCTTAGTCGAAGTACAAAAATCAGACTCATTGTTCTTCAATGAAATGGCTGGTTCACGTATGCCAATTGCGGTTTCTCATGGCGAAGGTCGTGTCGAAGTGCGTGATACGGCGCATCTTGCAGCTATTGAACAATCAGCTACTGTTGCACTACGTTTTGTCGACAATAATGGTCAAGTTACTCAGCAATACCCGAATAACCCGAATGGTTCACCAAACGCGATTACGGGCTTAACCACAACCGATGGGCGCGTTACTATTATGATGCCACACCCAGAGCGCGTGTTCCGTACCGTCGCGAACTCTTGGCATCCGGATTCATGGGGTGAAAACAGCCCTTGGATGCGTATGTTCCAAAATGCACGTAAAAATCTGGGTTAATGATGTCATTCATTTCGTGATTTGACTGATAAGATTAAAGCCGCTGCATTTCAGCGGCTTTTCTTATTTATGCTGTGAGCGAAAATTTTGTAAAATATGCGGAAAAGATCTGTGATTTATGCTCTAATGCCGCGCTTACCAAGGGATGGTGTTCAACATACTCTACTGAGTGGAGTGATACCAATCGTAATCAATATCTGGCTTACAGTGATGATTATGGTTAACGTTGATGAGTAATCCCTTATTCTTCCCTTAGGAAAACGAAAATGTCTGAAAGTAAAAAATTCACTATCCGTGTGACTGAAAAACGTAATGGTTGGGCGGCTGAAATTGTTCGTCAAGTAACCGCTCATAGAAGCACAGTATCAAAGCGTGAAACTGGTTTTGAAAGCGAAGAGCTTGCGAAAACTTGGGCTGAGAAAGAGCTAGCAGGTTTTATTGAAAACCAAGTGAAGCGTAACGAACGCAAAGCAGAATCAAGAAAAGAGAAAAAAGCGTAATTCTTTATTAAAAAGATAATGCTGTACTAACAATGAAGAACCCCGCTCGATGAGCGGGGTTCTTTTTTTCGTTCAGTTATAAGCGCCGATTTAGTCAGTAGCTATCTGAATTGACCAACCTCGGTTAGAAATTCAAAGCCAGCACTGGCAAGACGAGCCTCTAATGCGGCGCGATCAATATCAAAGTAGCTGGCCAGTTTGTCAAGATCACCACTAAAGTCATCACGCAGTTTCATGTTTACGATACTCATCAACATGATGGGATCCATCGAAGCAAAATTTGCTAAGTTCATTACTTATCCTCAAAGTCTGAAATTAACAGATTCGCAGCAGCAAAGGCTGCTTGCTCTCGCACTTCCTTCGGTAACGATTGGTTGGCTGCTACATCATTAAGTGCTTTAACAGCGCAAGAAATAGCTTGAGGAATATAGGCTTGATCACCACTGCCAATTTGAGCGTAAAGCTCACGTACTAAATCACAACAACCGTAAACTTGCATGGTCTGAATCCTAATAAATGATAACTGCTCTCAATATACACATTGATTTTAGGAAAGACAAAACCAGAACTTGCTCTTGCGCAAGCTCTGGTTTTAAATGGCGAAAGTTTAAGCGTTGACTTGCTGCTCAAGAGCTAAGACAAGATCATCAGCCAAGCGAAGCTGTTTAGCTAACTCATTTAAGTATGCTTTTTCCATGAAGTTTTGTTCATCAGCAATCAGTAGTGAAGCGAGATAAAGTTCACTGGCTTGCTCTGGTGTTGTGGCTAGCTGAGCAATAGCCGCAGGGTCTAATGGCTTGTGTAATTCATTTTTAACGAGTTGTTGAAGCTGAGCATCAGCTCCCATTTCAACTATCGCTTGCTCAATTTTACTCATCTCTTGTTCGTCAACGTGACCATCGGCTTTTGCAGCGGCAATCATCGCTTTTAAAATGAGTACGCTGTGGTTTGAATCATCGGGATCAAATGTGGCTTGAGGTTGAGTTGTCGCCTGCTTTGCTTGCCAGTCGTTGTAGGCTTTATAAGCCAGCGCCCCAAGTGCTGCTGCGCCACCAATACCAAGTACTTTTTTGCCTATTTTTTTTGTTTTCTTTGAACCCATTAATAAACCTATCAAGCCCCCACCAACGGCTCCTGCGCCTAAGGTTTTCAATTTACTGCTGTCTTGGGTGATAGAACTGAGCTGAGTTGACCCTTGCTTAACAATATCTGAATTGAGTGCTTGGTTGAGAAGACTTTTTAGATCCATATGACACCTCCTTTATGAGTATATCCTTCCGACTTGAAGTGGTAGCGGTGTTGGCTACGTTCACTCCCCCCCCAATCACATAGTTTATCTATGCTCATGGGGATGAACTCACTTGCCGCCTACCTGCAACTTCAAGTGGTTTGGGTATAGAGAATAGAATAAAGTAGCAATGATGAATCTAAGATTAATAAATGGCACAAATAAAAAAGGTTGCCATAAAGGCAACCTTTCAAGCAATAGCTATGATGTTAGGCAAGTTGAGATTGGATGAACTCAACCGCACCATCCATCGCAATAGTTGATTTCTCACCCGTACGGCGATGCTTGTATTCGAAGTTGCCTTCGTCCATGCTGCGATCACCGATAATGATGGTATGAGGAACACCGATCAATTCCATGTCCGAGAACATCACGCCAGGGCGTTCTTTACGATCATCAAACAATACTTCAATCCCTGCCGCTGACAGTTCTGCGTATAGTTTTTCAGCCGCTTGCTGAACTCGCTCAGACTTGTGCATGTTCATTGGTACGATCGCGACTTGGAAAGGTGCGATCGCATCAGGCCAGATAATGCCGAATTTGTCGTTGTTCTGTTCAATAGCAGCAGCAACAACACGTGAAACACCGATACCGTAACAGCCCATTTCTAGGATGACATTCTTACCGTTTGAATCTAGTACGCCACAGTTCATCTTCTCAGAGTAGTTAGTACCTAACTGGAAGATATGACCGACTTCGATACCACGTTTTAGCAAGATGGTGCCTTGGCCACATGGGCTTGGGTCGCCTTCAACAACGTTACGTAAGTCTTCGACTTGACCTAGTTCGGCGTCACGACCCCAGTTAATCCCGAAATAGTGTTTACCGTCTACGTTAGCACCTGCGCCAAAGTCGCTCATTACCGCTACAGTACGGTCAACAATAAATGGCAGCTCTAAACCTACAGGGCCTAAAGAGCCAGGGCCTGCGCCGATCAGTGCGCGGATCTCTTCTTCTGTTGCCATTTCCAAAGGAGAGGCGACTTCGGCTAAGTTTTCCGCTTTCACTTCATTAAGCTCGTGATCGCCACGGATGATTAATGCGATGATGTCGGCATCGATTTCATCTGACGCTTTAACGAATAACGTTTTTACTGTTTTTTCGATAGCAAGGCCGTGCTGTTCAACAAGCTCTGCAATTGTCTTAGCATTTGGTGTGTCGACTAATTGCATCTCTTGCGTTGGAGCGGCACGTTCAATGGCTGGTGCAATTGCTTCTGCTTTTTCGATGTTCGCTGCGTAGTCAGACTCGGTTGAGAAGGCGATGAGGTCTTCGCCGCTTTCTGCCAGTACGTGGAACTCTTGAGAGCCGCTACCGCCAATAGCACCGCTATCAGCCAACACTGCACGGTAATCAAGCCCCATGCGGTCGAATGCTTTGCAGTAAGCATCAAGCATGATGTCATACGATTTTTGCAGCCCGTCTTTGTCGATGTCGAAGCTGTATGCATCCATCATCGAGAATTCACGTGCGCGCATCACACCAAAACGTGGGCGTCTTTCATCACGGAATTTTGTTTGGATCTGGTACAGGTTCAGTGGCAGCTGTTTGTATGAATTAACTTCATTACGCACAAGGCTGGTGATCACTTCTTCAGCTGTCGGACTAAGTACAAACGGGCGAGTATGGCGGTCAGTAAAACGAAGTAGCTCAGCGCCCATTTTTTCAGAGCGGCCTGTCTCTTCCCATAGTTCAAACGGCTGAACAACGGGCATCAAGGTTTCAATCGCACCTGCATTGTCGATCTCTTGACGAACGATGTTTTCGACTTTACGCAGCACACGTAGACCAGTAGGTAGCCAAGTATATAAACCTGAAGCTAGCTTACGGATCATACCTGCACGTAGCATTAGCTGGTGGCTAATGACTTCTGCGTCGTTTGGGGTCTCCTTCAAGGTTGAAAGAAGATATTTACTGGTACGCATTAATTATATCCGTCCATCATAAATTAACTGCTTTGTTTGGTTGGAAAAACCAAGCTCTGCATAGGGATACCCCAGAAAAGGGGATTCGGTTTAGCCGTGTATAATATCAGCCAATCGCCTTTGTCAAAAGTGTTCTATTACGGTTACTGACACTAAGTTGTTTGTGATGGTGAATTTTACGTTCAGATCGAACAGATTTACCGCATATTCTTTGTCATCTTGCTTGTTTTTTTTATAAGCGGGGCGAGGATCTTGCGAGAGCACTTGCTCAATGACCGCCTTGACCATGTGATAGTTTGAGTGTTTTTCAAGTACTACCGATGCGGGTGTGCTAAAAATGACGTTGATTTTATCGGGCGCTTTTTCTGCATAACCACCCACCGCGTTCTCAATCGAGTCAGAATAGGGAATATACGGTTTGATATCGATAATTGGCGTGCCATCGACTAAATCAACACTGCCTAATTCAAGGTAAACATGTTCACCTTGTTTAATCACACCTTTTAGCTCAACCGCGGACATACCAATGCCATTGGGGCGAAAGGTCGCTCGCGAAGCAAAAACGCCCATCCGTTCATTGCCCCCTAATCGTGGCGGGCGTACGGTTGGTTTCCATCCTGCGTCTAAATTCCGATCAAACAAGAACAGGAGCCAAATATGGCTGAATTGCTCAATTCCTCTTACGGCCTCTAAGCAGTTAGCATCGCCCGTTAGCTTAACTCTGGCGGTGGCACTAGGCACCAAGCGCGGCTGACGAGGAACTGCAAATTTTTCTTTATACGGGCTTTCGATTATGCCAATTGGGTCGATGGTATACATGCAAGTCATTCACGTTTGTTTGAATAGAAGAAGAAAATATCACATTTGTACTTGCATTTCTTGTTGATAATCATTATTAATTAAAATGTTATAACATAACAATTGATACTCAGTGCCAGTTATCCATATCGTTCAGCCATAAAGCGTTTTAGGTTAAGAAAATAAATGGTTGATAAAACGAGTTCGTTCACAAAGTAAGGAATCCATAATGAAAGTTTTAAGTTCACTCAAAAGTGCAAAATCGCGTCATCCTGATTGTCAAATTGTACGCCGTCGTGGTCGTATGTACGTCATTTGTAAATCGAACCCACGATTTAAAGCAGTGCAACGTTAGAGTGTACTGACCGGTCGTATTTTTTCAGCAAGTGATTGGTGCTGGTTATCCATTTGTTTGTATTTATATATATTGGTTGTTGAATTATCTGAAAATTGACGTGAAAATAGTTAATGTAGGTGGTTTTGTAAACTTTTGTAACACCTTCAATTTCAATTGCGCGCTTCTCTCGAGTAATCTTCTGCGGCTTTTTGATGTTTTTATCATGAAAGCACAGGGATAACTACAAGGAGGGAACTGATGAGCTCATCAGCTTCAATTAAGCAAAATGCGCCTAAGAAACCGTTATTTACTCGTTTCTTGGATAGCGTCGAATATTTGGGGAATTTATTACCTCATCCAATCACTTTATTTGCCATTTTTTGTGTGGCAATACTTATCTCGTCAGGTGTCGCAGGATACTTTGGTGTTTCGGTTGTTGACCCTCGCCCAGAAGGTGCAGCGGGTCGAGCGGCTGATGGTATGATTCATGTGGTGAGTCTTTTTAATGCTGAAGGCTTACAACTGATCGTGACTAACCTAGTTAAAAACTTTGTTGGCTTTGCTCCTTTAGGCACGGTATTGGTGGCTATGCTAGGTGTTGCGATTGCGGAGTATTCAGGTCTATTGTCTGCTGCAATGCGTGGTTTGGTGATGGGTGCTTCGAAGCGTATGGTAACCGTCACAGTTGTCTTCGCTGGTATTATTTCAAACACTGCATCTGAGTTAGGTTATGTTGTGTTAATTCCACTTGCAGCGATGCTTTTCCATTCTTTAGGTCGTCACCCATTAGCGGGCCTTGCGGCTGCTTTTGCGGGTGTTTCCGGTGGATATTCAGCTAACTTGCTGATTGGTACTGTGGATCCGCTGCTGTCAGGTATTACTGAAACCGCTGCACAAATGATAGATCCAAATTATTCAGTTGGCCCTGAAGTAAACTGGTATTTCATGTTTGTTTCTACCTTCTTTATTGCAGGTATGGGTGCTTTTGTTACTGAAAAAATCGTTGAACCCAAGCTTGGAAAATACAGTGATGAAGAAGCCTCTGAAGATCTTACACAAGATAAAATGGGCGCTTTGACTGCTGTAGAGAAGAGAGGACTCAAGCTGGCGGGTATCGCGGTATTGGTTGTCAGCGCTATTTTGGCTTGGACAATTGTCCCTGCTGATGGCGTGCTGCGTTCTGCTGCGGGGACGGTTTCTGGCTCTCCATTTTTGAAGAGTATCGTGGCGTTTATCTTTGTTTTCTTCGCGATTCCAGGCTTTGTATATGGCAAGGTCGTTGGCACCATGAAGAATGATCGTGATGTCATTGATGCAATGTCTAAATCGATGTCTTCAATGGGCATGTACATCGTGTTGGTATTCTTTGCCGCGCAGTTTGTTGCTTTCTTTAAATGGACCAACTTTGGCCAAGTCGTTGCGGTTGCTGGTGCTGACTTCTTGCAAAATATTGGCCTGACTGGACCCATGCTGTTTTTTGCCTTTATTTTGATGTGTGGCTTTATCAATTTAATGATTGGTTCGGCTTCTGCTCAGTGGGCGGTAACTGCGCCAATTTTTGTGCCTATGTTGATGTTAGTGGGTTACGCGCCAGAAACTATCCAAGCGGCGTATCGTATTGGTGATTCAACTACCAATATTATTACCCCAATGATGAGCTACTTTGGTCTTATTTTGGCTGTCGCGACGCGTTACATGAAAAACTTGGGCATTGGTACTTTGATTGCCACCATGCTGCCATATTCAATCTGCTTTATGGTGGGTTGGAGCTTGCTGTTCTACATTTGGGTGTTCCTATTGGGCCTTCCTGTTGGACCTGGCGCTGCAACGTTTTATACCCCTTAACTCAATGTACTTAAAAAAACCTGCGATTATCGCAGGTTTTTTTTCTTTGAATGTATGATTCATCGCTTGGCTAAAATACGGTCAAGGTGGTTCGCAAATTCACGTCTATCGGTTTGAGAGAGCGCATTCGGTCCACCAGTTTGAATACCACTTGAGCGCATGGTTTCCATAAAATCACGAATGTTCAAGCGTGCTTTGATGGTATCTTTGGTGTAGAGCTCACCCCGAGAACTTAACGCTAAACCACCTTTGGTGATGACTTCATCGGCGAGAGGGATGTCGGAAGTGATGACTAAGTCTCCCACTTCAACTCGTCTTACGATTTCATTATCGGCAATATCAAAACCGCTTGGAACTTGCAATGAATGAATGTTGGCACGCTTAGGGACTGGTACAACGTGGTTAGCGACAAATGTACATTCAACCCCAGTTCTTTCAGCAGCTCGCACGATGGTTTCTCGAATCACTTTCGGACACGCATCGGCATCCACCCAAATTTTCATCATTATTTACTTCTCTTTATCGGCTAATTGAGCTTCAAGTGTGGCGACTCTAGCTAAAAGATCAGCCACTTGCGACTCTAATTTTGCCACTCTATCGCTATCACTCTGCTTGGTTGCCACTTCAATCTTAGGAATGCGTTGTGCGTTCTTCCAACTTTTGATTGCAGCAATAATCGCAGGCATCGGAATGGATGTGGTTAAACGAGCTTTAACCAGCGCAACTGTCGGCTCTTTTCCTTGTTGATGTAAGCTTGCGAATACGGTTTCTAGTTCTTGCGAAACATCTTTTGTGAGCATATTTTGTCCTTATCGTGGGTTGTGGCAATGTTACCTTTTATTTGAGCATCGCAAAAGTAGCTAAGTGCTGTAAGAGATCGCTTACATTCAGTGTGAGAAATTACGTTTTCAAATGGATATTTAGCTATTTTTGTTTTGTTAACTTATTGAATTTAAATGGATTGGTGTTTTTTTGTTTAGGTTGTTTAAAAATATATAGTTAGGCGAGCATTGTTTCTCTTTGGTAAACGGGTAAATTTAACTTCGTCGAAGGGAGTTTGACGCAGAATAGGAAAAGCATCAAGGAACGATGCACTTCAGGATGAAGATCAGTTACTAAGGATAAGTAACCGAGCAGGATGCTGGACGAATATGGATATGACAATCTACAGGGTGTAGATTGCAATGGATTGATTAGGAACGCCTCTAGCTTGAGGTAGGACGAACATCAGGATGATGTCAGGGACACCGCTCAAGGAACAAGTGATGTGTGCTTGCTAGGACAGTAAGTGCTCAGGAAGAATAGGACACCGCTAGGACGGCGAAGCAGGATACGCTGAGGAATTCAGCCACTATTATGGATGATGCATGGAGCAGATATTAGTAGCCGGACTGCTGCGAGTAAGATCATAAGCCTCGACACCTATGTGTTGAGGCTTTTCTTATACATGTGATACTGCATCAAAAACGATTACTCTTATAGATACATCATAATAATAACGATTAAAAAATAATCTAGATCAATTACTTCATCGTCCGCTTGGTTTAATTTTCGGCTTCTTTTGCAAAGTATCAATATCGATAACTTCCGATACTATTTTGCTGCTAACAAGGATTGTACGTGACGACCGCAACCCGAAGGACACTACTTCTTCCCTATACAGATTCCTTAGAATCTGATTTTTTGATGCTTAATTGTTGTGCTAAAAACCGAGCTCAGATGAATGGTCCTAAAACTGTCGCTTCCGCTAAGCAACTTTTCCAACGTGTTTTACATGATCCCAATTTATATGCGATGGCGGTGCTTGATGGTTACAACCGTGAATATATGGGTCACATATTTGTTGAGTTAGAAGAGGGTGGCGCGGAGCTTGGGTTTCTTTTTGACAAAATGTACTGGGGCAAAGGTATTGCCACTGAGGCATTGAAAGCGTTTGTTCCTAGCGCATGTCATCAGTTACAGCTCAGTCGGCTAAAAGCGATGGTCAATATTGACCATCGCGCATCGATTGAGGTATTGAAAAAAATCGGCTTTACATTGAAGGGTGAAAAAGAAGATATTTTTGGCCCTTATTTTGTTTTTGAATTTACATCCGATGTGGCGGTAAATGAAAGGCTGATGGTGTAAAACCAAACATCTTCAGTTCACCTTGATAACAGTCATCGCCTAATGCTGAAAACTCAAATAAATATACCGTATGCCAACGCCAGACTCCTTCTGGCGTTTTTAGTTTGTGGCGGCCAAAAGCGACACTCACAAGTTGTAAGTCGAGCTGTTTACATTTTCGGCTGATCGCTTCTTTGGCTAGCTCCGCTTGGCGGCGCTGTTGCCAAAATAAAAAACAACCAAAACTGAGTAATACGATCGCCAATAAATCGCTTAGCATGAACACACCATCTACTGAGCCTTTGTTGTTTGTTGCAGAATAATCAAGGCGTTTGCTAGTTCTTCTGACGGGTTAGAATGAAGCAAAGGTAACAGCACCATTCTCAACTCAGGCAGCATCACTAAGTCGGCAAACAGTTGGTTGAAAAGTGCTTGATTTCCCGTTTGAGCCAAACGCAGTAAAAATTGCTGCGCAATGTTAGGGTCTTGAAGTACTTGCCATGCGCGCCCAGCAATACCAATTAGAACCTCCTGATGACTCAAGCGGGGACTGCGCAAGATAGCATTCACCGTTGTTTGTAAGGCTTTATTATCCGCACCAGATAAAGCCCGCACTAACGCAGAGAGTAAGAAAAGATCGGGTTCGGCATGGTTAATTTGTTGCTCTGCCATTTCAGCAACACGTTGTGCAAGTTTTTCTGGCAGTTCGGTGTGCTCTAATGCCCCCAATAAGGCATACAGCGGTTGTGATGGTAATGCCGTTATCGCTTTACGCACTAATACGCCATTTTGCTCTTTGTTTAAGCGTGCGCAAATATCGGTAATGCCTTGTAAGCCAACCGTCTGCCAATTATCCCAGCCAAGGTCTCCGCTAAAGTAATGTTGAGCGTGTTCATAATATTGGCTAGCTGCTAAAGCTAATTGAGAACGAATCTGGCTATGAAAGACAGCCATTTTGTCTTCTGAGGGTTTGAATGTGTAAGGGTTGTTGGCTAATTTTTGTTGTTGATCTTCGCTGAGATCGCCTTGTAGCCGAGAGCCCATCGCTTCAAGCACGTACTTAATGAAATTGCCAATGTCAGTTTGTTTCAGTAACCCACGCTCGTCTAAAGCAAATTTTAAAAACCAGATCCAGGGCTGTTTTTCTTCATTCCAATAAGCAATGGCCAAATGTGCATGGCGCTGAAGTGGATAGGGGTATGGTTGTTGGCCTTTTTCTACCAACTCAAATTGCGTATTATCGATGTTTTTGATGCGGCGACCCAAATCAAACACTCGGTATTGATTGCCACTATTTTTGAGCAGTTGAGTTAGGGTATGAATGGTGTCCATGACTATTGGGTCCTCATCATCGGCTTTGAACTTGCCTTTTGTAATCACTTTGTTGTGACAATAAATGGTACTCTATGGCCAATTTTCAAGGTCACAGAGTGAATTAACGCGGTAAATAATGACAATAAATACAGAACTTGCCAGAGCATTAACACAATTAGAAACAGAATTGTGTCAGTGTGGTGTGTGGCAACCACAATCACCTTCACGAGAGGCGTTAATGAGTAACGAGCCTTTTGCGATTGATACTTTAGCACCAGAACAGTGGTTGCAATGGGTGTTTATTCCGAAAATGTTGGCATTACTTGAGCAGCAAGCAACGCTGCCAAGTGGTTTTTCTATTGCGCCTTATTTTGAAGAAACTTGGAAGCACCAGTCTGAATTCTCTAAGGTGATTGCTTTGGTCACGTATATCGATGAGGTGTGTAAAGCGTGTTAGAGATTATCTATCAAGACGAGTATTTGGTTGCCGTGAATAAACCTGCGGGGATGTTAGTTCACCGCTCGTGGCTCGATAAGCATGAAACACAATTTGTCATGCAGACGCTACGCGATCAAATTGGTCAACATGTTTTTCCTTTGCATCGTTTAGATCGCCCAACCTCTGGTGTATTGGTCTTTGCGCTCTCAAGTGAGGTTGCCTCACAAGTGATGCCAATGTTTGCCAATCATGAGATGGAAAAAACCTATCACGCTATCGTACGGGGTTGGATTGAAGAGGGCGATGTATTGGATTACCCGCTCAAAGTTGAGTTGGACAAAATCGCTGATAAATTTGCCAAGCAAGATAAAGAAGCCCAAGAAGCAATTACTGCTTATCAACCTATAGCTAGTATTGAAGTGCCTTATTCTACTGGGCGTTTTCCAACCAGTCGTTATTGTTTGCTAGAAATGAAGCCGAAAACAGGACGTAAGCATCAACTGCGTCGTCATATGCACCATTTGAGTCACCCTATCATTGGCGACACTACTCATGGTGATGGTAAGCATAATCGTTTATTTCGAGAGCATTATGATGCGCAGCGACTTATGCTTCATGCCTCTGAACTGTGTTTTACTCACCCCTTTACGGGGGAAGCATTAGTACTTAAAGCGAACTTTGATGAAGTTTGGCAGCGGTTATTTACCGAATTTAAGTGGTCATTGTAAGTATTAAAAGAAAACCCTCGCGATGACGAGGGTTTCTACTATTGAATTTTTAGTTGGCTTAGTACGATTTAAGCTGATGTGACTAATTTAGCTATTCAAGCTTCTTCAATGACAGTTACTTCGCTATATAGCCTTGAATTGAGGCGATAATACCTTCTGCGTCCAAGCCTAATTCTTGATGCAATTCTTCTTGCGAGCCTTGAGCAATAAATTTATCTGGCAAACCGAGGTTGAGGACAGGCTTTAAGATCTTCTCTTTCATCATAAATTCAACCACACCTGCGCCAGCGCCGCCAGCGATTGCGTTTTCTTCGATAGTGACCAATACATCATGCTCAGCGGCAAGTTGACGAATTAACTCTTCATCAAGTGGCTTAACAAAGCGCATATCTGCAACGGTTGCATTGAGCTGTTCGGCCGCTTGTAATGCGTTTGGTAGGAAAGTACCAAAGTTTAGAATAGCGATTTTTGTACCGGCAGTGTTCTCATCGCGTTGGCGTAATACACGGCCTTTACCTATTTCTAGCGCACTAAACTCGGTTTGAATTTCAACACCCATACCGTTGCCGCGTGGGTAGCGAACCGCACTTGGGCCTGAGTGTTGATGACCAGTATAGAGCATTTGACGGCATTCATTTTCATCGGCAGGAGCCATGATCACCATATTGGGAATGCAGCGCATAAAGCTAAGGTCAAACGCGCCTTGGTGTGTTTGACCATCAGCTCCGACAAGGCCTGCGCGGTCTATTGCAAACATGACTGGCAAATCCATGATCGCTACATCGTGGATTAATTGGTCATAGCCACGTTGTAAAAAGGTAGAGTAAATCGCGACGATAGGATGGTTACCAGCAATTGCCATACCGGTTGCCAGTGTCACCGCGTGCTGTTCAGCTATCGCAACATCAAAATATTGCTTAGGAAATTCTTTCGAGAAACGAACCATCCCAGAGCCTTCACGCATGGCAGGTGTGATCGCCATTAATTTTGGATCTTGAGCGGCCATATCACATAAGAAATCGCCAAAGATTTTAGAAAAGGTCGGTTTATCGTTACTGCTTTTTGGCAAGCTTGAATGGCTTGGGTCAAACTTTGGTACGCCATGATAGCCGATTGGGTCTTTTTCTGCGGGTTCATAACCTTTACCTTTTTTGGTCATGATATGCAGAAATTGTGGACCTTTGAGCTCACGCATATTCTTTAAGGTTTTGACCAGTTCATTGACATCATGCCCATCAACCGGGCCTATGTAGTTAAACCCTAGCTCTTCAAATAAAGTGCCTGGCACAACCATGCCTTTTAAATGCTCTTCTGTACGGCGTACCAACTCTTTAATTGGTGGGATGCCCGAAAGCACTTTTTTGCCACCTTCACGAATCGAGGTGTAAAGGCTGCCCGAAAGAACTTGCGCTAAATGGTTGTTCAATGCGCCAACGTTTTCGGAGATCGACATTTCATTGTCATTGAGTACCACTAGCATATCTGGGTGAATGTCACCCGCGTGGTTCATTGCTTCAAATGCCATACCTGCGGTGATTGCGCCATCGCCAATCACGCTGACTACTTTGCGATCTTTCCCTTCATGGCCAGCGCTGATTGCCATACCGAGCGCTGCGCTGATCGACGTTGAAGAGTGCCCAACCGATAAGGTGTCGTATTCACTTTCTTCACGCCAAGGAAATGGATGCAGTCCGTTTTTTTGACGAATTGTCGGCATTTTATCGCGACGACCAGTGAGGATTTTATGCGGATAGGCTTGATGGCCCACATCCCAAATTAATTGATCGAAAGGAGTATGGTAGACGTAATGCAAAGCAACCGTTAATTCGACGGTACCTAAGCCGGAAGCCAAATGACCACTTGACTGACTCACCGAATTGAGCAAATAGGTTCTCAATTCATCACACAGTGCTGGTAGCACTTCTTTAGGGAGGCTACGTAATTCATCTGGTGTGTTTGCTAAAGCCAGCGTTGGGTATTTTGATATATCAAGAGTCATAATTATGCGCGCTTATAGTTTAGTTCTTGCGCTCGACGACGTATCGGGCGAACTCTTCGAGTGATTCTGTATTGTAGGGGATTGCTTGCAAGGCTTGAAGTGCTTCCTGTAACAGAGTATGTGCTTTATTGATTGCGCCTTCCAACCCTAACAGCGCAGGATAGGTGCTTTTATGCAACTGTTGATCAGAGCCTTGCGGTTTTCCTAAGGTTTCAGTATCGCTAATGATATCCAAAATATCATCCTGAACTTGGAATGCGAGACCAATAGCGTCAGCGTACTGATCTAGCTGGGGAAGAATCGCTACCCCTTTTTCACCAGCTGCTAGAGCCCCTAAACGAATCGCGCAACGCATCAATGCACCGGTTTTATTACGGTGAATCTCTTCCAACTCTTCAAGAGACACGCAACGATTTTCTGCCGCTAAATCTAATGCTTGTCCCATGCACATCCCTTGAGCACCAGAAGCTTGTGCGAGTTCTTTAACCATATTGATACGCTGTGGCTCAGCTTGTTTGGCGAGCGAACCTTCCGCCAAAATAGTAAAGGCCAAGGTTTGTAGGGCGTCACCCGTTAAAATAGCGGTCGCTTCATCGAATTGAATATGACAGGTTGCTTTGCCACGACGCAGCTCGTCGTCGTCCATTGCCGGTAAATCATCATGAATTAATGAATAGGCATGAACGCATTCAATAGCAGAGGCTGGAGTGTCAAGTTGCTCTAGGGTACAACCCAACATTTGGCCAGTAATATACACCAAATAAGGCCGAGCTCTTTTTCCACCTAACAATAAGCCATAACGCATGGCGTCGATTAACGGCAGTTTTTGGTTGGGGAATTGGCCTAACCATAGATCAAGTTGTTCGTTATTTCTTTGTTGATAGGAGCGGAGCGCTTCAATCATAGAGCAATCTTCTACTAGTTTATTTTTGACAGATAAAGGGTTGTGGCAGATAAAAGTTATTCTGGCTGTTCAGCAAAGTCGGACAGTGGGGCATCATCACTTGCATTTAAGAGAATGCTCACGCGCTGTTCTGCTTCGCTGAGTTTACCTTGCCCAGCACGGGCAAGAGCAATACCACGTTCGAATTTTTTTAGTGCATCATCTAAAGCGAGGTCGCCATTTTCTAGTTGTTCCACTAAATGATCGAGTTCTTCAATGGTCGCCTCGAAGGACATGTTTTCAGGTTTCTTGCTCGCCATAGTATTTTCACTTAAGGAAAGATGCACGAAAGTTACATTAGGGCGTAGTGATGGTCAAATTTAACCAGTCACTTTTGTCAGAAAAGCCCATCTTTTTTCTTATAAAATACACTCTAGCGAAGAAAGCGGATCATATCTCTGTGCGAGAATTCTTATCGCTTTATAATAATTGTGTTTGTTACTTTGAATCTAGACCACAACTGCGCGCCCACAATCGTGCATATTTTTGTTATTTGGGTATAAACTGCATAGAGATAATTTCTGTATGATCCAATAATTTACTTAAAGATTTTACGCGCATGCCGATAACGAGTTTAAACTCATTGTCGCAAATGGATAGCATGAGGAGTGCTTTGTGGATTTAGCAACGCTGATAGGCCTGATTGGTGGCATAGCTTTTGTAATCATGGCGATGATCTTAGGTGGAAGTTTGATGATGTTCTTCGACGTCACTTCTATTTTGATCGTAGTCGGTGGTTCAACATTTGTTGTGTTGATGAAATTCACCATGGGGCAGTTTTTTGGTGCAGCCAAAGTGGCAGGAAAAGCGTTCATATTCAAAGCCGATGAACCTGAAGATTTGATCGCTAGAATTGTTGAAATGGCCGATGCCGCACGTAAAGGTGGTTTTCTTGCACTCGAAGAGATGGAAATATCCAATAGCTTTATGCAAAAAGGGATAGACCTACTGGTCGATGGTCATGATGCCGATGTAGTTCGCGCTGCGCTACAAAAAGATATCGCCCTAACTGATGAGCGTCATGAACAAGGTGCTGGTGTATTTCGCGCGTTTGGTGATGTGGCACCAGCCATGGGGATGATCGGTACACTGGTTGGTTTGGTGGCAATGTTATCTAACATGGATGACCCGAAATCTATCGGCCCTGCGATGGCGGTTGCTCTTTTAACCACACTGTACGGTGCCGTTCTGTCTAACATGATTTTCTTCCCGATTGCCGATAAATTATCGCTACGTCGAGAGCAGGAAAAGCTCAATCGCCGCCTAATCATGGATGGCGTATTAGCCATTCAAGATGGTCAAAACCCAAGGGTGATTGACGGCTATCTGAAAAATTACCTCAATGAAGGTAAACGCGTGCTTGATGTCGATAGTGAATAACGGGAGTTAATAATGGATGATGATGAAAAACCGAAATGTCCTCCTCCCGGTTTGCCGCTGTGGATGGGAACTTTTGCCGATTTAATGTCACTACTGATGTGCTTCTTCGTACTGCTTCTTTCGTTCTCGGAGATGGATGTACTGAAATTCAAACAAATCGCTGGTTCAATGAAATTTGCCTTTGGTGTGCAAAATCGCCTTGAAGTCAAAGATATTCCCAAGGGAACGAGCATCATTGCTCAAGAATTCCGCCCTGGTCGCCCAGAGCCAACGCCTATTGATGTCATTATGCAACAAACCATTGATGTGACCCAGCAAACGCTGGAGTTTCAAGAAGGGGATTCAGATCGAGCCGGTGGCAATCAACGTGATCAAGGCCAGTTAACGGGCGGGCAATCACCTGAAACTTCAACGCAGAACAACCAAAATACCGAATCTGAAGAACAGCAACAGCAGCAGTCTGAGGCGATGTCACAAGAGATGGAAGTGGTTGAGGAAAATATCAAAAAAGCACTCTCTAGAGAAATCGAACAAGGTGCGATTGAAGTCGAAAACTTAGGCCAACAACTTGTAATACGGATCCGAGAAAAAGGCGCTTTTCCGGAAGGTTCAGCATTTTTGCAACCTAAGTTCCGGCCATTGGTGCGTCAAATTGCTGATCTGGTTAAAGATGTGCCGGGGATCGTGCGTATTTCAGGTCATACCGATAACCAGAGAATTGATTCAGAGTTGTATCGCTCAAATTGGGATTTATCTTCCCAACGAGCAGTATCTGTAGCACAAGAGATGGAAAAAGTTCGCGGTTTCTCGCATCAGCGCCTTCGCGTTCGAGGTATGGCTGATACCGATCCTATAGGCCCAAATGATACTGAAGCTGAGCGTTCACGTAACCGCCGTGTAGAAATAAGTATTATGCAAGGTGAACCGACATATAGTGATGAAGTTCAGTCAGTTCAATAGGTTACTCTGCTAAATCGGTAAAACCATAGACGAGCTGAAAGGCTCGTCTTTTTTATGGGCTTTTCTCTTGCTGAAAATCTCGTGTATAATCTTGCGCCCTTAGAGGTTCGCTCATTGCTATCAACTGAAAAAACACCAGTGAAGTGTGACGTTACCTACATTGCCCCATTATATTGCGAATAGAACTATGAAATTTATTGTTAAGCCCCATCCGGAAATTTTTGTTAAAAGTGAATCAGTACGTAAGCGCTTCACAAAGATTTTAGAGTCAAATATTCGCAATATCGTTAAGCGTCGTACAGAGTCTGTCGCGGTTTTTAACCGTCGTGATCATATCGAAGTGACGTCACAAAGTGACCAGTACTACCAAGAAGTACTGGAAATTTTGACTCAGACTCCGGGTATTCAGCAAATTCTTGAAGTTCAGCAATCTGAATTTAAGGACATGCACGATATCTACGAACAGGTACTAGAGTTGAGCCGTCATAACATTGAAGGTAAAACCTTTGTTGTGCGTGCTAAACGTCGCGGTAAGCATGACTTTACTTCGATTGATCTTGAGCGTTACGTTGGTGGTGGTCTAAATCAAGCGGTTGAAAGTGCAAAAGTTCAGTTGAAGAACCCTGATGTGACAATCAACATTGAAATTGCTGATGAATTGCTCAACCAAGTTATCGCTCGCTATAAAGGCTTAGGTGGTTTCCCTCTAGGCACTCAAGAAGATGTGCTGAGTTTGATTTCCGGTGGTTTTGATTCAGGTGTCTCTAGCTACTTACACATCAAACGTGGCTCAAAAGTGCATTACTGCTTCTTTAACTTAGGTGGTCCAGCGCATGAAATCGGCGTAAAGCAAGTCGCTCATTATCTGTGGAATAAATACGGTTCTTCTGCGAAAGTACGTTTTATCTCTGTCGATTTTGAACCAGTTGTGGCTGAAATTTTAGAGAAAGTTGATGACGGCCAAATGGGCGTGGTGTTGAAGCGTATGTTTATGCGTGCCGCTGGTATGATTGCTGACAAGCTGAATATAGAAGCATTAGTAACCGGTGAGGCATTAGGACAGGTATCTAGCCAAACGCTGACCAACTTACGCCATATTGATGGTGTTACCGATACGTTGATTTTGCGCCCACTGATTAACTGGGACAAAGAAGACATTATCAAAGTGGCGCGTGACATTGGTACGGAAGATTTCGCGAAAACCATGCCAGAATATTGCGGTGTTATCTCTAAGAACCCAACAATAAAAGCGGTGAAAGGCAAACTGGAAGCGGAAGAAGCGAAGTTTGATTTTTCTATCCTTGAGCAAGTGGTTTACGACGCTCGTCAAATGGATATTCGTGATATTGAAAAAGAGAGCCAAGAGCAAGCACCTGAAGTCGAGCAAGTAACGGCGGTTGAAGGTAATGCGGTGGTTTTGGATATTCGTAGCCCTGATGAAGAAGATGACAAGCCATTAGTTATCGAAGGTGTGGAAGTTAAGCATCTACCTTTCTACAAATTGGCGACTCAGTTTGGCGACTTAGATCAATCACAAACTTATTTATTGTACTGCGCTCGTGGTGTGATGAGCCGTTTGCAAGCGTTGTACTTAAAAGAACAAGGTTTTGATAACGTAAAAGTGTATCGTCCATAGCCGATCCTTTACTACGCAACACTGTAAACCGCTGGCGTTCTCGTTAGCGGTTTTTTTATGGGCGTTTTTTACGGACTTAGTTTGCTAGATTTAGCACATAAAAAAACACCGCCTAAAGGCGGTGCTAAAAAATTTGACAGACAGGTCAAAAAATAAATACAGGAAGTATTTGTTTTGCAACAGGGGATATCTGTACAAAACAGGATGGTAGAAATCTACCTAACTCGAAATACGAGTTTGCAAACACAACATCGCAACAATAAGCCAATTGATTCTAGAGAGAACCAAGCCGTTCAGGCCTTGCTGCGGGGTGAAATATAGAATTTCTCTGGCCGCTAGGCAATGGACAATTTATAATGTTTCAGATTAAAAAAACTAATCTAATTTTCGAGTGTATCTATGTCTAGAAGATTGCCACCATTAAACTCGCTGAAAGTGTTTGAAGCGGCGGCTCGCCAATTGAGTTTTACTCGAGCAGCAGAAGAGTTATTTGTGACACAAGCCGCAGTAAGTCATCAAATCAAAGCGTTAGAAGAATTTTTAGGTTTGAAACTGTTTCGTCGTCGAAACCGCTCTTTGCTATTAACAGAGGAAGGGCAAAGTTACTTTCTGGATATAAAAGATATTTTTACTGCATTAGCTGAAGCAACAGATAAAGTATTAGAACGTAGCGAAAAGGGAGCGTTAACTATTAGCTTACCTCCTAGCTTTGCTATTCAGTGGTTGGTGCCTCGTTTAGCTGACTTTAACCAGCAAGAGCCGGATATTGATGTGCGAATTAAAGCAGTTGATATGGATGAAGGTTCATTAACCGATGACGTTGATGTGGCGATTTATTATGGGCGAGGAAACTGGCCAGGTTTGCGTGCCGATAAGTTATATCAAGAATTTTTAATTCCGCTTTGTTCGCCTTCGCTGTTACTTGGGGCTAAACCATTAGAAACACTGGCTGATCTTTCTCGTCATACATTGCTGCACGACACTTCGCGCAAAGATTGGAAGCAGTTTACCAAAGAAAACAACCTTGATAGCGTCAATGTTAATCATGGTCCGATCTTCAGTCACTCGACGATGGTACTGCAAGCGGCGGCGCATGGACAAGGCATAGCACTAGGTAATAACGTGTTAGCGCAGCCAGAGCTTGATGCTGGGCGTCTAATTGCTCCGTTTGATGAAGTCTTAATGACCAAGAATGCTTTCTATGTTGTGTGTCATGAAAAACAAGCAGACATGGGAAGGATTGCTACTTTCCGTGATTGGATGTTGAAAAAAGCACGACGAGAGCAAGAGGAACTGCTCGATGAATAACGTCTTGCTCAACGGCCAAGCGGGATCCGTGCGCTTTTTATTTGCACATGGTGCGGGCGCCGGAATGGAGCATGCTTTTATGGAGGCGGTCGCACAAGGTCTTGCCAGTAAGGGTATCGAAGTTGTGCGTTTTAATTTCCCTTATATGGCAACGCGTGCGATAGATGGCAAAAAACGCCCACCTGATCGTGCGCCTAAGCTTTTGGCGGCATTTGAAGAAGTGATTGCTCACTATGCCGATAAGCCGCTCGTGATTGGTGGGAAGTCGATGGGTGGACGAATGGCCAGTTTGCTTGCGGATCATGAACAGGTAGCGGCGGTGGCGTGTTTGGGTTTTCCCTTTCATCCACCGGGAAAAGCGGAAAAGTATAAGGGTGAACATCTTGCCACACTGACCAAGCCTTGTTTAATTTTACAAGGTGAGCGCGATACTTTTGGTAAAAAAGATGAGTTCAGTGATTTTCCGTTGTCTCCATCCGTGCAAGTCACATTTTTACCCGATGGTGATCACAGCTTCAAGCCACGTAAACGTTCAGGTTTTACCGAGCAAGGAAATATTGATTTAGCGGTCGAGCATTTAAGCCAATTCATAATGGAGGCTACTTATGCGCAGTAAGTCATTACTCACTATGGCGGGTGTTTTCGCGGGAACTGGGGTCGCTTTAGGGGCATTTGCCGCGCATGGTTTGAAGTCTCTGCTAGCACCGTATTTGATGGAAGTATTTGAAACGGGTGTGCAATACCAGTTTATTCATGCGCTGGCGATTTTAGCATGTGGGGTGTTATTGCAGTTTTCGATGGGCGATAAAGCTCAAAAATATTTTTTCATTGCGGCGATTTGCTTTATTATCGGCGTCCTTTGTTTTAGCGGCAGTCTTTACGCACTAGCGTTAACTGGTATTAAATGGTTTGGTCCTGTGACTCCCATCGGTGGCCTATTCTTCATGATGGGGTGGGGACTGTTTAGCTATGCAGCACTAAATATGAAAGAGGTGAACCAGTGAAACACGTAATGCTCTATTGTCGTGCCGGCTTTGAAAAAGAGTGTGCCGGAGAGATCCAAGATAAAGCGACAAAATTAGAGGTTTTTGGTTTTCCTCGCTTAAAAAGCAATACCGGCTACGTACTGTTTGAGTGCTACCAGTCTGGTGATGCAGACAAACTGATTAAAGAGTTGGATTTCCAATCCTTGATCTTTGCTCGCCAAATGTTTGCGGTGGCAGCCGAATTTAGTGATTTACCTAAAGATGACCGTATCTCCCCAATTTTATCTCAATTAGCCGAGCTTGAAGATTTTCCTCGTTGTGGTGATATTCGTATTGAAACACCAGATACCAACGAAGCCAAAGAGCTGCTTAAGTTTTGCCGTAAATTTACCGTGCCGCTGCGCCAAGCGCTGCGTGGTAAAGGCATCCTTTACGCTAAAGAGTCGAGCAAAAAACCGGTATTGCATGTTTGCTTTATTCAGCCTGGGCACTGTTTTGTTGGCTATTCATATACCAATAATAACTCACCATTCTTTATGGGCATTCCTCGTTTGAAATTCCCAGCCGATGCGCCGAGTCGCTCGACATTGAAATTGGAAGAGGCTTTCCATGTGTTTATTCCACGTGAAGAGTGGGATGAGCGTTTGGCATCAGGCATGTGGGCGGTTGATTTGGGTGCGTGTCCTGGTGGTTGGACTTATCAATTAGTTAAACGTTCTATGTTCGTCCATGCAATCGATAATGGTTTAATGGCCGAAAGTTTGATGGAAACGGGTCAAGTGAAGCACCATGCAGAGGATGGTTTTAAGTTTGAGCCACCACGTAAAAATGTGACTTGGATTGTGTGTGACATGATTGAAAAGCCAGCTCGTGTTGCGCATTTGATGGGACAGTGGATCATTAAAGGTTGGGCCAAAGAGGCCATCTTTAACCTAAAGCTGCCTATGAAAGGTCGCTATGATGAAGTGCTGCAAGATATCGAAAACCTGAAAGTCTTTTTGATTGAAAATGGCGTTAAATTCCGTATGCAAGCTAAGCATTTGTACCATGACCGTGAAGAAATAACGGTGCATGTGCAATGTTTATCAAACATTTCACCGCATTAATCGTTGGTGATAATGCCGTGAATAGTAAAACGCTCCAAGCAAGGAGCGTTTTTTAATCGTGATGATTTATTTTTTATCAGTTTGATATTATTGAGCAATCATCAACGGTTATTCGGTATAAAACGGATATCTTGTAAGTTAAAGCCAAGTTCAATATCGGTTTTTAGGGTCGCGACTTGTTTACAAATGCGTGCCATCTCAATATGTTCATCAAATTTTTTGCGATATTTTTTCGCCAATTCATCACTGGCGTAAGCTTGTTCTATATCATCAAATTGAGTCAGTATTTCTTTGGCTGCTTTTGGCCCCACCCCAGGAATGCCGGGCACTTGGCTCGAACTCATTCCCGTTAACCCCCAATAATTGGTTAGTTGTTGCGGTTTTACCCCAAACTCTTGCTCAATAAAAGGCGCATCAAGCCAACGATGTTGGAAATAATCTCGAATTTGTAGTGTTGGTGACAGTAATTGACAGTAGCCTTTATCGGTCGAAATAATGGTGACCTTTTCTCCGTGACTGGCGACTTTGGTTGCTAGAGTCGCGACCAGATCATCGGCCTCATCGCCGTCAGACAGTAATGAATCAATCCCCAATTCCCACCAAGCCTGCTGAATCGACTCTAAACCAAGTTGTAGAGGCTCAGGCATTGGTTTTCTACCTTCTTTGTAACTGGGAAGAATCTCGGCTCTCCAGCCTCGATCTTGTAGGTGATGATCAAACACCGCAATAATGTGTGTTGGTTGAGCTTCGTTAATGATGCGATGCAGAGTGCGTGATGTGGTCTCGATCGTTCTTACTATATCGTTAGGATCAGGCTGAGCTGAGTGGACTCGACGGATCAAGTTGAGCGCATCAATAATGACAAGGTGTAAGGACATAGCAACAACAAAATAAGGGCATTGAGAGCCCTTATTGTAATGATATCGCTAGAGATTACTACCTTATCTCTATTAGCCTTGCCAACCTTGCGAAGCGATATCCCCTTCCTACTTGAAACTACAGCGGGGTTGGCGACGTCCGCTCACCCCAATCACATAGTTTATCTATGTTCATTGGGTATGAGCTCACGGCCACCTACCTGTAACTTCAAGTGGTTTGGGTATGGCTATTTGTTAGCAGCAATTTTATAGCAAGGCTCGTAAGCGCTACCTCCCGGCAGCTTCATGCGGTGCTGAGCAACAAAGTCTTTGAGCAGCAGATCCATTTTTTTCATTAATTTAGTATCACCATCAATAGTGAAGGGACCATGACGTTCGATTTCACGAATGCCTTCTGCTTTTACGTTGCCCGCAACAATTCCGGAGAATGCGCGGCGCAAGTTGGCTGCCAACACTTCTGGCTTTTGGTTAAGGTGCAAATCTAAATTAGCCATGCTGTCATGCGTCGGCTCAAAAGGAAGTTGGAACTCGGGTTCTATTTTAAGTGACCAGTTGAAGCTATAAGCATCACCGTTATCTTTACGATGCTGACGGACTTCCGGCATTGCTTGGCTCATAATTTGAGCGACTTTTTCTGGGTCATCAATCACAATTTGGTAGTGCTTACGAGCTTCATCGCCTAAGGTTTCAGCAACGAATTTATCGATGGAACGGAAATAAGCTTCGCTCTCTTTTGGCCCGGTCAACACGATAGGCATTGGTTGGCTGGCATTTTCTGGATGCATCATGATACCTAGAATATACAGCAGCTCTTCTGCGGTTCCTGCGCCGCCAGGAAATATAATGATGCCATGTGCTATCCGCACGAAAGCTTCCAAGCGTTTTTCGATATCCGGCATGATCACCAATTCATTCACGATTGGGTTAGGTGGCTCTGCGGCAATGATTGAGGGTTCGGTTAGCCCTAGGTAGCGCTGTTCTTTGTAACGTTGCTTAGCGTGACCAATCGCTGCACCTTTCATCGGACCTTCCATTGCTCCTGGCCCACAGCCAGTACAAATATTGAGTTCTCGTAACCCTAACTCATGGCCGACTTCACGTGTGTATTGGTATTCGGTAGGGTTAATCGAGTGACCTCCCCAACATACAACAAGGTTGGGAAGTGCCCCCGGGATCAGTGCTCCGGCATTACGTAAAATGCCAAACACTAAGTTGGTGATATGGATGGCATTAGTCAGATTTAGGCGCTGGCTATCTGCGAGATGCATATTGACGTACACAATATCTCGCAGCACCGAGAACAAGTGCTCTTGGATACCTTTAATAATTTGGCCATCCACGAAAGCATGCTCTGGTGGGTTAGCTAATTCTAGTTTAATCCCGCGCTCACGGCGCATTACTGTTACATCAAAAGATTTGTGTTTATCGAGAAGTTCTTTTGAGTTATCAGTGTGGCTGCCCGAGTTCAAAACCGCCAAAGTACAGTTGCGATAAAGTTGATAAAGCTCGCTTGAAGCGGTTTTTTTAAGACGCTCAACTTCCAGTTGAGATAGCAGATCCATACTGCCTGCTGGGCTGATATGAGTGATCATATTGGCCTCCTGTTATAAGGATAAATAAATGTCCATGCTACGGCTAAAGTAGGTTTTTATTCCTATTCTGTTATCTGAGAATATTGGGGATTGTTCGTTTGCTTAACCCAGAGCGATAGGACGTCATAACTGATTGAAATTACAGTATCAATCTAGTTCTTTTCATTATCGTTAGGAAACGTTGCTGCTAGAGGAATGTGACTTGACGCATGATTTGTGTGCGAGTTGGTTAAATAGCGACCATTTAAAGCCGCTATTTGCTTTATTTCCAAATGACTTGATTGGGCCCCAAACGTTTCGCTTCTAATAGTGAGCGGTGAAGACGTTCGAGTACTTCTTCTGGTGTATCTGAATCTTTAAAGGAAGTACTTGCGGCTGAAAGAGTAATGGTGATGTTCTTTTCACGAAATTTGAAAGGCAGTTTAGCCACGTGTTTTTGAATATTCTGTACTAACTTAAAACAGTGATTATCATCATGTTCTGGGAGCAGAATAACAAATTCTTCTCCTGAAAAACGGGCCACGGTATCGGTGTCTGCAGTTTCTTTGGCGATGGTTCTTGCGATGATCTTTAGCGCCTTATCACCAGCGGTGTAACCAAAACTATCATTGATCGATTTAAATTTATCAATATCGACAATGACTACCCTAAAAGGATGTTGAGAGCGAATCCAGCGGCGATATTCCAGTTCTAGGCGATCATTAAATGCGGTTCGGTTGTAGACTTTAGTTAATGGGTCAAGCAGCATTCGTTGTGATTGATCTTCCAATCGACGTCGATAATCTTGCGTGAGCTCAAATAACGCCTCCATCTGATTTTTTCCATAGCTTAAGCGTTCTATTAACGCTTGTTCACGCTGTTCGGCGTGAGTTAGCCTTTCGGAAAGAGACTCCATTTCACTTAAAATCGGCGACATTGAATTTTTTAGATTATCGATTGAGCTAGAATCTTTGAGCAATGACTGGCTTTGACCAATCAGACCGCTCAATTCGTTGTTCATATCCTGACGATGTTCAAAATAGTGCTGGCTTTGCTCGACGTTATGTTCGCTGCTTTTTAAGTGTTTAGACAAAGACGCGTTAACTTGCTCTAAGAATTTTTCCGAGGTTTTACGCTCAAAATTCGTGCCTTCAATCACTAGCTTAAGGATCTCAAGGGTAAGCTCTAAGAGCGTCGGAGTTGAAACGCCAATCAGCAGTTTTGCGCGTATATCGACCAACAGTTCGCCTGACTCACCTTCAAAATCCAGTTCGGTGATCAAATGTTGCAGTTCATCCGATAGGCTTAATAACAGCTCTTTATCGGCGGCATTGTGCAGTTCACTGATGGCGGTGCTTGGGTTAGCGGTAATTATTTTGATGGCGCGTTCATAAATTTCAAGCAAATGCATTGCTTGATCGGCTTTTGGTTTTGGTAGAGCGTCTGAGAAACTGAGTAGATCACGCAAATCGCGCTTAATTTTCGCGGGTAGCCCGACAACGCGCAGCAAGGTTTCTCCGCTGTGCTTTATCTGGGAGTCTAAATGCGTACTCTGTTTTTCCGTAGCCAAGGTTTGTTGCTTCAACATGCGCTCCAATACAGCTAAGCGAGGAATGAGAGTGCTGACATCTTTCTGTTGCTCTAAAGCAGCTCGAAGGTCAGATAAATTACGATTTAACTGACTGTCATCACCCTGACATGCCACACTTAAAGATGCGACGATCCGTTTTAGGACGGCTTGTTCTCGTTTAAACTTGAACGAAGTATCCCTTTGTGTCAAACGAACTTGTTCCAACTGAATTTTTAGTTGGTGTAATTGTGTTTGAATATCCTGTTCGAGAGCGCCCATGTACAACAAACTAAACTGCGAGGATCAATAATGATCCTATTAATTGATTTATCGATAATAACAAATTAATTGACCACGTCACTGCTTTAACGCATTGAATGTTTAGTAATTACCCATCTTTTAAGAGTTTTTTGATGCTCTCCTCATTCTTATAGGAAGAATGCACCTTAATTAACCCTTGGTTGATCGCATGTTTACAAGATTTTCGAATATTGCTGGAAGCAAAGCTTGCTGCCGGAGCGTTATCAATGGCTTTTAGGTAGACCCACTGACTAACACCTTCTTTCATACTCAATTCTCGAGCAACACTGGTTGCCATTAACAGGATATCCAGTAATTCTTTATCATTAATAGCCGTATAAGCTCTAGGTAAGAATGGGTAATCTGCGATCCCCATTCGAATAATACGATTCAATCGACGTTCTGGTTGAAATTCATTAATCCAGCCTTGGAGCAGTTTAAACGCGTTTTCTGGTGGTGTGTTGCGATCAATATTGGGTTCAATATACAAAAGATTAGCATCACAAAAGTGATAGATACGAGCAGGGTCGGCTACTTTTGATTTTAAAAACTCACCAAATTGATGTTCCAGCTCTAACCCAACTGAGTAACCATGTTGCAAATACATATTACGTAGGAAGGGCACATCAACCATCACAAAGCGCAGACGATCATTGAGAGGTTCGTGGATCAACTCTCCGATATGCCACTGTTCGAAATTGCGGCTGCTTTTTTGCAGTGAAGAAGGCAGTTTGGCATTAAGCATTCGTAGGTTACGCAGTCGTGAACGTGAATGGGTAAATAAATTGCTATTTAATTCATCGATCTCTTCATCTTGACGTTGAATTATGTAGCCTCGGCGCAGTAAAAATAGAAATAGCACCACTGAGAGCATGAAGAGTACAAAGGCAATTTTTTGGAATTTTCTGTATTCTTCTTGAGTTTGTAGCAGTGCTTTTTCTTGACCGACCAAATGCAAAGTTTGTTCGATGAACTCTTTTTGTTGGCGAAAAGCTTCTTCACTGATTTGATTGAGCTTTTCTTGGCGGATTTTCGATAAGGTGTTACCGCGTTTGATATTTTCTAGTGCTTTCGTGTACTGACCATTTTTCTCATAACCGAGAGACAGTAGTTGATATGCTTTTTCTTGAATATCAGCATCTTTAATTTTATTGCCGATCTCTAATGCTTGTTGCGCATTAGAGAGCACCAACGATGCTTGATTTTGATGAAAAGCTAAGCCGGCATGCAGTAGTAAGGTGTGAGCTTTTAGTCGTGGTACATCAGAAATCGTCAGTAACTGCTCAGCGCGCGATAGGTATTGTTCGGTCAACGTAAAGTTGTACAAATTCAAGTAAGTGGCAGCCAGACTTATACGGACTTCGATAATTTTTTCCATATCATTGCGGCTATTTTCATGATCGATAACGTTAAAATAGTGAACCAGCGCTAAATTATATTTACCTTGTTGGTAGTAGATATCTCCCATGCGCTGTAAAACATCAGCCAGAACCGGTGAGTCTTTATAGTTATCATAAAAATCAGCAGCTTGAGATAAGTATGTAATCGCTTTATCAAGCACTTTTCGCTCAAAAAATAGTTGGGCGAGTCGGGTATTGGTTTTGGCAAGTAATGCGCTGGAGTTGCTTTCAATTGCGCTCCAGTAAGAGATCAACAGCTCTGACAGCGCAAGATTATAAAAACCATGATCAAGGTAGTGCCCGCCGACCACTAGGTGATACTCGATAATTGGTTTTGGAGACTGCAAAGTATCTACATAAGGTTTTAAGTCAGCGAACAGTTTATTGGCAAGTTCAATATCATAGGCTTTGGAGGCGATTTCAGCTCTGAGTAGGGTGATTTTATAGTCAATGCCTTTAGCCAGCTGGTCTGCGTTTTTTATTGAATCATACTTTGCTGTAATGCTTCTAAGTGCTTCACGTGCAGCGCTAGCATCACCACTGTTTTGCCAAATAAGGCGGGTCTTTAATATTTCCACGTCCAATTCAAGATAAGACAATTGATATTGTCGAGTCAGCAACTCGGCTTGATTGAGTGTTTGTATTGCAGCATTGAAGTTGCGCAGGTTAAATTCTGCCTGAGCCAAAATTTGTAAAGCATCTACCGTGCTGCCAGGTGTTCTTATTCTACTGTCGGTTTCGTCTCTGGAAATCGTTGACGGATTTTTTTCTGTTTTATCGGCCAATTTGCGCTGGTTTAGATACTGAGTAGTAAGGCTTTTGGCTTGATTGGGTGAAATGTCAACCAATCCATTGGCTTCATTAAGTGTCGGCGATGTGTAAATCGTCGCCTGAGTAGCCAATGGGAACAGAGCTACAAGCAAACTGAGTAAAAACTTCCAGCGCACGTTGTTCATCCTAGTGTTAATCCTTTTATTGGCGAGCCATGCGTTGGTTGTGTGCTGGCTTATCGTGTTGTGTTGAGCGATATGGGTTGATATCCAAACCGCCACGACGAGTATACCTGGCATATACGGTTAAACGGCTTGGCTTGCAGTAGTGCATGATATCGCTAAAAATCCGTTCAACACACTGTTCGTGGAACTCATTATGTTCACGAAATGAGACGATATAGCGTAGCAGAGCTTCACGATTGATTTGTTGACCCTGATACTGGATCTCCACGCTACCCCAGTCTGGTTGGTTGGTAATCAAGCAATTAGATTTTAATAAATGACTATGCAGTGACTCTTCAACGATGTCACCTTGAGCTGAATCTTCAAGCAAGCTCGCATCAAAATCATAACTGCTGATTTCAATATCTTGGTCATCAATGCAGTCACCTAGCATACTGACAATCGCTTGTTCAGTATAGTGTTGTACTGGGTGCAGTGTGACGCTTACCGGTTCACCTGCGCAGTTGGATAAATCGTCAATCAAACGCTGTTGCACTTCTTCCCAAGTGCCAATTTTGGTTTGATTATAGCTGTTGAGATATAGCTTGAATGACTTTGATTCAATCAAATTGGCGCTCGTTGCTGGTATAGCCACATCACCAATCGCTACTTGAGGTAGCCCTTTATCATTGAGCCAAGAGAGCTCATACAAGGTCCAGATATCACAACCTTTGAAAGGTAGCGTATCTCCTAAAGCGAGATCGTTTCGGTTTAGGCTACGTGGTACTGGTTGCAATAGGCTTGGATCATATTGGTTGGCGTATTCGGTTTTTTTTCCGAGAGTTAACCCTGCTAACTCTTTCGCGTCTGAATATTTACTCATACTTTTAAAGTCAATTCGATTAGAATAAGCGGAATTTTACGCAATCCTATGGTTTCTGTCATTAAACAAGACTGTAGAGCTCTAATAATGGAGAATTTCATGGCTCAAACTGCCGATCAAGCCTTACTCTCGTTTACTCAGCGCTATCTTGAAACCTACCAAAGCAAACATGGTGAGTTACCTCGTAGTGAGGAGTTGGTTGATTTTGATTCCCCTTGTGTTGCGGTTAAGCATGCCGATAGTGTGGCGTGGAAAGCGATTGTACGTGAACATCAAGCTGATTTTAGTAATGTTGAAGCTGCGATAGAACTGGCATTGCACGATGATATTAAAGCATTTTATGGTGTGCAGTTTTGTGCTGATATGCAGGCGGCATGGCAAGGCAATGAGCTTGCGTTACTGCAAGTGTGGAGTGAGGATGACTTTGTACGCTTACAGGAAAATATTCTCGGGCATTTAGTGACTCAGCGCCGTTTAAAGCTAAAACCAACGATATTTATTGCAGCGACAGATGCCGAATTGGATGTAATCTCGATCTGCAACTTATCGGGTAATGTAATTCTAGAGCGGTTAGGAACAGACAAGCGCGATGTGCTTGCTGAAAATGTTGCTGAGTTTTTAGCCAACCTTGAGCCAGTGGTGTAACCATGTACGTTGTCGAATTACAGTTTGAATGTTTTGATAACACCACGGTCTCTGCCGTGGATAAAGCCATTAATGGATTGATGGATGCGCTTCGCTATAATGGACAAGTGCTTGGCCGTGAGTTTCCTATCGTAATGGGAGATGGCGAGTTTTTTGTACGAGTTGTCTGCCCAGAGGAAGACAGTCTGCACCCTAAGTATCATTCTGATTTTGTTAAGGTGTGCTTGAATCGTTTAGCTGATGCCAGTTTACTTTCCCCCAAGGCTCGCTTGTTAGGGCGAGACTTAAATTCTGAGCAGGCGGCAGAAGATGAGTCGCCTAGCTGGCAAATTCTTTATACCACTTATGTACATACCTGCTCGCCATTACGCAGTGGTGAAACACTGTTGCCTATTCCGTTGTACCGTAACCCTCCAACCTTAAATGGTGATCACAAAGCGGTGATCAAGTGGCAAACCGAGTGGCAAGCGTGTGATGAAATTCAAATGGCTGGTGGATGTAGAGCCGAGCACGCTGCTCTGCATGAGATATGCGATACCGACAGTGTGTTGTTTCTACGCGGTTGGGATCTTCGCGGTCGTATTGAATATTTAACGCAAATTCCTACTTATTATTATCAATATCGTGTTGGTGGTAAAAGCTTGGCTGATGAACAAGCTCGTAAGTGTCCAAAGTGTGGAGGTGAATGGTTATTAGATGAACCTGAGCACGATATCTTCCATTTCAAATGCGATGATTGCCGCATTGTGTCTAATATGTCTTGGGATCATATTAAGTAGTCTAAGTGATTTTATTCGTCTATTAACAACCGCCAGATATGAAAAAGCCGATACATTGTGTATCGGCTTTGGTTTTTTTGCGCTTAGAGCTTTCGCTCATACTGCGATTACCAACCTTTAACGGCACCGCCAGCAAAGATTTGAGATGCAGCTTGGTATACTTCATCCGTCTGGTACGCTTTGACGAAATTAGTGACATTTTCTGCCTGCGCGTTATCTTCACGAGCCACAATTAAGTTCACATACGGTGACTCTTTATCTTCAACAAATACACCATCTTTTTCTGGTGTTAAGTTGATTGAGCTGGCGTAAGTTGTGTTGATGATTGATAGCGCTACATCATCCAGTGAACGGGGAAGTTGAGCTGCATCAAGTTCAATAATCGTGATGTTTTTTGGGTTGGCAACGATGTCACGCACTGTTGCTAGAAGACCAGCACCCTCACGCAAGGTGATCAGACCTTGTTGTTGTAGTAACAGTAAAGAGCGGCCAAGGTTTGTTGGGTCGTTCGGTACAGCAATGCGTGAGCCATCTTGAATTTCATCGACGGATTTAACTTGCTTTGAGTAACCAGCAATTGGGTAAACAAAAGTATTGCCTGCAATCGCCAATTTATAACCACGGTCAGTAATTTGTTGATCTAGATATGGTTTGTGCTGGAATGCGTTGATGTCGATAGAGCCATCATCTAAAGCAGCATTGGGTGTTACATAATCAGTAAATGTTACTAGCTCAACATCTAGGTTGTATTTTTCTTTGGCGACTTTAGCTGCAACTTCAGCAACTTGAGCTTCAGCACCAGCAATAACACCCACTTTGATTTTGCTGTTATCTACCGCTTTTTCACCACAGCCAGCCAGCACAAGTGCCGAAGCCGAGATGGCGATGGTAAGTAAACCCTTAAGGCTAAATTTCATAATTAACTCCTTGTTATAAAATGAATCTGTGTTTGTTTTTAGTATGATTTATCTGTGATCGACGCGGCGAACGAAAGTGTCACCGATCGACTGAATAATTTGCACGAGCACAATCAACATCACTACGGTGACTGCCATGATGCCAATATCGTAACGGTGGAAACCATAGCGAATAGCAACATCACCTAAGCCACCGCCGCCGACAGTACCGGCCATCGCTGAGTAGCTAACCAAAGTCACCAGTGTAATAGTGATAGAATTAACAATGGTTGGTAGCGCTTCAGGAAGCAATACTTTCCGAATGATCTGCATTGGTGTAGCGCCCATCGATTGCGCTGCCTCAACAAGGCCTGTAGGGACTTCCAGTAACGCACTTTCAATCAAGCGAGCGACAAATGGAATGGCGCCAATGGTGAGAGGAACAATTGCTGCGGTAGTACCAATAAAGGTGCCAACCAGTAATTTAGTAACAGGGATAATGGCAACCATCAACACCAAGAAAGGCACAGAGCGTCCGACATTCACAACCGCGCCGAGAATGCTATTAAGTTTGGTGTTCTCTAACAGTCCGCCTTTTTTACTGGTGTGTAAAATTACCCCTAGCGGAATACCGACAGCAAAACCAACAATCCCTGCAACAGCTACCATGTAAAGTGTTTGCCATGTCGCCATCAGTAGGAGATCGCCATTTAAGCTTAACCAATCTGTCACTGTATTAAAGGACATAACCAAGTACCTCTACTTTTACATTGTTTTCACGAAGAAACTCTAACGCAGCATTATCGTCTGCTTCATTGCCAAATAACTCAGCGACCATCATGCCGAATTTTACGCCGCCTGCGTAATCTAAGTCTGAACTCAAAATGCTGACATCAATATTAAATTTGCGAGCAATTTGTGTCATCAATGGCGCATCAACGGTAGCTCCGGTGAACTCTAAACGCACTAAAGGATAACTGTTTGCGACACGAGTTGATTGCAAGCGTACTTGATAATCTTCAGGAATAGAAAGATCCAATGTTGAGCGAATAAATTGGTGCGCTAAGGTTGTTTTAGGGTGTGCGAAAATTTCACCCACAGTGCCTTTTTCTACCAATTCGCCATCACCGATGATCGCCACTTCATGACAAATGCTTTTAACCACATCCATTTCATGGGTGATCAGCAATATAGTGATGTTTAGCGAACGGTTGATCTCTTTTAACAACTCTAAAATTGATTGGGTAGTCGCAGGGTCTAGAGCACTGGTCGCTTCATCGCACAATAGAACCTTAGGGTCTGAAGCCAGAGCGCGAGCAATAGCAACACGCTGTTTTTGACCACCACTAAGATTCGCTGGATAAGTATCCCGTTTATCAGCCAAACCTACTAATTGCAGTAACTCAGTCACTTTATTATCGATTGCTGATTTGTCTATTCCTGCAAGCTCTAGTGGTAGAGCGACATTGGCAAATACCGTTCGAGATGAAAGTAGATTGAAATGCTGGAAAATCATCCCGATGTTTCGACGAGCTTTACTCAATTCAGACTTACTTAATTTAGTCAGATCAACACCGTCAACAATCACAGAGCCAGTTGTTGGTGCTTCTAACATGTTAACGCAACGGATCAGTGTACTTTTCCCCGCACCCGAAGAACCGATAACACCAAAAATAGTGCCTTGCTTAATGTGAAGATTGATATCTTTCAACGCATTAATTTGTTTAGTGCCTTGATAGAACACCTTATTGACTTGATTAATTTGAATCATGGGAAAACCTGTGCAGGGATAACAGAATAAAATCTTGAACTCTATCTCACTTTGTAGACGATGCTATGGCTTAATTTGATTTAAGTCAATAGATATTTTTACGTCTAGACGTCTAAATGGTTGTGGCGGTTAAACCATAAAGTAATTAGGTAGTGATGAAAGAAATAAAGCGTGCAATAATTGTTGCAGATTCCCGAAATGAGAGAGTAATTTTGGCTAAACCAGCAGTGTTTTTAGATCGCGATGGCGTGATCAACGTGGACCATGGTTATGTGCATGATGAACATGACTTCGAGTTTATTGATGGTGTGTTTGAAGCAACGAAGAAGTTACAAGACATGGGCTATATGTTGGTCTTAGTTACAAACCAATCAGGCATTGCGCGTGGTAAATTCAGCGAAGATCGTTTCTTGTCGTTGACGCAATGGATGGATTGGAACTTTGTTGATCACGGGGTTGAATTTGACGGCTTTTATTACTGTCCTCACCATGCAGAACATGGTCAAGGTAAGTACAAAGAAGATTGCGACTGCCGTAAGCCAAAACCCGGTATGTTTATCTCTGCGCGAGATTTTCTCAAGATTGATATGGAGAAGTCGGTGATGGTGGGCGATAAAGCGGAAGATATGATGGCTGCAGAAGCCGCAGGTGTTGGTACCAAGATTTTAGTACGAACCGGAAAACCGGTAACTGAACAAGGCGAAGCATTAGCCTCGGTTGTACTTGATAGTATCCGAGAGGTTCCAGCTTTTTTGGCTAAGTAGCTAATTAAGGTCACTGTGTGGCCTTTTTTATTGGAGTTGATATGAAGAATGGCTTATTTGTATTTTTATCGGCAACATTATTATTAGCGGGGTGTTCACAAACGTTGACAGGTAGTGATGCTCCTTTGTTGCAGCATTATCAATGTGCTGCTGGTGGCTCGTTTGATGTTTCTTACCCGGATCAACAATCAGCGCTTTTACGGGTCGGTGGCAAACAATACACTCTGCTTCAAGTTCCTGCTGCATCGGGTGTTAAATATGTACTTGATGATAAAAGCAATCCTCAATCGGTAATGCTGCATACCAAAGGTGATGAAGCGACCCTCGAATTGAGTTCTACGTTTTATAAAGCGTGTAAAATTCAATAATTTTCTCTAATACGGTTGTGCTAACGCCGTTTTATCTTCTTCATTTAATAGGTCAGCATGAGCAGAAAACTCACTATTTTGGATATCGCAAAGCTTTCTGGTGTTGGTAAGTCAACGGTGTCTCGGGTTCTTACCAACGATCCTAAAGTGAAACCGGAAACCAGAGCTAAAGTAGAACGTGTGATTCAAGATTCTGGTTATGTCCCATCAAAGTCTGCTCAATTGATGCGCGGTGGCAGTCAGAAAGTTATCGGGGTCATTATTTCTCGTCTTGATTCTCCATCAGAGAACCGAGTTGTCGGCAACATTTTGCAATCACTTTATCAACATGGCTATGATGTAGTGATCATGGAAAGCCAATTCGATCGTTATAAAACCAATGAGCATCTTGAAGTACTGCGAAAACGCAATGTCGATGGGGTGATTGTTTTTGGGTTTACCGATCTCGATGTTGATCAATTAAGTCTATGGACCTCACGGGCAGTGGTTATCTCTATGGATACGGAATGTGTATCATCAATAAACTATGATAACGATGCAATCATTCAAGGTGCGTTGAGACATTTAAGCGAGCAGGGTATTGAGAATATTGCCTACATTGGGGTGGATCCTAGTGATAAAACCACGGGCAGTTTACGACTAGAATCTTATCTGAAATGGTGTCAACTCAACGGCCATTCTCCACATTATCGTACTGGTCGTTTACATCATGAAAGTGCCTACCAACTTGTTGATGAGGTGCTTTGTGCTGAAACTCAAGCCATTGTTTGTGCGAGTGATACTTTAGCTCTTGGGGTTATCAAGCGTCTTCAAGAGTTGGGACGCGATGACATCACAGTGACGGGAGTTGGCGGTAATGAACTGTTGTCATTCCTATTTCCTAATGTTTACAGTATCGATCCAGGTTACAGCCAAGCTGGTAAAAAAGCGGCTAATCTTCTGGTTTCTCAATTAAACGGTGAAACCAATTGTGTGCGTATCACACAATTACCTTTGATCAAGTAACTTATTCTTTAATCATGTGAATTAAAATTACTCTGTGATCACATTCAATTTATGGGACTGTTCCCATTTTAGTCTTTTATTATTTATGTCAATATTTCCGTGTTGATGGGAATGTTCCCACTAAAGAGAACAATAAACAAAATTCCAATATAGGGTGGACAAGGGTATGGCCAAAATAGCGAAGCAAGATGTTGCTCGTATTATCGAGCTGGTGGGTGGAAAAGAGAATATTGCGAGTGTGAGTCACTGTTTGACTCGTTTGCGCTTTGTATTGAATGATACGGATAAAGCAGACCCAAAAGGGCTTGAGGCAATGAGCCTCGTCAAGGGCTGCTTCACTAATGCCGGTCAGTTTCAAGTGGTTATTGGGACTGAAGTAGATGATGTGTATGCGGTTTTAATCGAGTTAGCCGGTAAAGATGCATCATCCAAAGATGAAGCGAAGCAAGCTGCTCGTCAGAATATGAACTTTTTAGAGCGTGGGATCTCACACCTTGCTGAAATTTTTGTTCCCCTGCTTCCTGCAATTATCACCGGTGGTTTGATCCTCGGCTTTCGTAATGTCATTGGTGACATTCGAATGTTCGATGGTAAAACTCTAGTCGAGATCAGCCAGTTTTGGGCCACGGTCCACTCTTTCTTATGGCTGATTGGCGAGGCTATTTTCTTCTTCCTACCTGTCGGTGTGTGTTGGTCGACGGTCAAGAAACTGGGGGGGACGCCAATTTTAGGTATTACGCTTGGTGTGACGCTGGTCTCTCCTCAATTGATGAATGCCTATTTAATCGGTAAGCAAGTACCAGAGGCATGGGACTTCGGGTTATTTGTTATTGAAAAAGTAGGTTATCAGGCACAAGTTATTCCTGCGATGTTGGCTGGTGTGGCATTAGCCTTTATTGAAACCAATTTGAAACGAATTGTTCCTGCTTATTTATATTTGGTGGTGGTGCCATTTGTATCGATCATTCTATCGGTGATTTTAGCGCACGCATTGATCGGGCCATTTGGTCGTGTATTGGGTAATGGCGTAGCCTTTGCGGCTAAAGCGGCAATGACCGGTGATTTTGCTGTAATCGGTTCAATGGTTTTTGGCTTCTTATACGCACCATTGGTGATTACCGGTATTCACCATACAACCAACGCCGTTGACCTACAGTTAATGCAAGAATTAGGTGGAACACCGATTTGGCCATTGATTGCACTGTCAAATATTGCACAAGCTTCTGCTGTAGTGGGCATCATTATCATCAGTAAAAAGCACGGCGAGCGTGATATTTCCGTTCCTGCCGCTATTTCTGCTTATCTTGGTGTCACTGAGCCTGCGATGTACGGGATCAACTTGAAGTATAAATTTCCGATGTTGAGCGCAATGATTGGTAGCGCTGTCGCGGCGGCTATTTGTGGTAGCGCAGGTGTGATGGCAAATGGTATCGGTGTTGGTGGATTGCCAGGCATTCTCTCTATTCAGCCACAATATTGGGGTATCTATGCAGTCGCTATGCTAGTGGCGATGATCATCCCTGCATTTTTGACGCTTTTCCTTTATAAACGCGCGCAAATGAAAGGCGAATTGGAACCTGTAGCAGCATAATTTTTTATGAGCAACGGCATTTGTTGTTGCTCATTGTCATTTTTGTAAGTGAGTTTGTTTGATGACAATCATTAATTCTTCAATGAATATCGATGCTAATTGGTGGAAAACGGCCACCATTTATCAAATTTATCCTAAAAGCTTTTGTGATAGTGGAAGTAAAGGTACGGGAGATATCCGAGGAATTATCTCTAAGCTCGATTATCTGCAAACCTTGGGCATTGATGCGATTTGGTTAACCCCAATCTACTCATCACCAATGGTAGATAACGGCTATGATATTTCTGACTACTATGATGTGAATCCAGAGTTTGGCTGCATGCAAGACTTTGATGATCTGCTCGCGCAAGCCCATCAAAAAGGTATCCGTATTATTATGGATATTGTGGTTAACCATACCTCTACTGCACATGCGTGGTTTCAGTCGGCTTTGGGGGATAAATCGAGCCCTTATCGAGATTACTATATTTGGAAAGATCCAATCGATGGTGATGTACCCAATAATTGGCAATCGAAATTCGGTGGCAGTGCTTGGGCATTAGATGACGTGACCGGTCAATACTACCTGCATTTATTTGCCAAAGAGCAAGCTGATCTCAATTGGGAAAACCCAAAAGTGCGCGACGAAGTTAAACAGGTCATTGATTTTTGGGCGAAGAAGGGCGTTGATGGTTTTCGCCTCGATGTGATTAACCTCATCTCTAAACAGCAAGATTTCCCAAGTGATGACCGCGGTGATGGTCGTCGTTTTTATACTGATGGGCCGCGAGTTCACGAATATCTACAAGAGATAAGCCAAGCCGTGTTCCAGCAATACGGTAGCGTTACGGTTGGCGAAATGTCGTCGACGACCTTAGATCATTGCCAGCAATATTCACGTTTAGACGGCAAAGAGTTATCGATGGTCTTTAACTTTCATCATTTGAAAGTGGATTATTCAAATGGTGATAAATGGACCAATGCTCCTTTTGATTTTTTACAGCTTAAGCGGATCTTTTACCATTGGCAGGTAGGGTTAAATGGCAAAGGGTGGGGCGCGTTATTTTGGTGTAACCATGACCAACCACGCATTGTTAGCCGCTTGGGAGATAACAAACATTACCGAGTTGAATCAGCAAAAATGCTCGCGGCTTCAGTGCACATGATGCAAGGAACACCTTATGTTTATCAAGGTGAAGAAATTGGCATGACGAACCCTGGCTACACTTCCATTTCCCAGTACCAAGATGTTGAGAGTACCAACATGTATGACATTATGGTGCATCAACAAGGTGTTAGTCATGACGATATGATCGCTATTCTGGCGCAGAAATCGCGTGATAACTCGCGAACGCCGATGCAGTGGAATGGCAAAGCGTTTGCTGGCTTTAGCTCCGTAAAACCGTGGCTAGAAGTGGCTGGGAACTACCGACAAGTTAATGCAGAGCGTGCATTAGAAGACAAACATTCGGTGTTTTATTTCTACCAACGTTTAATTGCTCTGCGAAAAGAGATTCCGGTGATCACCAGCGGTGATTACGTCGATTTACTCCCAGAACACCCCGCGATTTTTGCGTATAAGCGCCAGGACAAGAAACAAGCACTTATCTGCATTAACAATTATTACGACCGAGAAGAAGAGTGTGTACTGCCAGTAGAATTACCACTCGAAAAAGCGAAATATTTGCTTGGTAATTACAGCAGATTCAATTCATCGAAAGTGCTTGCACATCAAATATTGCGACCTTATGAAACTCGAATCATCTTGGTTGATTTTTAATCCTGATTGAGTCTTTTCCCTCTAGGACCAATCTTTCAGGCTTCAAGTTTAATGACTTGAAGCCTTTTTTGTCGCCTATATTCTATGAAATACAGCAATAAAAAAAGCCTGCTCAATGAGCAGGCTTTGATAGATGGTGGAGGGGGACGGATTCGAACCATCGAAGGCGGAGCCGGCAGATTTACAGTCTGCTCCCTTTGGCCACTCGGGAACCCCTCCAGGGTGTTTTCCTATTCTTAAAATAGGCTTAATTGAAGTTTTCCCAACGATTCAATCAAGGTTTCTCTTACGAGAGAATATGGTGGAGGGGGACGGATTCGAACCATCGAAGGCGGAGCCGGCAGATTTACAGTCTGCTCCCTTTGGCCACTCGGGAACCCCTCCAGGGTGTTTTCCTATTCTAAAAATAGGCTCAATTGAAGTTTTCCCAACGATTCAATTAAGGTTTCTCTTACGAGAGAATATGGTGGAGGGGGACGGATTCGAACCATCGAAGGCGGAGCCGGCAGATTTACAGTCTGCTCCCTTTGGCCACTCGGGA
>NZ_SJFM01000080.1:0-3606 GCF_029478545.1 Vibrio sp. 1180_3
CGAACAAGGTTTGCCATTCTTGGTTGGTGCGTCGTTTTACCATTTCAAATCTCCTTGAGGTTGGAGGTTTGATCGTATAGCGTGCTGAAGTTGATTAGAATGCGGTGTTTATGACGCGCTTACAATAGAACAGTGATCTTGGCAGTTAGTAATGAAATTAACGAATAATTAATACCTCTTTATGTGCGCATTAACTGAAGTATTAAATAGAAAAGCCTATCTACAGCCAAAGATAAATAGGCCAATACACATTACTTTCGCTAACTGAAGTTAACGAGTCTTTAGCAAACGCGGTTGCTCAATTTGGATTACATAGCGGCAGCAAGAATCGCAATGATTTCTTCATGTGTGGCTTGTTTGGGATTGGTAAACCCACACGCATCTTTGAGCGCATTATCTGCAAGGATGGCAAAATCTTCTTCTTTGACTCCTAATTGTGCTAGACCCGATGGGATGGCAACATCCGCCGCAAGCTGACGAATAGCCTTAATGGCCGCAGATGCAGCTTCATCTTGTGACAGGCCAAGCGTATTAACTCCCAGTGCCTTTGCTACGTCAGCTAATCGGTGTGATGCAACACTGCTATTGTACACTTGCACATGTGGTAAAAGAATTGCATTACATACGCCGTGAGGTAAATCGTAATAACCACCTAGCTGGTGAGCAATGGCGTGTACGTAACCAAGAGATGCGTTGTTAAATGCCATGCCTGCCATAAATTGTGCGTAAGCCATGTTATCACGAGCGGTAATATCATCACCATGATTTACCGCTTGGCGCAAATTAGCTTCGATCATCTCAATAGCTTTTAAGGCAACGGCATCGGTAATGGGGGTAGCGGCAACTGAGACATAGGCTTCAATGGCATGAGTTAGCGCATCCATTCCCGTTGCTGCGGTTAACGATGCCGGTTTCGCAAGCATTAATTCAGGGTCGTTAACTGACATCATTGGCGTAACATGTTTATCTACGATCGCCATCTTAATTTGACGTTCTTCATCAGTAATGATGCAAAAACGGGTCATTTCAGATGCTGTACCTGCGGTGGTGTTTATTGAAATTAGAGGAAGTTGTGGTTTAACTGAACGATCGACGCCTTCATAATCTTCTATTTCACCACCATTTGCTGCGAGTAAGGCAATTCCTTTGGCGCAATCATGTGGTGAACCGCCACCCAATGAAATCACACAGTCACATTTTGCTTCTATTAAAGCCGCCAAACCAGATTTAACATTGTTCACGGTTGGGTTCGGTTTGGTTTCGTCAAAAACGACAAAGTCAATGCTAGAAGCCTGCAGCAAAGCTGTTACTTTTTCAACGACACCAATTTTGTTTAATACTTGGTCAGTCACGATTAAGGCTTTGCTATAACCATGTGAAGTGATAGCGGTTACAGCGTCGGTCAAACAACCTGGCCCCATTAAATTGATAGCAGGTATATAGAACATATTAGACATTGTTTCTCCTATGGCATTCGCCAGTCGTTATTCTGCAATTTGTCTAAAATTCCTTTTAAACAAAAGTTGCTCAAATTCAATGGGGGTAAATTAGCAAGTAGCAGAAGGCATAACTAACCCGTTTTTAAACAAAATAACGTAAATTTTAAAAATTCTGATTTTAAAATAGATCGAAATCAAGAAAGTCTCGAACTCGTAGCGAGTTTATTTCTCACAAGCTGGGATCAATGTCTTTATCGGTCGAATTGGTGGATATTTAAAGAAGTAAATATTGATAGGTTTATTTAATAATGCGGGCTAAAGAAAAAGCGTGAATACCAAAAATATACAAAAAATATATAGGCAGTGGATGGTATTCACGCGAAAGCTTATTTCATCAAGTCAGATTGTTCACGATATGTACCAATCGTTTGCCCATTAAAATTCATCAATAGCGCAGAATCTAAGCTTTGCTTACTAATACCGGCTTCTCTTGCTTGAGCAAGATTAAACTGTGGTCGTACGATTAAGGTTTGATTACGCCAGTTATGACGGATATTTTCTGCGCTTGGCTCGGCATTAAAAATGTCTTCGGCTTGTGCTGCTAATTTACGCAACACCACCGGATCTTCGCCGTAAAATCTAGCTTCAATTTTAGCGGCTGGGGATGGACCATTTTCAATCAATTTAACTTTGTATTCTGCTTCGGGGTATTTGCTACGCAAATAACGACTGATTGTCGGTAGGTACGCATTCATTTGATCGAGGCTAGCCATTTCGATGATCATTTGTCCGTATGAGCTGTAACCTTTCTCTGGTTGGTAAGGCAGAATAAATCGCTGAGCTCCTTGTCCTATAACGGTCGTAATATTCTTTAACCCTATGTTTTCTTTGATATCTTGACCAACAATGTCGTTCTCAATGCGACGAATGAATTCATCGGTAAAACGAATGTCGCTGCCTTCTTCAAGCCAAACATCGATCATGAAAATGGGTGTATTGGATGGTGGGAAAAACACTTGTTTAACGAACCCCATTCCAACAATTGCAGCAATCAAAAAACTTAATACCAGTAACATGGTACTTTTTCTAAATCGCATCGCTACGTTCAACAGACTGCGATAAGCATTGAAAATAAAACCTTGGTAAGTATCTTCTGCTGCTGCTAACGCTTCACCGTCTTTAAATAGCAGGTGGCAGAAGAAGGGGGGTGATAGTCATTGCTGTAAACCAACTGATCGATAACGAAATCAGCAAAACTTTAAACAGCGAGCCACAAAACTCACCCGTATCATCAGGAGACAAACCTATTGGAGCAAAGGCAAGGATACCAATGACGGTGGCACCAAAAAGTGGCCATTGTGTTTGTGTCACGATGGTTTTTGCAGCATGTAGGCGGCTATGGCCACGCTTGATACCAATGATGATCCCTTCTGTCACCACTATCGCGTTATCAACCAGCATACCTAGTGCGATGATCAATGCACCAAGCGAGATGCTTTGTAATTGAATTCCCAATACATTCATCACGATAAATGTACCTAATATGGTGATAAGTAGAACACCACCCATCAATACGCCAGCTTTTAGGCCCATAAAAATTAACAGAACCACAATCACAATGGCGATTGATTCTGCAAGGTTTAGCAAAAATCCGTTAACCGTTTTTTCTACGATGGCGCCTTGGTTATAGACGGTATTGATTTCCATGCCAATGGGACGTTTTGCTAACAAATGTTCCATTTCTTGTGTGATCGCGTTTGAGACATCGACAACGTTGACGCCAGAGTTGAATGATACGCCAATGGAAAGTGCACGTTGGCCTTTATCGTGGTAAATATTTTTCGGTTCTTCCGTAGTTGTTTTGTAAACAGTGGCGATATCGCCTAAATAAACCAATGCGTTACCGTTTGGCGAATTGATAATTAAGTTCTCCATTTCGCTTACTTGGCTGAATTCACCGGTTGGGGTAATGCGTACTCGGCTTGAACCAATCAACATTTTTCCAGCATTAGAAACCACATTCTGATTTTGCAGTTGTTGATATACCCGTGATCATTGAAGATGCTTGATTTTCAATAGAATCAGGATCATGCTACAAACCATGAAAATCACACTGACTCCTCAACAGAAACTGCAACTCGAACAGATGCACGACATTGAGCGTGAT
>NZ_SJFM01000081.1:0-3568 GCF_029478545.1 Vibrio sp. 1180_3
ATCACGCTCAATGTCGTGCATCTGTTCGAGTTGCAGTTTCTGTTGAGGAGTCAGTGTGATTTTCATGGTTTGTAGCATGATCCTGATTCTATTGAAAATCAAGCATCTTCAATGATCACGGGTATAGCCCCATATACTAGCTCAAAATCATCAATATTCTGTAATTGTTTAAATGGAGCTTTGTTTTGTTTTAGCTTATCTATTAAAACATCTCTACGCATAAGGTAATTATTTGAATAATCACCTTCTTCTTTTATAAGTTTACACATTTTTTTAAATTCATCTTGAGACGTAGGAAAGACATTATCTAATATATCCTCTTCTCCAGAACGGCTAAAAATACAATTAATTCTATCTAAAGTACTCCATGGGATATCGTGTTCATTGTCTGAGGTAAAAAGTCGCAATAAATCATACCTATAAAAGGAAGGAAGTTGTTCTTCAAAATACTTATTTTCCGCATAGTCTCCTAAACTTCCCTTTTGAATATGGGCTTTAAAAGTCATATTATATACGTAGTTGTAAAGTTCAACTAATTGGAGTGTTTTATTTTCATTTAAGTCAAAACATAGCTTATCGACTCCAGGTGTTAAATACTTAACTAATTGCTCATACCCCTCTTGAATAGCTCTGGCTATCAGCAACCTCATACGTATCACTTCAGAGCTTGGTGCCTGATATCGTACTTTTAGTTTCTGTACAAAATCTTGCTGCTCCGCTGCTGGGCATTCACTCCTTAATATTCGCTTTAAGTCTTCACAAGAAATATTTATTTCATGCTGTAAGTCATCATAAGACAAACCTTTTTTTTCAATAAAATCTAGAGATTGTTCAAATTGCGAAGACTTTTCGTCAGGCTCAAAACAGCCACCAAACTGTATATTCACTTCGTCCGAAAACGTTTTCTCGATACTTGATATTTCAGGGGTACTCTTGGATTTTTGCCAATTGTAAAGGTTCCTTAATACTTTTTCGTATTTATCCACACTATCTAGATCGTTGTTTAAATTATTAGCAATAGATGTTTTGGTGTTTTGGATTAAGTCGATAAGCCAATTCAAGACTTGCGGTACAGGGAGAAGAAGTTGCGTAGGTTCAATCGGAGAATCTACGGCTGGAAGATACCAAAACCGCCCGCCAGGCATACCTTCATCCATTTTTGATTCAATTTGCCAAAATACCGTATGTCTCGCTAGAGCTGGTATGATAAACCTGGCTAAATAATGCCAAACGATTTTTCTTTGTGACGCCTTTGAAGAATAAACATTAAGCTCGATGTTCTTATGCATCAAGTAATCGTCTGCAACATTGGAGATCAGATCTTTTTTCGCTCTTTCATCAAGCCCTAAAGCATCCGCTATATCACCCAAAATACTTTCCCAAGTATTAGATAAATTATCCATCGTCATCTCGACATATTTAAACTTGCTTTTCGATTTTGAAGTCATCTGACCATTAGCGCCAAGCGCTTTAGCAATCTGAAGAAGTACCGATTCGAAGGTTGGAAAAGTAGCCACTGAATGTCCTTTTATTGTTTCGTTTTCCGCTAGAAAAAGAAAATTGAGGGGGGGGGGATTTTGCTTTTCATTTTTCTACAGAGCCGATTTTATCATACTGAAGCCATCTGAATACATGAGAATAAAAAGCATGACAACAGCACAATCTAGAAAAACAAAAGAACTGGTAATCAATTGGCACATGACAGAAGTCTGCAATTACAGTTGTAAATACTGTTTTGCAAAATGGGGACGCCCCAAAGAACTCCATCGTTCAGAACAGGCAATCGCTAACTTATTGGATAAGCTAGCAGACTACTTCATCAAAGGCACTCCAGTCTTAAAAGAAAAGCTGGGGTACGAAAGTGTTCGTCTTAACTTTGCAGGAGGGGAACCAATGATGTTAGGAAATACGTTCGTTACCGCTTTGGTTCTTGCAAAACAAAAAGGATTTAAAACCTCAACCATAACTAATGGACATTACCTAATTCATGGAAAATCACCGTTGCCGAAAGATACTTTAGACATGATTGGAATCAGCTTTGACAGTCAGTACTTAAGTACACGTATGAAAATAGGAAGAAACGATCGAAAAGGAAACTCTTTTGGTGTTAATGATTTAACACATGCTCTAGCGAGCCTCACACAGTCACAAACAGGAATCAAAACAAAGATTAATACTGTAATTAACAGTCTTAATTGGGAAGAGGATTTCTCTAATTTAATTTCTAGTCTAAATCCATACAAATGGAAAGTATTACAGGTCATGCCTTATGGTGATAATGAACTACTAATTTCCAAAGAACAGTTCGATAATTTTGTTCATAGACATAGTGGATTAGGGTTACCTATGTATTCTGAGTCTAATTCTACTATGACAGAATCATACTTAATGATTAGTCCAGAGGGTTGCTTTTACCAAAATACTGCCAATAAATCTGGGTATAAATACAGCGAATGCATTAATTCATGCGGTGTGGAAAAAGCTCTTTCTCAAATAGAGTTTAATCCAATTACGTTTTCTTCAAGATATAAAGAAACCAATATTGACATTGTAGAAATATCATAAAATCTATTAACAAAAATAAAATAAATAAAACTAGGTTCCTTATTATAGGAGCTATAAATAATCACAAAATATTAGATGAGGAACAAATGAATAAATTTATCGTTTTTGAAGGGTTAGATGCATGTGGAAAAACAACATTAAGCTCTCTATATGCGAAAGAAATGAATACTATCGTTCATAATGCGGTAGTCCCTGAAGCTCATGATTTAAGAAAGGTCATTGACTCCTATGAGTCAAAAGAGAGTGCATTTCTATTTTTTTGTTAAATAACTTATTGAAGAGTAACGAGGTTTCGAAAGTATTAAACGATGAAGATATCATATTAGACAGATATGTATTTTCAACTTTGGCTTACCAAACAATTATGCTTGGGGAAGATATTGTCAAAAATATTTTTGACACACTTAAAATTAATAAAAAAATACTTTTTCCAGAAGTGATAATTTTTGTTAAAGCTGATATTGAAACAATAAACAGCAGAATAGAGACCAGAGGTGGCACAGTTCAGTGGTACGGCGATGCAGTTACGCAAAATAATAGTGTTGAATCTGCATATCACAAAGTTTTTAAGTGGTTTGATATTCCAATTGTAGAGGTCGATACATCAGAAAAATATGGCCGTTCGGTAGAAGAAAATTACCTACTAATGAAAGATCAGGTCGAGCACGTTCTTTCGGGAGGGAGTAATTTGTACAGTTTCTAGTTCGATATCTCTCGGTGATATTGCATGAATATGCAGACGCAAATTACTTGTAAAGAAAGCCGTTTCTACTTATGTTTGGAAGAAAGTGAGGACTACTGATCCGTGATCTGAGATAGGCAAATGTAAGGTGAGATCCTGGCTAGATTGAAATGCAATTTATTGCGCAAACTCATAAAGGGGCGTGCGACGTGAGGTCGTATGAAGCGCTGTTCACCGCTTAATGTGTGAACCATCTGTATCACCAGATGAACCTAGGACTCTGAATAAAGTAGCGAGTCTGACAATGTAACGAAGGCTGGT
>NZ_SJFM01000082.1:0-3567 GCF_029478545.1 Vibrio sp. 1180_3
TCACGCTCAATGTCGTGCATCTGTTCGAGTTGCAGTTTCTGTTGAGGAGTCAGTGTGATTTTCATGGTTTGTAGCATGATCCTGATTCTATTGAAAATCAAGCATCTTCAATGATCACGGGTATAGTTCGCATACTTCACATTTTCAGAAAGAATGGCGGTGAAAGCATAAATGATACAGGTGACAACCCGCCACCCGTATCAACATTAGGTTATTGCTTGAATTTCAATAAGCGCAAAGCATTCAATGTAACGAGAGCTGTCGCACCACTGTCAGCCAAAACAGCGACCCACAACCCTGTTATCCCCAATAAGCTTGTCACTAGAAATACGGCTTTTAAGCCAAGAGCCAGCGTGACATTTTGCCGAATGTTTCTTAACGTCGCTTGCGATAACTCCACCATGGTCGCTAATTCAATGAGCCGATTATGGGTAATAGCGGCATCTGCTGTTTCAAGCGCAACGTCGGTTCCTCCCCCCATTGCAATACCAATGTTCGCCTCTTTCATTGCCGGCGCATCATTGATGCCATCCCCCACCATGGCCACATTTTTTTGCTGTGCCAACTGCTGGATATAACTGACTTTATCTTGTGGCAACAAACTAGCTTTGAAGTCGATACCTAATTGAGTACTAATGGCTGCAGCACTTCTTTGATTATCACCCGTGAGCATGATCGTACCGATCCCGAGCCGATGCAGAGCATCAATGGCCTCTTTCGCATCTTCACGCAAGGTATCTTGCCAAGCCAATAGGCCAATCAGTCGCGCATCTTCCAAAACAACAACAACGGTCTTACCTTCACTTTCTAATGCTTCGATGCGCTGTTTTGTCTCATGGGAAACACTAACCGTCACTTTACTTGGCGCTAGTGCTTGGTATGTTTTTCCATCCACTACCCCACAAACACCTCGACCAATCAGTGCCTTCTTGTCAGAGGCCTGAGCAATCGGTAGCCCCATAGATTCAACTTTAGCAACCAAGGCGGTAGCCAGCGGATGGCTTGACCCCATTTCAATAGCTGCCACCATGCTCAATAATTGGTTTTCCGGATAACCATTAAGCGCAATCACATCAGTTACATCGGGTTTACCCTTAGTTAGTGTACCGGTTTTATCAAACGCAATAGTTTCAATTTTGCCTAACTGCTCTAACGCTGCTCCACCTTTTATCAAGGCTCCACGACGCGCACCGGCGGCTAAACCCGACGTAATGGCCGCTGGCGTTGAAATCACTAAAGCACAAGGACAAGCAATCAATAACAGCGCCAAACCTCGATACACCCACGTTTCCCAAGGCTGAGCAAAAAACAGTGGTGGGATGACAACCACCGCAAGGGAGAGCACCATCATTAATGGCGTGTACCAACGGCTGAATTGGTCAAGAAAACGTTCTAACGGCGCTTTACGAGCTTCAGCCTCTTCAATTAAATGCAAAATGCGGTCAATCGCATTTTCACCCTGTTTGGATACTATGGTAAAACGTACCACTTGATCGACGACCACCGCGCCCGCCATCACATTCTCACCTTTAAAACGTTCAACTGGCAATGATTCGCCAGTTAAAGCACTTTCATCAAAACTGGCGGATACTTCATGTAACTGGCCATCGGCTGGAAGTCGTGCTCCCGGTGATACTTCAACAACATCCCCTAGCTGTAGCTTACTTACCGCGACATTCACGCGAGCTCCTGCCACTATTTTTGTTGCTGTTTCAGGTACCAGAGCCATTAATGCTTGCACACCACTTCTCGCACGAGAGGCGGCAAAAGCTTCCAAACGCTCACCGATAAGAAATAGTAAAAGAACCATCGCCGCTTCTACTGTTTCCCCAAGATAGAGTGCACCTAATGCGGCAACGCTCATTAACGTTTCTATAGCGAAAGGGGTTCCTGACTTTGCCAACTGTATCGCTTTTTTGGCTATCGGATATAAACCAGCCAAGCAGGTTACGACGAAAATCCAGTGGCTAATCTGTGGCAAGTAAGATTGGATAATGGCAGCAAAAACCATGGCTGAGGCTATTGAGAAGATTTGTGCATTGTGGATGAGGATCAATTTCCAACCAGTGGTATCGCTAGTTTTTACTTGAGATGCACCAGTGCGGCGAATCGAAAAGCCCGCACTGGCAACGGCTTGCTCTATCGCTTGTTCTGCCTCTGGCGCATTAAATTGAACCACCAGTTTTTCAGTAGCAAACAGTACTTTTGCATCAACAATAGCGTTTACTTTTTTAATCGCGGTTTCTATTTTTCGCGCACAAGAAGGACAATCCATTCCCTCTATTTGCCAACTTAAAGAATAAAGCGCATTGGATGATGCTCTCCGAGCAGATTCCTCGTCATCAGTAGGGTCTGCACCACTTGGACAACCTTGAGAGCTACAACAGCCGCCATCACTAGGCTCTACCGTAGCCGCTTTAATGGAGGTGATTTTGGGACTAGCACATGAAGCAGAATGTTGATGAACTATCGTTTTTTTTGTTGAGCGACAGGCGTCGTGTTTTGTACACATAAGGTTCTCCTTTTACTTTTCAATAAGCTTACACCTTAGAGCTAACTCCAAGGTCAATACTCCAGTAAAAAAAAGAGACGCTCTTTGGCGTCTCTGGACTACTCACACACAATTTAAGTTAGACTCAGGATAGCAAAGACAACGACATCCTTATTTCGATCGATTAGAAAACGATTGAATCTACTTATACTTGTCGCTTGAAACAGCTGTCGAGATTTTTACCCAGTGCACGTAGCACATCTCTTCGGGTGATAATACCCACCAATTTGCCTTGGTCTATCACGGGATAAACCTTAGGTTTACCGACTTTCATCATATCGGCAAGTTCTATGATAGAGGTATCAGGCCCGACAGATAACACATCAGGGTGCATACAGTCACTGACTAGATGTGTGTCTTGGCAAAAATAGCTGACTTTCACTAATTTATCGAGTAGGTCCTGCTCGGAAAGAAAACCGATCACCTGCTCTTGATCGTTAATGACAGGACCGCCTAGATGATCAGAACGAATCACTTTATCTAGCGCGGCAGTGAGTGACATTTCGGGTTTAAAAGTAACCGCTTGTAATGTCATATAATCTTTAACTTTGAGCGATTGCATAATAGTCTCCTTACTTGCAACGTTATGCTGCCTTTAGAGTAAGTGTTGTCTAATTTCTTGATTTTACTAAATGGAAATGACCAATTTTTTTAATAGGCAAAAACTATCACCATTCCAGAATGTTACTTTACTAAAAGAAAAGCATTGAAAAACAAAAAGCCCTTCGTCTCATTTATAAACCACTTAATAGCATTGAACACGCCATTACGCGCAAGATTTTATCGTCAAGATCATCTATATATTAATGTATTAACTTTTATATTATTAAGGCTGAGATATGGCGAATTCACCGTTAATATCCGCTATCTTAGAAAATCCAGTGTTGATGTATACCGAATCAACTTGAAGATGCAGGCTTGAGAACCTGAAAATGATCATTAATTCGAGATGTCAAAGAGCCTGCGATCTCTGGAAGAGTCACAGAAAAAAATTGGTCTATTGCCGCCTTGAAGTC
>NZ_SJFM01000083.1:0-3470 GCF_029478545.1 Vibrio sp. 1180_3
CGATTTGAAACCAACGAAACTCAACACAAACCAGATCAAAAACTCAATTGAGGCAACCCAATAACCTTGAAAACGATCAATCTCAGGTTGTTCAAGAATCCATTTCGACCAAGCCAACTTGCCGAAAACACGGAGCGAATTCTCAATGAAATCGTAGCTTTGACCTTAAAAACTCATCAAACACATAACGCCGCGTTAAGTGGTGAGCAACGCTACCACCTTACCTAAACCATTGTGCCGTAAACACTAAAACCGAATCAAACCGAAAGTGCCAAGCGTTGGGAATCCGTCTTAAACGCTTTGTTATACGCGTTTCCCTAGTTGTTGCCTAACTACTTTTTACACCGTCCAAATCAATAACCTTCCCACGTTTATTTACGAAAGAAAGCTGATAGCCGTTGTTAGTTCGGCGCATCATACAAGGACTGTTTACATCAATTTCAAGGTTATTAAATTCCTGCCTTGTGATGCCAGAAATAGCTATGACTATGCCTGCTTCACCAAAAAAGCCTGATACTTTTACACGAGATGTAATATGAAATTTCTCGATCAGTTTGATGATAAATGGATTGAACTTATTGGCTTCAAACTTCCCTACTCGGTTGCTGTTAGGGAAGTTTTTCGATGGAATTATTTTTACCTTTAGAGTGCTATTGTCTGTGCAAGGGTGCTTCTCCCAAGGTTTACCCAATGAATCAAAAAACACTCTCCCACCATTGGGGGATTGATAAAAAAACACTGATGCTCCACAGACTGGGCAGTAAGCACTAGGATTTACATAGCTCACAAACACTTTGCTTTGCTCGCTAATACTCCCAACACTTCTGTCTACGGTCTTATTTCGGCGATTATCTACACCACTCATGCCTCTGAATTTACAACACCAACCGCAAGTACAATCAGGGTAATGATTATGTCCACTCATTTATCTTTACCTATCCTTATAACTTAGCTGCATTATCAACTTTTAAACTTAGCGCATGAGCTAAGAAGAACAGAACCATGTCAGCTGGACTGAAACACCGCATAGCGTATAACGCCCAATTAAGTGGTGAACAACGCACTGACCAAGTCGCTGCATTGCACCGTAAAACACTTTACTCAACGCATAGTAAAACTGCCACGCGTTGAGAATCCACTTGAATTGCTTGTTATGTGAATTTTACCGTGAACTCAAAGTAAACCACCGTAGAAATGAAGAGATTTGAATAAGTTACGTACAAAAACGATGCTTACCAAAACCTAAATTTCACAGCGATCTGAGCCAAAGAGAGCTATTTGCAGAATCAACAACAAAGAAAGCGCCCTTTCAGCAACCGCTAAATTTTTTGCGTCACCAGATTTTCAGAGCTGAATGTCAGCAAGTGAATCAGTCAAAAAGACATTTCAATTAAAGCGATTTGAAACCAACGAAACTCAACACGAACCAGATCCAAAACTCAATTGAGGCAACCCAAAAACCTTGAAAACGCTCAATCTCAAGTTGTTCAAGAATCCATTTCGACCAAGCCAACTTGCCGAAAACACGAAACGAATTCTCAATAAAATCGTAGAATTAACCTCAAAAACTCATCCAACACATAACGCCGCGTTAAGTAGTGAGCAACGCAGACCAACTAACCTAAACCATTGTGCTGTAAACACTAAATTCAAAGTAAACCAAAAATCCCAAGCGTTGGGAATCTGTCTTAAACGCTTTGTTATGCTGCTGTTACGAGAACCGAGATGCTAACTTTTTGTACACTGCATCTTTGTCTCGTTTTCCAATAGCCAACACATACACCACGATTTCATCGTCAATAACTTCATAGGCTAAACGATAGCCTGCTGTACGTAGTTTGATCTTGTAAACTGAGTCGTAGCCACGAAGTTTAGACGAAGGAACATGCGGATTTTCTAGCCGCTCTTTAAGCTTCTTTTTGAACTGACTTTGAATTGGTGGAGCTAACTTGCTCCACTCTTTCTTCGCCGCAGGTAGAAATTTAAGCTTATAAGTCATCGATATCTACTTCCACCGCTTCAGATAACTCACCGCGGCGACTTTCAACTAGCTTAGCAAGCTCGTAGTCATCAAGCATATCCATTAGAAACTCATAAGTTTCTGCTGGGACAAGATAAGCTGCTGGCTTATTGTGGTTTAAGATAGCAATAGCAGAACCATCAGCTTCGTTTAGTAAAGCTGTTGGATTTTTCTTTAACTCAGAAATACTTGCTGAACAATCAGCTAAAACCTGTCTCATAATGATACCAATTAAGTATTTAAATAAGTGCTAATTTTAGACCTTATTTTTAGTCTTGGCCAGAAGTTTATGATTGCAGCATAACGCCCAATTAAGTGGTGAACAACGCACTGGCCAAGCCACTGCATTGCACCATAAAACACTTTACTCAACGCATAGTAAAACTGCCACGCGTTGAGAATCCACTTGAATTGTTTGTTATGCAAATTCAATAAGATAAGCTGACTTTACTCGATCAAAAACCACAATTGCAATAATTGAGTGATTCAAGAATCAACCCAAGCAAAAGCCGTGATAAATAAGCCGCAAAAATGAAGTCTGCCTTTCAGCGACAAACTAGGCTTTTGAGCCAAACAAACTCAACGAGCAACGCCTTCAACAAATACAAAATGATCGATTAACTTGCTCTTTCCACACTTTGCGCTCACTAAATTGACAACACGCCAACGCTAAAACCGATTGAGGCAAATAAAGAATATTGCCTGTTTTACGGTTTGAGTTAACCATGAATTTGAGGGTAAAAATGCTCATTTGCCGACAGCTCAAAACGAATGGCCGGAGAAATCCCAAAAGATTGAACCCCTAAATTTACCTGAGTTGCATAACGCTGCGTTAAGGGGTGAATGCCGCATAAACTAACTTTCCGCAGACCACTTTCACCACCAAAACTCACTGCATACCAAAAATGCCACGCGGCATGAATCCCACTTAAACGCCTTGTTAGCTGTATGCCACTGAACTTAAAGTTCAAAATCCTTATTGTACAGCTTAAAGATATTTACCAAGGGCTCTTCCCAACCTAGACATATTTTTAGTTGCTCAACTATTGGCTGCACATACTTTCGAGAAACATTTATTTCTATTTTGATCAGTGGATAATTTTCTACGCGTCCAACAGACCCGAAAACTGGATTTGAGCCATCTAGTGCTCTATGAGAGCCCGTAATTGAGCCATATGCCCAGCAATGGTCATAATTCCCGATTTTATCGACACCAGCTTCATGCAACGTGCTTAAAACCATTTCTTGCTGATTTGGCTGACAAAAAATCTCTAGTTTATACATGTTTCCTCTTTGGACTCTAGAGCTAAACACAAATACAGCTAACGCCGCATTAAGTGGTGAGCAACGCAGACCACTGCACCTAACGTATTGTACCGTAAACACTTAAGCCGAAGCGAACCGAAAATGCCGAGCGTTGGGAATCCGTCTTAAATGCCTTGTTAGGCTA
>NZ_SJFM01000084.1:0-3407 GCF_029478545.1 Vibrio sp. 1180_3
CGTAAAAGACCAGAAATAGAATAAGTCAAAATACAGCTCTAACATACCAACTATAAATATATTAATAATCAGTATGATAGAGATTGATGTACATGGGAATCAGACTCATCAAAGCGGAGAAGAGCCCTTTTAAGTAATTTTGGCTTTTCAGAACAGGATTCCACAACATTAATTGATGCAATAAAAGATGAAATGAACAAAAATGGCTGCGAGCGTATAAAACAATAGTATAGGGGGAAATGATTTTTATCTTACATTAATAATAATAAATATATATGCATATCTTTCCTTCTTTTATCTAAGATGACAGCGCGGGTTTGATTTTTGCTAAATTTAGCATCGAAAAGGGAGACGCTTTATATGTTAAGTACGATATCCGCACTTATACCTATACCTGTAACCACTACACTCATTGGTAAGACGCTTGTCAGATCTATCGAGAGAATGCCGCACGATTTTAGCTACCGTGCGCCACATGGCAATAAATATGCTTAGAAATGACACAACTAGAAAAGCGAGCATACGCTGAAAAACTAAGATGGCAACAATGGAAATTAGCTATTTAGAGCAAATATTAGCTTCAGCTATGGGGGGGGCAATAAATGACCACACGTGCTCTCACCCTGGGATTTAGCCTTGAATATTTATACGATACCAGCTTAAATCAACACTAAGTCATTCACTGTGGAAATTATTTTGATTAAAAACTTTCTCTGCCTCTTTCTATGTACTCTTCTGGTTGCATGTTCCAGTTTACCTGACAATACCACGCCACCGAGCACTGCATTATATCAGTCAGATAGCAGCCAATTAAGTATCAGCGTTGAAGAACAGCGTCAGAAACTCGGCTTGGCATCCGATGAGACATTCATGTTTTTACTCGAGACAGGAGTAGACTCTTTTGTTACACGTATCGCGTTAATCGAAGATGCACAAGAGAGTATTGATCTTCAATATTACCTGTTTCACTCCGATTTAAGTGGTGGCTTAATCGCTGCGGCGTTATGGCAAGCGGCCGAGCGCGGGGTTCGCGTGAGATTATTGGTTGATGACATAGATTTGGGTGGTAAAGACAATAGTATTGAACGCCTCAATGCACACCCTAATTTTGAAGTGCGAGTTTTTAACCCATTTGTCCGTGGTGAAAGTCGGACAATCCAATATGTCACCAAGTTGGGGAAGGTGACTCGACGTATGCACAACAAATCCTTTACTGTCGATGGTAGCGTTGCCATTTTAGGTGGCCGCAATTTAGCTGATGAGTATTTTACGGCTTCTGAAGAGGTCTCTTTTGGTGATATGGACGTTGTTTTTGCAGGAGAATCGGTTAAAGAGGTTCAACAAGCCTTTGATCTTTTTTGGAATAATAGCCTTAGCTACAACATTGAGCTACTCACTGACTATCGACCCCAGACCAGTGATTTAACTGCGCTTTCTGCGAGTTTTGATACGTTTATAAAAGACAACAAAAAGTCACAATATGTTGAGGCGGTCAATGACGACCACTTTATTGAACTCATTAAAGAGAATGAAAAGGTCCCATATGTAGGAAAAACCGTAGTGTTGTACGATGATCCTAGGAAAATAGTCTCATCTCGTGATAAGCAAGAATATAACCTAGCACCTAAATTGCATCCTTATGTGACAGCAACCAAGGAAGAATTAATCATCATCTCTCCTTATTTTGTACCTGGAAAAGACGGACTAGAGCTATTTCAAGAGATCGTTGATCGTGGGGTAAAAGTTAAAATCCTCACTAACTCAATGATGTCTAATGATGTATCACTGGTACACACTGGTTACTCTAAATACCGAAAAGCACTACTGGAAATGGGTGTCGAACTGCATGAGATAGACAGTCAAGAGCTGGATGAATTATATGAGCAGTTTAATAAAAAACGCCCTTCCAATGCATCAAAATTGAGCTTACATGCGAAGTACTATGTAATGGACCGACATTTGGCTTTTATTGGTTCATTTAATTTAGATCCACGCTCTCGTAATGAAAATACCGAAATCGGTATTTTGACTAAATCTGAGGCGTTGGGTCGTTATCTTGCCCAGAAGTTTGATGACTATATTGATACGGTTGCGTTTAAACTGACTCTTGAAGATGGCGATATTGTCTGGACTAAAATGAAAGAAGGTAAGGCTATTCGATACACTAAAGATCCCTACAGCAGTTGGTGGGATCGCACCAAAAATAACATGGCAAAAATATTACCAATGGAATCACAATTATAAGCGGTGACAACATTAGGCCGCAGGGTAAGATCGTGAGCGTTTTTTTTAGCAAGGTCTGCCAGTTCATGACACGATAGATCGAGTCATTTCTCGTTTGGATGCAGAGCAATTTCAACAGTGCTTTACCCGTTGGGTTAACAGCTTATGTGAAGTAACGGAAAATCGCTTCATTGCCATTGATGGCAAGGCTCTTCGAAGTTCATATGACCGCAATTCAAGGTGTTCAACTATACACATGATGAGTGCTTTTTGTGCTTAGAATACGTTGGTCTTGGGACAGGTTAAAACGTAACCGCGTCATAAACCACGCATTCAATGATGACCGATGATATCGATGCTCACACTCTCATGATAATTTTAAATTATCAATTTAATAATCATTGATAATTTCTGTTAATTTTCTCTATTCCATATACTCACCTCATCGAAACAAGTTATCAATGAATCATCTGAATTTGAGGTTTAAGTTATGAAAATGAACCATGTGGGTATTATGGTCGGCAATATGGATAAAGCGGTTGAGTTTTATACCAAAGCTCTCGGCCTAAAAGTGGTAATGGGCAATACGAAAGTAGAAGAAGAACGTGAAACGGCAATTGGCAGAATGTGTATCGCGGTATTTGGTGAAGGTTTTAAAGGTTTTAACATTGCCCATTTAGTTACCAATGACGGTATTGGTTTTGAGTTGTTTGAAATGAAAGAACGTGCTGAGAAGCACGAAGTGGATTTCTCTCGCATCGGTATTTTCCATTTTTGTCTTCAAACCGATGACTTCCATGGTGTTATTGAGCGTACTGAAAAATTGGGCGGTAAAGTCCGCATGGATATTATGCGTTATCACCCTGAAGATGACAGCAAGCAAGCCCAAATGGTTTACCTAGAAGACCCGTTCGGTAACCTATTTGAACTTTACTCACACACCTATGAAGAGACTTATGCTTCTGAGTATGAGTGATTGAGCTAGAAAGCCATATAAAAAAGGATTGGTAAAAATACCAATCCTTTTTTATATGGCCTTCTGATGGAGGCTTGTTTTTGTCGAGTAGACGACACCTGTTACCAAGTGTCGCCCCTCTAAGAACCCAGCGTGCAACTTTCACCGCACTAGGCTCAAGCCTTCACGAAGGCACCAGTTGGCACCCAGCAACTTACAAAGCAGTGAG
>NZ_SJFM01000085.1:0-3307 GCF_029478545.1 Vibrio sp. 1180_3
TTGCATAACAAACAATTTAAGAGGGATTCCCAACGCTTGGCATTTTTTCTTCTACTTCACTTTTAGTGGTTACGGTGTAATGCTTTAGGTTGGGTGGTAGCGTTGCTCACCCCTTAATTGGGCGTTATGTGCTTGATGAGTTTTTAGGGTTAACTCTACGATTTCATTGAGAATTCGTTCCGTTTTTTCGGCAAGTTGGCTTGGTCGAAATGGATTCTTGAACAACCTGAGATTGATCGTTTTAAGGTTCTTGGGTTGCCTCAATTATGTTTTGGGTTTGGTTTGTGTTGAGTTTCGCCAGTTTCAAATCGCTTTAATTGAAATGTCTTTTTGACTGATTTGCTTGCTGACATTCAATACTGAAAGTCTGGTGAAGCAAAAGGTTTTGTTATGGCTGAAAGGGCGTTTTCTTTGTTGTTGGTTCTGCAAGTGGCTCTCTTTGACTTAGATCGCTTTGAAATTTAGGTTTTGGTAAGCATCATTTTTGTACGTAACTTATTCAAATCTCTTCATTTCTACGGTGGTTTACTTTGAATTCACGGTAAAATTCACATAACAAGCAATTCAAGTGGATTCTCAACGCGTGGCAGTTTTACTATGCGTTGAGTAAAGTGTTTTACGGTGCAATGCAGCGGCTTGGTCAGTGCGTTGTTCACCACTTAATTGGGCGTTAGCTGGGGTTAAGAAAAACGGTGAATTTAGGGTGGAAAGGCTTTCGGTTTTCTAGCTACACACCGGACAAATCTCAGTTTCTCAACTATCTCGCCAGTGGCACTTTTCGGGAAGCGTTTGAACTTAACGAAGTCTGCTTACGGGAAATCTTGTGTTTGTTAAGTTCGTTGACGCGGCTTCTTTGGTGTTGAAATTTATGCATTCCTAAATTCGTTTCGTGTGCTTTGTCGTTGGCTTTTTCGATAGAATTCTTTGCAAATTACCATGCTAAGGAATGGTGATTTTCTCGGTCATTTCTTCTTTGCCAAGCGCATTTCGTGGATTAGGTTTTAATTTCACAGCTGTCCGTTTTACTTTGCCGTTTGAAAGCAATAATGTGTTTCAAATTAGGCAGTTTGGCGTAATTCGCTAGCTAAAGTGCAGCAGCTAACTAGGCGTTTAAGACGGATTTCCAACGCTTGGGATTTTCGATTCTAGGTTGAGTTTTGTGTTTAAGGCGCAATGGTTTAGGATTGTGGTTGCGTTGCTCACCACTTAACGCAGCGTTATGTGTTGGATGAGTTTTTGAGGTCAAAACTACGATTTCATTGAAAATTCGTTCCGTGTTTCCGGCAAGTTGGCTTGGTCGAAATGGATTCTTGAACAACTTGATATTGATCGTTTTCAAGGTTCTTGGGTTGCCTCAATTGAGTGCTGGATCTGGTTTGCGTTGGGTTTCGGTGGTTTCAAATCGCTTCAATTGAAATGCATTTTTGACTGATTTGCTTGCTGACATTCAGCACTGAAAGTCTGGTGAAGCAAAAAGTTTAGCGGTTGCTGAAAGGGCGCTTTCTTTGTTGTTGATTCTGTAAGTGGTTTTCTTCGGCTAAGATCGCTGTGAAATTTAGGTTTTGGTCAGCATCGTTTTTGTACGTAACTTATTCAAATCTCTTCATTTCCACGGTGGTTTACTTTGAATTCACGGTAAAATTCACATAACAAGCAATTCAAGTGGATTCTCAACGCGTGGCAGTTTTACTATGCGTCAGGTAAAGTGTTTTACGGTGTTATGCAGCGGCTTGGTCAGTGCGTTGTTCACCACTTAATTGGGCGTTATGTGTTGGATGAGTTTTTAAGGTCAAAGCTACGATTTCATTGATAATTTGTTCCGTGTTTTCGGCAGGTTGGCTTGGTCGAAATGGATTCTTGAACAACTTGATATTGATCGTTTTCAAGGTTCTTGGGTTGCCTCAATGGAGTTTTGGATCTGGTTTGTGTTGAATTTTGTCAGTTTAAAATCGCTTTAATTGAAATGTCTTTTTGACTGATTCACTTGCTGAAATTCAGCTCTGAAAGTCTGGTGAAGCAAAAGGTTTTGTTGTGGCTGAAAGGGCGCTTTCTTTGTTGTTGATTCTGTAAGTGGCTCTCTTTGGCTAAGATCTCTGTGAAATTTAGGTTTTGGTAAATATCGTTTTTGTACGTAACTTATTAAAATTCCTTCATTTCTACGGTGGTTTACTTTGATTTCACGGTAAAATTCACATAACAAGCAATTCAAGTGGATTCTCAACGCGTGGCAGTTTTACTATGCGTCAGGTAAAGTGTTTTACGGTGCAATGCAGCGGCTTGGCCAGTGCGTTGTTCACCACTTAATTGGGCGTTATGTGTTTGATGAGTTTTTGAGGTTAATTCTACGATTTTATTGAGAATTCGTTCCGTTTTTTCGGCAAGTTGGCTTGGTCGAAATGGATTCTTGAACAACCTGAGATTTATCGTTTTTAAGGTTCTTGGGTTGCCTCAATTAAGTTTTGGATCTGGTTTGTGTTGAGTTTAGTCAGTTTCAAATCGCTTCAATTGAAATGTCTTTTTGACTGACTCTCTTGCTGAAGTTCAGCTCTGAAAGTCTGGTGAAGCAAAAGTTTTGTTGTGGCTGAAAGGGCGCTTTCTTTGTTGTTGATCCTGTAAGTGGCTCTCTTTGGCTAAGAACGCTGTGAAATTTAGGTTTTAGTAAGCATCGTTTTTGTACGTAACTTATTCAAATATCTTCATTTCTACGGTGGTTTACTTTGAATTCACGGTAAAATTCACATAACAAGCAATTCAAGTGGATTCTCAACGCGTGGCAGTTTTACTATGCGTCAGGTAAAGTGTTTTACGGTGCAATGCAGCGACTTGGTCAGTGCGTTGTTCACCACTTAATTGGGCGTTATGTGTTTGGTCAGTTTTTTAGGTCAAAGCTACGATTTTATTGAGAATTCGTTCCGTGTTTTCGGCAAGTTGGCTTGGTCGAAATGGATTCTTGAACAACCTGATATTGATCGTTTTCAAGGTTCTTGGGTTGCCTCAATTAAGTTTTGGATCTGGCTTGTGTTGAGTTTCGTCAGTTTCAAATCGCTTTAATTGAAATGTCCTTTTGACTGGTTTTCTTGCTGACATTCAGCTCTGAAAATCTGGTGACGCAAAAAATTTAGCGGTTGCTGAAAGGGCGCTTTCTTTGTTTTCGATTCTGTAAGCGGCTCTCTTTGGCTCAGATCGCTGTGAAATTTAGGTTTTGGTAAGCATCGTTTTTGTACGTAACTTATTCAAATCTCTTCATTTCTACGGTGGTTTACTTTGAATTCACGGTAAAATTCACATAACAAGCAATTCAAGTGGA